>CAYJLM010000012.1:0-13311 GCA_964370875.1 uncultured Gammaproteobacteria bacterium | reverse complement strand
TGGTAAATAGTATTGCCCACTATTTTGGAAACGGAATAGTGAATCCCGAATAACGGTTAAAGGCCGAACATGCGGTTCAGACCGTGGCGTATCTACGCCCGAACGACTGACAAGGGGAGCTTCAGTGAAAACTATGCTCAATATACAGTCTAGTCCCTATATATTATGTTATGCCAAAATAGGGTATCAATGAAGGAGTAGGTCTGCGGTTCGATTCCGCACAACGGCTCCAGTGCTTTATTGTTTTGCAGTGACGCTATATTGACATGGGCTATTAGAATTTATTCCTAACTCCCACATGCTATGCAAAAGAAAGGAAACAATTCAACAGACCTTATAGAACAAAAACTCCCTGGATTTCTAATAGAGATCCCCGGACACAATAAAGTAATGCTCCATTGTGAAGATAATGGTAATAGAACATGGAGAGTAGATGCATTCAATCCAGAGACAAATGAAAAGGAAACCATACATAAAGACATAAACGGAGGAATGTTAGCAAAAATGATTTTTAAAATATTTGACATAAAAACAGAGAACAAATACTACTAAAAAAGAAAAGTTTTCCATTACGGTATCGCTATGCCTCGAAGATGGACAAAGAAAGAAGAGACACAAAAGCGTCGTGAGCTTTATGGCTTATATATCAAGGAAAATAAAACGATTCTTGAAATTGCTGAGATTATTGGAATTTCATACCCCGCGGTATATGAGCGCATTAAGCGCTTGAACATCCCGCTCTGTCCGTTTAAGAAAGAAAAATATCGCAATATAAAACCAGTAACTCTCCCACCGCTCAGCAGTGATTTAGCAGAATTTATGGGGGTTATGCTTGGTGACGGGCATAGATCAGATGGGCAGCTTGTCATTACGATAAATTCGCGAGACGATCACGGTTATATTTTATACATTCAAACGCTGATTAAGAAGCTATTCAGAAGGGATACCGGAGTAATGTATAGAAAATCTCAGAATACGGCTGATGTTTATTTCGGTTCTGTCAAGGCGGTTTCCTATTTAGAAAAATTGGGACTGACGGCAAAAAATAAAGTAAAGGAACAAGTTGATGTTCCTGCATGGATTCAACGTAACAGCGAGTACAGTAAAAGATTTATTAGAGGTTTTTTTGATTCAGATGGTTCTGTGTATAAGCTGAGAAGTAATTCTATTCAAATGAGCTTTTCAAATAGATCAAAACCCCTCCTTGATTCATTGCGGGTGATGTTAATAGATCTTTCATTTCACCCATCTAAAGCTACTCATGTTTTTTACCTTACAAGAAAGAAGGATTTACAAAAATATATCTCCGTGATAGGATTTGGCAATCCGAAGCATGAGCAAAGAGCTCATGCATTTGGTCTTTTATAATGGGCGGTTCGCATAGCGGCAATTGCTCGAGACTGTAAATCTCGCGGCCTAAAGGCCTCCGGGGGTTCGAGTCCCTCACCGCCCACCATTCGCGCCACCTTAGCTCAGCTGGTAGAGCAACACTTTTGTAAAGTGAAGGTCCGCGGTTCGAGTCCGCGAGGTGGCTCCAGAAAGCTTCTCCTCTATAATTTATCATTTCTCATTTCATTTTTATGTCCCAAGATAATCTCGCGAAGCTGGAGTGTACGGTGTGTAAAAAAATCACCCACTACACAACTAAGAATAAAAAGAAGCTCAACAAGGTTCGCCTTGAGTTGAGCAAATTTTGCAAAACCTGCAAAAAAAATACGCCCCACAAAGAAACAAAATAACGCAGGGGTCGTCCCCATATCATCCCCGGCTCGATCCTCGGATCAAGTCCGAGGACTGATCCAGAACAATAATCTATGCCGCTGTGCAAAGAATGCAATGTATCGTTTTCTGTCCATCCAAATGATCAGGAAATTTTGAATTATTTCGACGCGCCCGCCCCGACACTGTGTGGCACCCATTCTCTCCAACGCCGCCTTGCATTTCGCAATGAGCGGCATTTATATAAGCGTACTTGTGAGCTGTGCAAGAAAGATATTCTTGCCATGTATTCGCCTCATTCATATGTCACCGTGTATTGCCGCGAATGCTGGTATGGTGACGGATGGGATCCGATGGCGTATGGACGGGATTACGATCTGACGCGACCGTTTTTTGATCAGTGGTTTGATTTAATGAGAGCAGTGCCACAATTCAATGTGTGGCATCATCGGGAGAATGTGAACTGTGAATATGCTAATTATATTTCCAGTAACAAGGATTGCTACCTCTCATTTTCTGTTACCGGAACGGAAGGGTCGCTCTATTGCAAGAATACTGACGATTCGCATGACTGTATCGATTGCCTTAATGTTGTTAAATCGGAGCTTCTCTATGATTGCGTGTCAACGGGAGAATCGTATGCGTCTGCCTTCCTCACGCGTTGTTTTAAGTGCTCAGACTGTTATCTTGGGCAGGATTTGAGCGATTGCCAAAATTGTTTCGGGTGCGTGAACATGAAACATAAGCAATGGTGTTGGTATAATGAGCAACTCACAGAAGATGAATATGGTAGCCGACTGGCAAGCGCGCTTAGTAATCGTGAATCGTTTGAGAATCATAAGCGTCGGTTTGAAGAATTCGCATTGGGATTTCCTTGCGAATGTGGGACAATTCGCAACAGTGAGAATGCATGCGGGGAGGGTATCTCAAACTCAAAATTAATCCGTTCGAGTTTTTTTGTCTTTGATGGATGTGAAAATATTGGTGAGTCCTACCGTATCGCATGGCAGAGAAAGGATGTGTATAGAGGATGTTATTTGGGACTCGCCGGCGAAATAAACTATGAACTATCAACTGCGCCGCACTCAAGCACAAGTATGTGCTCGGTCATTTGCTGCGACTCGTCGGCTATTTCTTATTCCGCAAGCGTATTCAACAGTGCTAACCTTTTCGGCTGTGTGGGTTTGCAAAAAAAGCAGTACTGCATCCTCAACAAGCAGTACACCAAGGAGGAGTATGATGCATTGAAACAGCGGATTATACAGGACATGAAAATGGAAGAAGTATGGGGCGAATTTTTCCCCATTTCGTTCTCACCGTTCGGATATAACGATTCGCTTGCACAGGAATTCATCCCCCAATTGGAGAATCAAGTGCGAGCACGGAGTTGGCAATGGGAGAAAGATCAAGGGGGGACAAAGGGTGCAGAGACGATGCAATCGGAAGCTATCCCAACAATGATAGTCAATGTAGACGAATCATTGACAAGGGAAATTTTGCGTTGTGTATCATGCGCGAAAAATTACCGCATTCTTAGGAAAGAGCTCGTTCGTCTCAAGAGTATGTATATACCGATTCCGTTGGAGTGCGTAGATTGTCGATTTGCGAAAAGAATGAAGCGCTTTATTATTCCAATCCTTTATCATCGTACCTGCATGTGTTCTGAAAATCATATTTTTCATCCCGGCAGATCGTGCAGGGCAGAGTTTGAAACAACCTATGGACATGATAGGGAGGAAATTGTATACTGCCACACATGTTATCAGGAGTGTATCCAGTAACAAAACGGGCTGTAGTATACCGGTAGTACACACGCTTCGGGTGCGTGTAGACGCGGTTCGATTCCGCGCAGCCCGAAATGAATGAAGAGATGCAGTAATAGCAGAAAAGGCGCCATGGGCGCCTTTATCTATTGGCGGGAATATCTGTCGATGCTATAATAAAAACAAAGCTTATGGTATACTTATCCACAGGAGCGAACGATGCGCCGCGTAGTGTATGTTTAATAAAAAAAAGGAGAGAATAAAAATTCTCGTAGTGGAGGACGACGCATTGCTTGCACGGGTGTTGGGGGAAAGTTTGAGCAGTGCGGATTTTGAGGTGGAAATTGTTGCAAATGGTCTTGAGGCACTCGATGCCGCAAAGAAATTTGGACCGCGTTTTATTTTGCTTGATCTTATTTTACCCGGACTGGATGGCTTTGGTGTTCTGCAACAGTTTAAATCGGATGAGATCGTCAAGGATGTTCCCGTTGCAGTCCTTTCAAATCTCAACTCACCGGCAGATGTGAAATCCGTCAAGGCGTTGGGAGCAGAGAACTATTTCATTAAGGCAAATACTGAGATGAAGCAGATCATTCAGTTTGTTAAGGCACATTTAAAAAAAAAACCTGACACCGGCAGTACAGTCGCAAGGAGTAAAAGCAGAACATGACAACTCGAAAACAAAAAATAATTTTAATTATTGAGGACGAGGAAGTATTACAGCGAGCGCTGTATCTTATGTTTCATGAAGCCGGGTACACTATCGCATCATCGACTGATGCTGAGACGGGATTGAAGATGGCTGAACGTTTGCACCCCGATGTTATTCTTCTTGATCTTATCTTGTCGAAAATGAGCGGGTTCGATTTTTTGAAAGACATAAAGTCAATGTCGCCGCTGAAAGATATTCCGGTCGTCGTCCTGTCAAATCTTGGCGATGAGTCCGACAAAGAGAAGGCAGCCGGACTTGGTGCCAGTGATTATTTTGTAAAAGCAGACACAGACCTTTCTTTGCTTAAAGATAAAATAGCAATATTATTAAAGAGCACCGATGAGAAAGCAATGGCTTAACATTGTCATCTACCTTACGAACCGGGTGTATCGAGGGAAACAGAGCGTCATCACAAAGACAGGAGCAGCTGCAATTGCAGAAGTGTTCAGTTTAATTCTTTTTGAAATTGCACTTGCGATTATTTCACTCCCTCTCTATGTGGGCGTGAAGTCGGATACGATGTCGGCGTTTCTTGCCGAAAAGGGTGTTTATGAAAAAATAAACTTCGACTATGCCATTCGTCGCGTATTGACGCTGACCGGCCTGGGCATATTCTTTTTCATCTGGGCGCTGAAGCTTGGAATAATTCTCGCCGTTCCGGTGATCTATGGTCCGCTTCAGCTCTATCACGTGTCAGAACTTCAGCCGGTCGATATTGTGGACAAAGCACTTATCGAGACCGAGACGGCGATACAGACAGCCGGCATCCAAGAATCTATGCAGAGGTCAGTATTAAAGGAGGTTCGCAAAACGAAGGAGGGGAATTATATTTTTTCAGGAACAGGCAAGTCGTTGGCAACAGTAGTGCTGTTATTGTCAGACCAGCAGACGGCGATCTACTACGGTGATATTGATAAAAATGGTAACTGGCAGATAGAGCATTTACAGAAAGACTTCGCGCTTCGAGAGGGGAATCATTCGGTACTGGTTTTTAGTTGGGACAAAAAGAACGCTACGCGCAGTGAAATTTCAGATGTACAGTTTTTTAAGGTGCGGACGAATTGGTATGATTCGGTTGTGCGCAATGTTGACGTTCTTGCAAACTGGTCTGTAGTTATTGTTGTGATGACGGGGATGTTTCTTACAATTTTAACGATATAATTTCTTAAGAAAGGAAATGCTGTAGGAGGAAGGGTTCGGATTGCTTGTCTCCTCACCCTTGTATGTAAAAAAAGTTTCTCAATTTTTTTATAAAATATTCGAGCTTTCTCTACTCGGTCAAGAAGCGGGTTGTGGAGGAACGCGATGTTAAAAAAACGGTACTGTACGCTGTTGAGCTTTTGGGTGTCGAGATACTGCTTTTCCTTATTTCGCTCCCACTGTTTATTATGGTTCCGCCGGAGCGATTGCAGGAGCGCGGATTTATTTTTCCGCGATCGGAAAAAGAACCGGATCAAGCTAATGTATATATAATAAGAAGGAAGATAAGTTTAGTCACGGTACTGGGTGCCGGGGGCCTTTTTTTGGTGAAGGTGCTTTTCGTGGCAATCGTCTCTTCCTATTTATTGGGTGTTCAGCCGCTCTTGGCGGCAACGCAGAATTGGGATTTCACGACTCCGGGTGACTATACCTATGATAGCGCAAAGATTGAAGTGACAGGCGGAGTGGCGCGATTGAAAAATACATCGGCGAGTGGAAGCTCGACAAATGGTGGGTTTAACACGGATGCGACAGGGTGGACATACAATGATTGGCTGGAGCCATCTAATACAACCGCAAACGGATCGTTTGTATCGTCGGGTGGTAATCCGGGTGGGTTTGTTCGGGTTGATTTGACGTCCGACCGTCGTAACAAGACAGTTGCCGGGTTTTGGATGCAGTCTTTTACAACCACGGTTGCCAATCCCGCATCGGCCACCCTTACCTTTGACTGGAAGGCGGATACATTTGTTTCGCCGACCAACCCGACAACGTTTCAGGTGTATGCGTTTATTAATAATTCCAGCGGCAATCCGATTGTAACTCAAAATGTATGGGGAAGCGGAGAGATTACCGGTACAACCTCTTGGGCAAGTACGTCTTCCATAAATATTGCGAGCAAACTGACGACTGCCGGAACTTATTATTTGAAAGTCGCCGTGTACGCGACATCTCCGAATGTTAATACGACATATGCATATAGTGGCGTCATAGATAACATATCGATGAACTGGTCACAAAGCGCATCACCGGTGTATGCAACGGATAATCCCGCAATAAATCCCACCACGTCACTTATTCCGACAACTGTCTCGACATGGGACTCATTTACCGAGACCGCGACAAAGAACGGCGGTGAAATTTATTATCAGCTTTCCGACGATAATGGATCGTCTTGGCAATACTGGAATGGATCCGCATGGGTAACGGCCGGCGCATCGAATTACAATACCGCTACGGTGGTGAATACAAACATTGGCACATTTTCTACATCTGCTGGCAAGATTATGTGGAAGGCGTTTCTATCAGGCAATGGAAGCCAGCAGGTTATTCTGGATAATATTGCGATTGGATATACAGAGAATACCGCGCCAACAATCTCCAATCTCTCGCCGTCACAGCAAACCAGCAATGGAAGGGTGTATGTGAACTATGATCTTGTGGATAACGAAAGCGATCCGTCTTCATTGGTCACATACGAGTATTCAACGAACGGCAGTACGTGGCAAACAATGACCGCAGATACCGGTGACCCTAATCATGAGGGGGTGTCCGGCTTGACTGCCTCGCCTGGCGGGACTGCACATACGTTTGTATGGGATGCAGGTGCGGATCTTGGCGCGGTTTATTCGACCACCGTCCAAGTGCGCTTGCAGGCAAACGACGGAATAGTAAGCGGAGCCACAACAACATCGTCATCGTTTACTGTTGACTACGCACTGCCAGTTGTGTCCAATGTTTCCGCGGCGCAAACGGTCGGAACCACCAATGTGCAGATTGCGTATGATGTTGCCGACGATTCAACTTCCGACCTTCTTATTGAGCTCGACATCTCTGATGATGGCGGCACTACATGGAATGTTACGGATATATCCGTTTCTGGCAGTGTCGGATCGGGACAAAGCACGGGCGCGAGCAAGACAATCACGTGGAATGCCGGTACGGATTTTGATGAGCAGCAACAAGCAGATATTCAGGTGCGCGTGCGAGCGAAAGATAGATGGCAAAATCAGGGTACGAACGTCGCGTCAGCCAATTTTTCGCTTGATACGTTAAACCCTGTCACGAACGTCGCGGCAAATCTCCAAGCTCAGCCCAATGCCGGCGACACAAGCGTGCTCATCAGCGGATCGTTTACGGAAATCAATCCGAACACGAATGATTTTTATGTCGCTATCAATGGCGGCGCGTACGGTTCAGCAACATCGGGGACATCCGATACTGCCACGCCATCAGATCAGGTAACGGGAGTCGGTGCCACGCTGGACGGTAATGATTATATTCCATCTGTGAAGATTGTACACACTGATGATTATGGCCAATCAGTAACGAATGAGAATGCCTCGCCAAACACGGCATATAAATATGTAAGGCCGTATACGCCCCTCCCTCCGACGGTAGACAATCCGCTCACGACGCGCGTTGACGTGACAGTAAACAAAAACGGAAGCGAAACAGATGGACTAGAATACGCGATTTTTGAGACATCCCAGAGTAAATATGTCCAAAGCGACGGAACGCTTGGGACAAGCGCGGTATGGCAGACGCTTGGCACGGGCGCTGGGCAATGGGGGGATGCCTTAGCTGTATCCGGGAAGGTCCGTGTGACAGGATTATCATCGCCAGTATCCCTTTACATATTTAAAACAAAATCCCGCAATACGAGTGATACGAGCCATGCCGCATCATCAGAGTCTGCCCTTTCCGCAGCCGCCCAGATTACGAATACCGCACCGGTTCTCTCGATACCAACGGGTGCGCAGACCACCGACGGCACGCAATACACAAGCGTTGATTATACCGGGACTGATGGGGAAGGTGATATCAATAGTCTGGCAACCTATCAGTACTCTCGTGATAGTTCGACATGGAGTGTGATGGCGGAAAAGTCGGGCGTTGGATCAGACGGTATTGCGAATCTAACATTTTTACCAACGGGAAGTAGCCATACCTTTAAATGGGATTCCGGCACGGATCTTTCAAATATTGAAGATTCGACGGTCTATGTCCGCCTCAAGTCAAACGATACGCAAAGTGACAGTAACCTCGCAATCTCTTCTGCTTTTGAAATTGATAACAAGTCTTCTGTTGTATCGGCCGTGACCGCATCTCAGAATTCTGGAGAACGAACGGTTGCTATTCAGTACAATCTTGCTGATGCAAATAATTCGCTTGTTGAACTGAGCGTATCACAGGATGGTGGCGCAACCTGGACGGTCACCAGTACAACGACCAGCGGAGCGGTCGGGTCGGGTATAACGCCCGGGACAGGCAAGACCATTACCTGGGACGCGGGCGCTGATTTTGACGGACAGTATCAGGCAGATATGCGCGTCCGAGTACGAGGGCGTGATACGTTCGGAAATCAGGGATCGTATGCCGAGTCTTCCGACTTTACGCTTGATACAAAAGATCCTGTTATTTCCAACGTGACCGCAGGGCAGGATTCCGGTGCAGACACATTTACATTTCACTATGATATTTCCGACGATCAGCCAACAACAACCGTTGGCTCGGAGATATCAAGCGACGGTGGAAGCACCTGGACAGTCCCCACCACCTCTGCAGCCGGGGACACCGGTGCCGGTCAAACATCTGGTACGGGTAAGACGATTACCTGGGATGGCGCGACTGACTATAACGATCAGGAAAAGACAACCATGAAGATTCGGCTGACGGCGACGGATTCATTTACGAACGCTTCTTCTGGCTCTTCATCAAACTTTTCACTCGACACGAAGGCTCCCCGCGTGACAAACGTCAGTGCCGCTCAAACATCTGGCGCTACGACAGTCACCATTACCTATGATCTTGCGGATCAGAGCAATTCTACAATCGAATTTGATGTGTCTTCGAATGGTGGGTCAACGTGGACCGTGCCGGATACAACCGCAAGCGGTGCGGTAGGCGCAGGAATCCCTGCTGGAAATGGAAAAACAATTACCTGGGATGCGGGGACGGATTTTGGCGGACAGCTTTCATCGACCATGCGCGTGCGCGTGCGCGGTCGTGATGTGTTTAACAATCAATCAGCGAATGCCGAGTCGTCAAATTTTTCACTTGATACCACGGCGCCCGTATCGAATGTCACGGTGGATCTGCAGGCACAGCCACAGGCGGGCGACACTACGGCGCTCATAGGCGGGTCCTTTACAGAGACAAATCCCAATACCAATAGCTTTTATACTGCAATCAATGGCGGTGCGTACGGTTCAGCGACAGCAGGGCAGACAAATACTGCAACCCCGGCAGACCAGGCAACAGGAGTCGGCGCCACACTGGATGGTAATGATTATATTTCAAAAGTAAAAATAGTTCATACGGACGACTATGGTCAATCGGTGACGAATGAAAATACCTCGCCAAACACGGCGTATAAATATGTAAAGCCATATACGCCAGCCGCGCCGACCGTCGATAATCCCGGTTTTGGAACCGTCGATGTTACTATTAACAAAAATGCAAGCGAAACAGATGGGTTGGAATATGCGATTTTTGAGACATCACAAAATAAGTACGTCCAAAGCAACGGAACGCTTGGAGCAAGTGCTGTCTGGCAGACACTTGGGACTGCATCTGGGCAATGGGGGAATGGATCGGGTACATCTGGCAAAGTGACGGTAACCGGACTGACCACATCTTCGTATCTACATCAATTTAAAGTTAAGTCGCGCAACACGAATGACGCCGCGCATGCCGCATCGAGCGAGAGCGCGCTTTCATCGGGTGCGTCTTCAGCAAATCAGGCGCCTTCGATTGCGTTCAATTCGGTTTCAGAGATTACCAACGGATCGAAATATGTCACGATCAGCTACACGGGTACCGACCTTGAAGATGAGTCGTCAAATATCGTGTATTACAAATACTCTCTTGATAATCTGAATTGGTCTACGATGACTGAGAAGAGCGGGGTTGGGAGTGATGGTATTCTGGCATTAGCATTTACCCATACCGGGGCTGCGTTTGACTTCATGTGGGACGTTGGGGGCGATTTGCCAAATACTGAAGATACAAACGCACGCGTACGACTCCAGGCAAACGATGGAACATCAACCGGGGCACTTGCAACCTCAAGTATCTTTACGATTGATACAAAGAACCCGGTTATCTCCGCTATCAGTGTAAGTCAGACAAGTGGTACAAAAAATGTCGCCATTGGCTATACGTTGACCGACCTGTCGGTATCATCGGTTGAATTGCAGATATCGTCCGATGGTGGGCTGACCTGGACAGTCCCAACAACAAGCGCGAGCGGTGATGTCGGCGGGGTTGTGTCGCCGGGCAGTGGAAAATCAATTACATGGAATGCCGGGACGGATTTCAATAATCAGGACTCTTCGACCATGAAAGTGCGCCTGCGTTCGACTGATGCGTATGGTAATGCGGGATCATTTACGACTTCGGGTGCATTTTCTGTCGATACATCCGCCCCCGCTATAAGTAATGTAACGGCAAGTCAGGATGCCGGCGCAGGCACTGTGACAATTCACTACGATATCTCGGACACAAACACATCAACGGTTGGTATTGATATATCTGAGGATGGCGGTACGACATGGGGGGTGGCAACGACAACGCTCTCGGGCGATGTTGGTGCTGGTGTGACAAGTGGGACAGGCAAGACCGTAAGCTGGACAGCGAGTACCGATTTCCCCAATAGAGAGCAGTCTCTCCTGGTCCGTGTACACGCGACAGATGTGTATTCAAATGCCAATGGTAATGTTCAGTCTTCGGCATTTACTGTCGATACGAAGGCGCCGGTTATCACGAACGTTTCCGCTCTTCAGACGCTCGGCACGCGTATCGTTGTATTTACGTATGATATTTCGGATGCACAAACGTCAACGGTCGCGCTTGATATTTCAAGCGATAATGGAACGACATGGACAGTGACCGATACGTCAGTTACCGGATCGGTGGGTGCGGGTATTTCAGCAGGCACGGGAAAAACAATCTCCTGGGACGCGGGGACTGATTTCCCCAATCAGGTCAGCTCGACCATGAAGGTTCGTATTCGCTCAACGGATTCGTTTGCAAACGCGAGTGGTAATACGGTTTCCTCTTCATGCTCTCTTGATACGCTTCCCCCGACAGTTTCCGTTGCGGCAGATCTGCAAGCCCAGCCCAATGCGGGCGACACTACGGCACTCATTGGAGGATTATTTACCGAAACCAACCCAAACACCAATGATTTTTATCTCGCGATCAATGGCGGTGCGTATGGCTCCGCAACTGCCGGTCAAGGTAATACGGCCACGCCGACAAACCAAGCAACTGCGGTTGGCGCGACGCTGACGGGCAGCGATTATATCTCAAAAGTCAAAATTACGCATACGGATGATTACGGTCAGTCGGTGACAAGCGAGGACACCTCACCAAACACGGCGTATACATATGTAAAGCCGTATACGCCTGTCGCGCCGACCGTGGCGAATCCGCAAAACACGTCGGTTGATGTTACTGTCAACGCTCATTCCGAGGAATCTGCAACGGTAGAATACAGTATCTATGAACAGACGACAAACAAGTATGTTCAGTCCGACGGAACGCTTGGCATGAGTGCGGTATGGAAAACGCTCGGTACCGGAGCGGGTCAGTGGGGTCAGACCTCGGGTGTGTCCGGTAAGGTGTCCGTAACGGGACTCACATCGCCTGTCGCGCAGTATAGCTTCAATGTCATTTCACGAAATCCTTCTGATGGCGCGCATGCCGCATCGAGCCAAAGCAGTATGTCTGCTTCGGGGAGTATCACGAATACTGCGCCGGTAATTGCGCTGACAAGCATTTCACAGGTGGCAGGCGGAACAACTATCATTATTGATTATACGGGGACGGATACGCAGAACGATACGAACAGTTTGCTCGTCAGGGAATATTCCACGGATGGGAGCGCATGGCAAACGATGACCGAAAAATCAGGCGCGGGATCTGACGGAACAACAAACCTGCTCTTTAGTTCAGCCGGCTCTGCGTATACGTTTGCATGGGATCTCGCAACTGATTTGCCAAATACAGAAGATTCCACTGTCTTTGTCCGTCTGCAATCTTCAGATACATTAGCAAACAGTAATACGGCGACGTCCTCCGCATTTGCCATTGACACGCGCGGACCGTCCATTTCCACTATTACTACCTCTCAAACCCCTGCAACAAGTACTATCGTCATCAATTATGACATGAGTGATGTTACCAGTGGAAATAATTCCGTGACGCTCGAGATATCCGATGACGGGGGTACAACTTGGACAGTACCGACACTGTCCGCAACCGGCGATCTGGGGAGTGGAGTTGCCGCGGGTACCGGTCGCGAGATTTCGTGGAATGCCGGAAGCGACTTTGCGAATGAAGAGCAGAGTGATATGCGCATTCGGTTACGTGGTACGGATTACTATGGTAATGTCGGAGATTACGCGCCGTCGTCAATTTTTACCGTTGATACAAAAGCACCAGTCGTGAGTGCGGTGAGCGCGACGCAGACAGCAGGTTCGAACAGTGTTGTTATCTCATATACGTTGTCGGATATTACATCAGCGGGCCACACCGTCGAGATTTCAATTTCAGAAGACGGGGGAGCGACATGGGTTGTCCCAACGACATCCGCAACCGGTGATGTCGGTTCGGGTGTCACAACCGGTACGAAATCAATAACATGGAATGCCGGTACTGACTTTAGCGGACAGTACCAAACGGACATGAGAGTGCGCGTTCGTTCGCGTGATTATTTTAATAATCAAGGTTCGTACACTCAATCCTCGAATTTCACCGTTGATACGGCAGTTCCAACTATTACGAATACATCCGCATCTCAAACCGTGGGTTCGGGTACTATCGTTATCCACTACGACCTTGCCGACAGCACCGGCACCGGCCTGAATGTTACCTTGGATGTCTCTGAGGATGGCGGTACCACCTGGACAG
>CAYJLM010000011.1:11006-20286 GCA_964370875.1 uncultured Gammaproteobacteria bacterium | reverse complement strand
GCGCTATGCAGGGCGGGCGATCCTGTTCTTGGAGTGCTTT
This sequence comes from uncultured Gammaproteobacteria bacterium, assembly GCA_964370875.1. Classification (GTDB taxonomy): domain Bacteria; phylum Patescibacteriota; class Patescibacteriia; order JACQRZ01; family JACQRZ01; genus JACQWH01. The sequence goes on along the minus strand of CAYJLM010000011.1, from coordinate 20,246 downwards.
ACGATCCGTTCATGGATCGTTTGTTTTTTGCCGAAAAAGGGAAGGGGGCGACGATGAACGACACACCCATTCAAGTATCATCCCAAAAAATGCTTACGGGTGGATTAATGAATATAAGCGGGATGGAAAAGGTTGGCGGGCTCTATCGTGTACCGTATGATCTGCGAGCCATGCGCGTTACTCTTGCCGAAAAGAATATCAAATGCATTACTCTCGCATCGACGCTCTATGGTGGTATGTTGGTTGCGGGTGGTGAGCTCATAGCGGCGATGTTTCAAGGAACGGCTCCTCACGATGGTGCCGCGATAAAAATTATTGCCGATGAAGCGGGAGGACGCGTGACAGACATCATAGGCAATGAACAAAAATATGACCGGCCGATCAATGGAACGCTCGTGTCAAATGGCGCAGTGCATGACGAGCTCCTCGAAATTATTCACGCAACACTGGAAAAAAAGGTATGAAGCGACTTTTTCTCGCATCGGCATTTGGGGAAGTGGCAGAAGCACTGCCATGGGGTCTTGTACAAACAGCGCGCGAGCATATCGTTGCTTTTATAAAAACAGCGGCAAATCCATACAAGGACGCGTGGTGGGTAGAGAAAGATAAAAAGAAACTCCAGGAGCTTGGGTTTGGTATTACCGAAATTGATATAGAAGGAATGGATAGGGAAAATCTTCGCGATGCTTTGCGTGCAACTGATATACTCTTTGTTGCGGGAGGCAATACCTTCTATCTTCTCTATCATGCAAGAAAGTCGGGATTTGATTCGGTTGTGAAGGAATGTGTCGATTCAGGGAAGGTATATATCGGTTCGAGCGCGGGCTCGTGTATTGTCGGGCCAATACTTGATCCACTATACGATCTGGATGAGGCATACATGGTTCCCCAGCTCACGTCGTATGAAGCATTCAATATTATCGATACGGTCATTCTGCCCCACACGGGCGCGGAGTTTGGATGTAAAAATGAAAAGATAAAAGAAAAATTCGCGGAATGCGGCTACCCGATTCTGCTCCTGACCGACAAGCAGGCCCTCGTTGTCGAGGGCGAGACGGAAACTATTATTGAGGCATGATATGGACAAAGAAATTGAAGAAAAAAAATATTGCACGCTGACCCTCGTGCGCCACGGAGAGACGGAATGGAACGCACAAGGGATTTGGCAGGGACAAAGAGATTCACTACTCACAGAAAGGGGCGAGACACAAGCCGGACAGTTGTGTGAAGTAATGAAGGATCGGCATTTTGATGTGTTATTTTCATCTGATTTGCTTCGCACGTATCACACGGCACAAATTCTTAATATTGATCGTCAGCTTGCAATACAAACATCGCAAGCATTGCGCGAGCGTTTTGGAGGAGTATATGAAGGACGCCCTGCCGTAGAGTATGACGGTGATCTCCGGGCGCTTCTTGAAAAACGCGGAGAGCTCTCTGAGGAAGAACGGAGAAAATTTAAACTTGTAGATGATTTTGAAAGCGATGAGGAATTTATGGGAAGATTTATTCCGGGACTCCGTGAAATATCGGTCGCCTATCCTGGCAAGAGCGTATTGGTTGTTACGCATGGCGGGTGTATCCGTACGTTGTTGATTCACCTTGGGTATGCTCCGCGGGTAAAAATTCCTCGCGATTCGTTTGGAAATTGCGGATATGTCACGCTTCTCTGTGATGGCATCGATTTTTTTATTCGTGAAGTTGTTGGCCTTAAAACAATGGAGGATGTAAAAATATGAATCTGTATTTTAAAGGCAAGCTATCGCAACGATCGTATCCTATCGATGAGCCGCTATCGGGGGAGCTTGAAAAGGATTTTTCCGAAAGATATGGAGAAATCCGTGGACGGGAGGAGGAGGTTAAAAAGCTGTTCGCGGAGTATAGGGCTCTTTCCGAAGTATACTCAGGTGTTGACTCAAGCGCGGTACCCAGAGCGCGAAAAGAAGAGTTTGATCGATGGCAGGAGCTTTTTGACATTTTTAATTCAAGATTTGTTGAAGATCCCAAAACTCTTGGCAGGCTTTCGCGCGGGGAAAGTATGGAGGTGACAGAATTAACGATTCCCGACGATCACCCGATACTTGATTATCTCGAAAGCGTTACTGAGAAAACCCGCTCGATTGCCTATCGGATTCCATCACAAGTTCTTTGGGATCATCTTGGGAAAAAACGGGATTGGAGCATTCGTTTTACAACACTCTTCCATAGCTTTGAAGGCGCGGAGTCAGAAATTGTGCGACCGCGAAGATCGGAATTGCAAGCCAAAGGAAACGATAAAATTTTGTTGTATCATGCCGGCCCAATTAAAATCATTACCCCGCAGGAAAGTGAAGCACTGGAGCGGCGATATACGGTTTTGAAGAAATATCGTGACAATAAAGGTGGTGATGAAGCTCTCGAGAGAAAAGATAAGAGCGCGTTTTATGATTGGAATGAAGTAAAAGGTATTGGTCAGGGCGCGCTTGTGTATACGTCTTTGGAGGACGCGCGAAAAGCGGCAGGCGAAAAAGGTGACGTGGTCGTTTTTACTATTCCAGAAGAAGATGACTGTATGATTGATGCCATTCGTGAAAAGCAAGATGCCGATGCTTCCTTTTATCTTCCGTGGAAATTGCTATGGGATCATGTGTTCCAGGAAAGGGACAAAGCATTGAGATGGGAGCACAAACTTATAAAAGCCGTATTGCCTGAAAGTGATGAGCCATCGCTTGGAAGCGAGGGGAAATCATCGAAGGGAAAGCTGTAAGCGCATTGCCGTATGATGAAATCTTGCATCCAATGTAAAAAAGAATTTGAGATCACTGATGGTGATCGCGATTTTTATAAAAAGATGGCCGTTCCTGAGCCGACATCCTGCCCTGATTGCCGGCAGCAGAGGCGTATTATTTTCCGTAATTTTAAAACGCTTTACAATCACACTTCGGCACTATCAGGCATGAAGATTGTTTCAATGTATAGTCCCGAGAGTAACTATAGCATCTATACTCATGAGGAATGGTGGTCTGACCAATGGGATCCACGATCGTACAGTCAAGAGATAGATTTTTCGCGTCCATTTTTTGATCAGTTCAGCGAGCTTTTTTTGCGAGTTCCAAGATTTAATCTCATGAATACAAAAAGCGAAAATTGTCTGTATTCGAATATGGCGGTTGGCAGTAAAAATTGTTATCTTATTTTTGGATGTATCGAAGATGAAAACTGTGACTACGGACATATTGTATGGAACTCAAAAGACTGTATCGACACCCTCTATCTTTTTAAATCCGAACTTTGCTATGAGTGTGTTGACTGTGTCCAATGTTACAAACTTCACTATTCTCAGGATTGTGAAAATTGCAGCGAGAGCATCGCTCTTTTTGATTGCCGCGATTGTACGAATTGCATAGGGTGTGTCGGGCTCTCAAAAAAATCATATTATATTTTTAATAAGCCTGTTACCAAGAGTGAATACGAACTATTTCTAAAAGAACACCCGCTTTGCAATCAAGAGTCATTACATGCCATTTTGTCAGAGCAGCAGGCACTGCGCCTTACGAGTCCACATAGGCATTTTTACGGCTATCGCAATGAGGATGTCTCCGGGAATCATATTTACAACGCAAAGAACATTCGCCATTCTTTTGATGTAAAAAGTGGTGAAGATTCCTCGTTTATTTTTACGGGAAGGACTGCCATTGATTGTTATGACTGTTCATTTTTTTCTGACTGTGAACTTGGATATCAAAATCTTACCTGTATGGGTCGCATGATACTTTTTTCGCAGATATGCGTCGGATGCAATGACGTGTGGTACTCTGATTCTTGTTTCACGTCCAATAATCTTTTTGGATGTGTGGGAATGCGCAATGCAAGCCATTGCATTTTTAATAAACAATACACGCCGGAAGAATTTACTGCACTGAAAAGTCGTTTGATCGAACATATGAAACAAACAGGGGAGTGGGGAGAGTTTTTCCCGGCTAAAATGTCACCTTTTGCCTATAACGAATCGATCGTCAGTGAATATACGCCTCTTACAAAAGATGAGGCCACTGCAAACGGTTTTCGATGGAGCGATGCGTTGCCGGGGACAACCGGAAAGGAGACAATTACGTACGAGGAGCTCCCGTCTGATCCCGACGTATACTCCAATGCGTTGACCGGGTATGTTCTTGCATGCAGTGAATGTGGTAAGAATTATCGGTATATTCTTCATGAGATAGATTTCTATAAAAATCATGGGCTGGCATTGCCGCGACTCTGTTTTAACTGTCGACATATGCGTCGAATGCAGAAGCGTAATCCGCGGAGACTTTGGCAGCGTCAGTGCATGTGTGAGCATGCTGATCATGATCACGCGGGAAGATGTGCGACGCAATTTGAAACCACCTACGCACCTGACCGCCCGGAAATTATTTACTGCGAATCGTGTTATCAAAAAGAAATTGTATGAAAACCTGTGCACAATGTAAAAAGGAGTTCGAGGTAGCATTTGCCGACAAGGAGCTCTATCATAAACTTGACGTTCCTGAAGCGACGATTTGTACACTGTGTTCTGTGAAGCGGAAGTTTGCTTTTAGAAACGAGCGGACATTGTATCAGACATCGTGCGATTTGTGTTCAAGGCAGATGATTTCCATGTATCATCCCGGGTCGGGGTATACGGTTTATTGCCTTGAATGTTTTAATAGCGATTCGTGGGATCCGTTGTCATATGGGAGGGCATTTGATTTTTCAAAACCATTTTTTGAACAATTCCACGAGCTTATAAAAACCGTGCCACGCGCTGCGCGTATGGTCATGAATAATGAAAATTCTGATTACATTAATTACAGCCACAGCTCTAAAAATTCATATCTGTCATTTGCGGGCAATATGATGGAGGATTGTCTGTACAGCAACTTGGCGGAAAATTGTAGACAATGCGTTGATACGGATTATGCACTGCAGTGTGCGCTTTGTTTTGATTCGATCGGTATTCAAAACTGTTATGGGTGCCGCCATATCTATGATTCGCAAAACTGTCATTCGGCAGAATTTTTAAAGGATTGCGTCGATTGTTCGGATTGTTTTTTGTGCTGTAATATGAAGCACAAAAATTATTGCTTTATGAACGCACAGTGTTCAAAGAGCGAATACGAGCAAAAAGTAAAAGAATTTTTAAGTCGATCGATTGAGGAACAGAAAATTTTTTTTGACCGTTATATTCTGAAGTTTCCCCGCCGATGCAACTATAACTATAATTCCGAAGATTGTATTGGTGAATACATTACAAAATCAAAAAATTGCATGGATTGCTATCAGATGTTTGAAGGAGAGGATTGCCGCCATATCCATACCGGATTTCCCGGATTGCGTGATTCAATGCGGTGTTGTTATTCGGGCGAGAATACTGACTTGGCCTACGAGTCGCTTGCAAGCGGAGCGAATTGCTATCGACTGCGATGGTGTATCGTCTGTCTTACAGGATGTGTTGATGCTGATTATTGCGAGTATTGCGCGTCATCATTAAACATATTCGGATGCAGCGGACTAAAACAAAAACAGCATTGTATCCTTAATAAACAATACGACAAACAATCTTTTGACGAACTTAGGGCGAAGGTTATTTTACACATGAAGGAAGTAGGAGAATGGGGAATGTCGTTTGACCCACGCATATCTCCGTTTGGATATAATGAAACTCTTGCAATGGATTTTTATCCTCTTGCAAAAGAAGAAGCGCTCGCGCAAGGATATGCATGGCGCGATGATCTTCCAGCGACAAAGGGAAAAGAAACAATAAGCTGGGACAGTATACCGACTGATATTCATTCGGTAGACGAATCGTTTTGCAAAGAAATTTTAGCGTGTAGCGTAACCGGAAGGAATTATAAAATTATAAAACAAGAACTTGCGTTTTATAAAAAATTTAACATTCCGATTCCGCGTCTTCATCCCGAAGAGCGCCATAGACAGCGCATGAATCGCAGAAACGCATTTGAGTATTATCACCGTCAATGCATGTGCGAACAAGCAAATCATGACCATTCGGGTCAGTGCACAGAGCAGTTCGAAACCACCTATGCCCCCGAGCGACCTGAGGTTGTCTATTGTCAACACTGTTATGAAAATGAAATTATATAGTGCTTGCCGCGCCGAAGCTTTCGCGGAGGATGGTGAACAGTGCTATCAAAAAGAGATTGTTTAGTATTGACGAAAATTTTGGTAATACTATAATTATAGTACACTATAATTTTGGTAAGAATAGTCGTTTTGTATGTATATTAAAAGGAAATTAGAGGATACCATTTCTCGATACCTCAAAGCCCCCGAGGTTTTGGCACTTGTGGGACCCCGGCAGTGCGGAAAGACAACACTCATAAAGGAGATAGCGGCGAGGGTGCCATCCGCGCTAATGTTGAGCTTTGAAGATCGCGATACGCTCACCCTTTTCGAGCGCGATATCAAGGGGTTTGCAAAGCTGTACGGAAAAGCCCCGTACCTTTTCATTGATGAATTCCAATACGCTCGTGAAGGTGGAAAGAAATTAAAGTACTTGTACGACGAGTATCATAGTAAGATTATTATCACCGGATCATCCAGTATTGATCTCACCGTGCAGGCAGTGAAATATTTAGTCGGGCGGATTTTTATTTTTAATCTGTACCCATTCGATTTTCAGGAATTTCTTTCATGGAAAGCACCAAACCTATCAGCGCCGTTTATTTCTTATGGCGCGCGCATTTCTGCCGGCAAGAAATTGGAGCTATCAGATGAAATCCACGGCATGTTCTTGAAATTATTTGAGGAGTATATCCTTTTTGGCGGGTATCCTCGTGTTTTGGCTGCTGAATCACAGGAGGAGAAGCGAGAGGTTCTAAAAAATATTTATAGCACATATTTTCTGCGCGACGTGCGCGATATCTTAGGGCTTATTGATGATTATAAATTTGAAAAACTTATCAAGGCGCTCGGCTTGCAAATCGGAAACCTCATTGACTACTCAGAGCTGGGAGTGATGTCTGAATATTCATATGTGACACTCAAGAAACAATTACGTTTTTTGGAGAAAACATTTATCTGTGCCCTCATGCGGCCGTATTTTACCAATAAGCGTAAAGAGCTCGTCAAAAATCCAAAGGTGTACTATTTCGATACGGGACTGCGAAATAGTGTTGTCAACGATTTTCGCCTCCTAGATGCGCGAGGAGACAGCGGAGCGCTTTTGGAAAACGCATTGTTCCAGGAATGCATTAAGCGTGATATATATCCACAGTTTTGGCGGACAAAAACAGGATCGGAGGTTGATTTTGTTATATCGAGTCAGGAGGCACTCATAGCGATTGAAGTAAAAAGAGGGAAGTCCAATTATCGCGAGCTGGCATCTTTCAAGAAGCTGCATCCTCCCTCTTTATTATATAGTGGTACGTGGCGCGATCGCGCGGATGCACCCGTGGGCATGAATGCATATCCTTTATATCTCATACCGTTTCTTCTCGAAAAAAAATGATGCATATACCCTAAACGAGGAAATAGTATAAATTTTAAAAAATATGTTGAGCTGTATAACCTGCAAACAAGAATTTGAGCATAGCGAAAAAACACTTGAGTTGTGTCAGAAAATTGGCATACCGCAATCAAATGAATGTTTTGAATGTCGGACGGCGCATAAGCTTGCATTTCGAAACGAACGGACGTTGTATCCCGGCATCTGCAAGCTTTGCGAAAAATCGATTATTACTCTTTATCATCCGGAAAGCAGCATTATCACGTATTGTCAGGAGTGTTGGTGGTCGGATAAGTGGGATCCTTTGGAATTTGGCCTTGCACTCGATTTGAACCGTCCTTTTTTTGAACAGTACCAGGAGTTATTGCACCGTGTTCCTCACATTGCGATGATGAATCGCGATGGGGACAATAGCGAATATTGCAACTACACGCTGAAGAATAAGAACTGTTATCTCATCTTTGGCGGTGACTATAATGAAAACTGTTATTACGGAACATTCCCGTTTCACTCACGGGAGACCATGGAGTCCTACTGGCTTGAGCGGTGCGAGCGATGTTATGAGATTTTGGATTGTGAAGACTGCTATTCGGTGATTCACGCGCGGTATTGCAAGGGGTGTTCAGAGTCATGGTTTGTATATGATTGCCGCGATTGCCAAAATTGTTTTGGCTGTATTGGCTTGAGGAGCAAACAGTATCATATGTTTAACAAACCTTATTCGAAAGAAGAGTATGAGAAAAAAATTGCCAATTATAAACTTGGTACGCGGACGGGGTTCGCGCGCGCTCGGGCAGAAGCGGAAGGATTTATAAAAATACAACCGCATGCTTTTGCTCGGATCCTCAAGTCTCAGGATGTTACCGGTGATGATATTCAGGGGTGCAGCAATCTGGAAAATTGTTATGACTGCAGTGAAGCATGCGAGCACATTGCTCATTCGATGTTCGGAGCCGGAAAAAGCGTAGACTGTGTCGATTCGGTTATGATGGTCGAAAGCTCATCACTTATCGGGAATTCCATGGGCATTCCGGGTGGTTATCATATTATCGGAGGGAATATTTGCTGGTTTGACAGAGAGGTTAGCTATAGTCACTTTGTTGTAACTTCTGAGAATTGTTTCGGCTGCATATCATTAAACAAAAAACAGTATTGTATTCTCAACAAACAATATTCCAAAGAGGAGTACGAGGAGCTTGTCGGAAAGCTCGTCAATCAGCTAAAAACGGCTGACCAGTGGGGCCGTTATTTTCCTCGGAAACTTGCGCCGTTTGGGTACAATGAATCCGCGGCAATGGATTATTTTCCTCTTGAAAGGGGGGTGGCTTTGGCGAGAGGGTATCGCTGGCAGGATAATCCGCCATCGACAACAGGGAAGGAGACTCTGCCGCAATCCGCTATTCCAGATGCCATTGCTGACGTTGAAGACTCGTTGACAAAAGAAATCCTGTCATGCGACGTATGTCAAAAAAATTACAAGGTCATTGCAGGAGAGCTAAAGTTGTATAAGTCGTTAGGGTTGCCCATTCCGTCGCTGTGTCCGCTTTGCAGGCATTTCAATCGTATGAAGAGGCGGAATACCCGCAGATTGTATTACCGTCAGTGCATGTGCGATCGAGCTGGCCATGATCATGCCAGTCACTGTCCTGTTGAATTCGAAACCACCTATGCACCCGACCGACCGGAAATTATTTACTGCGAATCGTGTTATCAAAAAGAGATTGTATGATAACCTGCGCTCAGTGTAAAAATGCATTTGAAATCACCGATCA
>CAYJLM010000011.1:9790-10996 GCA_964370875.1 uncultured Gammaproteobacteria bacterium | reverse complement strand
AGTTTGCGGTGCCTGAGCGCGTGCAGTGTTTTGAGTGTGCTCAAAAGCAGCTTCTTTGCCGGCGGAATACACGAACGCTGTACGCGCGAAAGTGCGACTTCACCGGCGAGGATATGATTTCTATCTATCCTTCCGACTCCCAGTATAAAGTATATAAAAGCGATATCTGGTATAGCGACAAGTGGAGTCCTTTTGACTATGGGCGCGATATTGATTTTTCGCAGCCTTTTTTTGAACAATTTGACGAGCTGCAGCGAGCAGTACCGTGGATTGGCTTGCTAAATATGCAAGCCGTTGATAGTGATTACTGCAATAATACCTACGGCAATACGCGTTGTTATCTCGTTTTTGGTGGCGACCATAATACCGACTGCATGTATGGCGAGCTTGGCATGCGCAACAAGGACACACTCGATTGCGATCTGGGCAATGACAACGAGCTCTGCTATGAAGTCATGAGTTCGTTCAGCTGTTATAATAGCCGGTTTATCTACGATTCAAAGAATTGCAACGATTGCGCATACGTCATTGACTGCGCAAGTTGTTCGGACTGTATCCTTTGCACGAATTTGAAAAATAAACAGTACTGTATTGAGAATACGCAGTATGACAAAGATAAATACATTGAACGCAAGAAAGAACTGCTGAATGGGTCATACAATCAACAACAGGAAAATTTTAGACGATTCCTTGAACTAAAGAGACACGCAATCGTAAAGTATGCGCATTTGATCACGTGCGAGGATTCCACGGGTGATTATCTCAAAAGTTGTAAAGCATGCGTCAATACTTTTGACGGATCACAGAGCGAGAACATGAAGGATATTATTTTTACTTCGCTGGGCAGTGATTGTTTTTACTCATCGATGATTGGCGACAAGAGCGAGCTCGTGTACAACGGTATTTCAACGTACAACGTTCACCGCGCTTTGTTCTCGCATTTTGTTGTTGATAGTTCCAACATCGAATATTCCTATCTTGTCATGAATTCAAAGAATATCTTTGGCTGCGCGGCAATGAACCATGGTGAGTATTGTATTCTCAACAAGCAGTACAAGCCCGATGAGTTTCACGCATTGCGGGCCCGCCTGATTGAGCACATGAAGAAAACGGGGGAGTGGGGCGCGTTTTTCCCGCCGCCAATTTCTCAATTCGGCTACAACGAAACAGTTGCGCATCAGTATTTCCCGCTGAGCAAGGAAGAGG
>CAYJLM010000011.1:0-9780 GCA_964370875.1 uncultured Gammaproteobacteria bacterium | reverse complement strand
TGGCCCAAGGATTTCGCTGGCAAGACAATCTTCCCGGCACACGCGGAAAGGAAACGGTAGCCCTCAGTCACATAGCGGACAGGGTTGATGACGCCCCCGATTCTTTTTCCAAAGAAATTCTTGCATGCGTTGACTGCGGAAAGAATTATCGTATTCTTTCCCAGGAGCTTGCGTTTTATAAAAAGATACATGAAACGATCCCTCGAAAGTGTCCCGATTGCCGCTATGTAACGCGTTTGAAAATGCGTAACCCGCATACGCTTTGGCACCGCCGGTGCATGTGTGAAAAAACCGACCATGATCATGACAGGGGAATGCCCGGCGAAGCCGGGTCCGCTTGTCAGCGGAAATTCGAAACATCGTATTCTCCGGATCGGTCCGAGCACGTATTCTGTGAATCGTGTTATCAAAAGGAGGTCGTATGAAGACTTGTACCCAATGCAATAACGCATTCCAGATATTCGGCGAAGATTTGGCATTCTACAAAAAAATAGACGTTCCCGAGCCGACGTGGTGTCCTGATTGCCGCAACAAGCGCAGGTGTGCGCGAAGAAACGAGCGCGTGCTCTATATGCGCGCATGCGATCTATGCAAAAAGAACACGTTGTCCACGCATCATACAGACGTTCCGTTTTTCGTCTATTGTCAATCGTGCTGGTGGTCTGACCGATGGGATCCGCTTTCACATGGCCGCGAGTTCAATTTTTCCCGCCCGTTTTTTGAACAGTTTGATGAGCTCTCTCGATCTGTCCCTCATATCGCGCTTAATGTAAAAGAGATGGAGAACAGTGATTACTGCCAGTATGCGGAGCGTCTTAAAAATTCATATCTTTCAATTGGATCTTCTTTGAGTGAGAATCTTTTTTATACCTATTGGGTTGGATGGTCGAAAGATATTGTCGATTGCAATTTTGTTTTACATTCAGAGCGCTGTTTCGAGTGTCAAGACGTTCAAAAAAGTTATGACTGCCGATTCGTCTATAGCTCCCAAAACATGACTGATTCGGCATTTTGTTTTGCGTGCAACGATTGCGCCAGCTGTTTTATGTGTGTCAATCTCAACCATAAGTCGTATTGCATAAAAAACGTTCAATACACAAAAGGAGAGTATGAGCGCGCGGTGCTTATGTATAATTTCGGATCATATCAAATGGTTGAGATGATAAAAAATGAATTCAGGAAATTTGTATCAAGTCAGCCGAGGAAATATGCTTTTCTGAGCAAGACGGAAGATTCGGTCGGCGACTATCTGAATGAATGCAGTGATGTATATAGGGGATTTGACGTGTTTAGACAAGAGCGTGGGCGGTATGTGTATGATGCGGGCATGGCGAAAGATTGTATGGATTTGTTAAATTTTGGGGTGGGGTGCGAGCTTGATTATGAATGTCATTACGGTGGGCGACGGTCATACAATACACATTTTGCGGACAGCATTGATTGTGCAATGAATTGTGAATATGTAATGAATGTTCGTGATATTCAGGATTGCTTCGGCTGTTTTGGGTTACAAAAAAAACAGTATTGCGTATTCAATATACAGTACAGCAGAGAGGAATACGCAACACTGCGCGCGAGGATTATTGAGCATATGAAGAAGACAGGCGAGTATGGAGAATTTTTTCCCATCCAATACTCGCCGTATGCGTACAATGAAACAGTAGCGCAGCAGTGGTATCCCAAAACAAAAGAAGAGGTTCTGGCGAGCGGTTGGAAGTGGCGCGATGTCCTTCCCGGGCGATACGACACACCGACGATAGAATGGGCAAGCACCCCCGACGATATCAGTGATATGCGAGAGAGCATCATTAAAAATATTTTTGCTTGTCAGAAGTGCGCCAAGAATTATCGTATCGTCAAACAAGAATTTGGGTATTATGCGAAATGGAAAATTCCTTTGCCGCGCCAGTGTCCCAACTGTCGATTTTCCGATCGATTTTCACGTCGTAATCCGCGTAAGCTCTGGCACCGTCAATGCATGTGTGAGAAGGGTGATCATGAACACGCTGGCCGCTGTCCTATTGCATTCGAAACATCGTATTCTCCCGAGCGGTCTGAGTTGGTTTATTGCGAGGTATGTTATCAAAAAGAAGTCGTATGATTTTTTAGCGCGAAAAAGGAAAGCTCTTTATTGGTATCGTAAAATTATATGGAACATGAGAGTGAAAAAAGAACATGCCAGAACTGTAAGGGTGATTTTATTATCGGGTCGGATGATTTCAGCTTTTATGCAAAGATGGGTGTGCCGGCGCCAACATGGTGTCCAAAGTGCCGCATGATGAGACGGACAAGTTTTCGAAACGTACGATCCTTATACAAGCGAAATTGCGGTCTTTGTCAGAAATCAATAATAACCATGTACCATACGGATGACCCGGCCCGGGTGTATTGTAATCCTTGCTGGCAGGGGGAGGGGTGGGATCCGTTTTCATACGGTATGGACATTGATTGGTCGCGTCCGTTTCTGGAACAATGGAACGAGCTCTTTAAAAAAGTTCCGCGCTTCGCTCTCTGGCAAGTGCCTCCACTTGAAAATTGTGAGTATACCAACTATTCAGTCAATAATAAGAATTGTTATCTTTCCTATTCCGTAACCGGGTGCGAAGATGTTCGGTATAGCGAAAATATCGACAAATCAGAAAACTGTCTTGATAATCTTTGGGTGACCGAACTTGAAAATTGCTACGAGAATGTAGATTGCTCAAAAAATTACAACTGCAAATTTATTTCCCAGTCCCGGGACTGTATCGATAGCTGGTTCCTGTTCGATTGCGTCAATTGTCAGAATTGTTTTATGAGCGCAAACCTGCGAAACAAGCAATTTGTTTTCAGGGGCGTGCAACTTACAAAAGACGAGTACGCGTCAGCTCTCCAGAATGAAAAGACCAACAGTTTTCAATCGCTTGAAGACCTGAAAAAAGAGTTTTTTGATCTCTGTGAGCACAAAGCATTTCATAAGTACGCCGATATCGTAAATGCCTCCGGCGCTACAGGGAATCATATCCATAACTCAAAAAATGTTTTTAACTCCTTTGGCGTATATGGGGCAGAAGATATTAAAAATGGTATGAGGGTCCTGAAGGATTCCCGAGATCTGCAGGATGTCTACGGCATTGCGGGGGGGAGAGCTTATCTATGACTGCGTAGCCGTATCGTACAATACCTATAATTGCGCTTTTAATTTTTTGTGCAATTCAGGTGTTTCGAACTCGCAGTATGCCGCGCTCTGCCTCACGTCAGAAAATCTTTTTGGCTGCGTTGGATTGAGGAAAGAGGAATATTGCATTCTGAACAAAAAATATTCTCAAGAAGAATATCATGCTCTTGTGGCAAAAGTTAAGGAGCACATGACAGAGACGCTGTACGTTGATTCTAGCGATAGGCGGTATCCATACGGGGAGTATTTTCCTCTTGAATTCTCACCCCATTCATACAATGAATCAGTTGCTTTTGATATTTTTCCGATTCAAAAAGAATCGGCTCTGACCCAAGGGTATAGATGGAAAGAGAACGAAGCACGCGACTACCACATTACGGTACAGGCGGAAGATTTACCAGATCTCATCGCCGCGGATGTGCCAGACACGATTACCAAAGACGTTGTACAGTGTGTGCACAAGGCACAGTGCAGTCAGCAGTGCACCACCGCATTTCGCATTTCTTCCGAAGATCTCACTTTCTACCGCAGTTTCAATCTACCTCTTCCAAGGTTATGTCCCAATTGCCGACATTATGAACGCCAGGAAAGGCGAGAACCCGTAGAACTTTGGCATCGCCAATGCATGTGTGAGAAAACCGAGCATGACCATGCTGGTCGCTGTCATATAGAACTTGAGACATCATACGCACCCGAACGTCCCGAGAAAGTCTATTGTGAAGCGTGTTATCAGAAAGAAATCCTATGACATCAGAAGTTCGTATCTGTCAAAACTGCAAGAACAATTTCACTATTAAGACGGAGGACTTTGCGTTCTATGAGAAGATGAAAGTGCCGCCGCCGACATGGTGTCCGCAGTGTCGACTTATTCGAAGACTGGTGTGGCGCAACGAAAGAGCGCTGTATCACCGGACATGTTCGCTCTGCGAGCAATCGATTATCGCGATGTATCCTTCAGATGCCCCTTTTCCGGTGTATTGTAAGGATTGTTGGTTCTCTGATACATGGGATGCGACAGAGTATGGCCGCGATTATGATTTCTCACAATCATTTTTTTTGCAATTTCGCGATCTACTCAATGTCGTTCCGCAAATTTCATTACAAGCAACCTCAAGCCCCGGTTCGGATTATGTGAATCAAGTTGCAAACTGCAAAAACTGCTATCTCGTTACATCGGGGAATGATAATGAAGAGTGTATGTATTGTTATCGAGTATTGAATTCAAAAAACGTCCTCGATTCAATTTTTATTCGAAATGTTGAATATTCTTATCAGTGCTCCCAGTGCACGATTGTATCCAATTCATTGTTTTGTGATGACTGCGCTGACTCAACGAATCTTTATTTTTGCAGTGATGTGAGAGGCTCAATCGATTGCTTCATGTCCTCGAATCTTCGAACGGGAAAATATGTCTTTAGAAACAAACAGCTTACCGTAGATGAATTTACGCAAGCAATGAAGAACATTGACACGGGATCATACGCAAAGCTGGAAGAATATCGTGTTGAATACAGGGAGCTCTGCCGTACGCGCCTGCATAAGTACATGAGTGAAAAGAACACATCCCAGTGTACGGGGCACGGGCTTATAAACTCATCGAATTGTCAGCACTGTTTTTACTTATCAAACAGCGAACAGTGTAAGTATTTGCTCATGCTTGCCGATATCAAGGACGGCTATGATATTAACAATGGATGTTGCGTCATGGAGCTTGCGTATGAGCTTTCAACTGCCGGCGTGAACCTCTATAACGTGATGCTTTCCGCCGATGTGTGGCCCGATGTTCGTAACACTACCTATTCTCAATCCTGCCGCAATGATGTCAGTGATCTTTTTGGCTGCGTTTCATTGCGAAGAAAGCAATACTGTATTCTGAATAAACAGTATACGGCAGGCGAGTATGAGGAGCTCAGAGCAAAGATTATATCTCACATGAGCGACATGCCCTATACCGATGCGACCGGGCGGATTTTTTCGTACGGGGAGTTTTTTCCACCCGAACTGTCACTCTATGCGTATAACGAAACACCGGCGCAAGATTATTTTCCAAAAAGCAAATCTGAGGCGATATCATTTGATTCCAGGTGGAAAGATTCGCCAAAACGGCGACATGAAATAACGATACACGCAAAAGACTTGCCCGATCATATTAATGACGCGCCCGATAGCATACCGAAAGATATTATCGGATGTCTGCACGATGGCGACTGCGAGCATCAGTGCCCGGCCGCATTTCGCATCACATCGCACGAGCTGAAATTCTATCGTAAAAACAACCTGGCGTTGCCGCGACTCTGCCCCAACTGTAGGCACTATGAAAGGTTTTCACATACGAATCCCTATCATCTTTGGAAGAGAACATGTCAGTGTGGACATGAGGAGCCAACACAGAATGGAAGAGTTAATTCCACCATGCATGATCATGGTAATGTGCCGTGTGAAAATGTATTTGAGACAAGCTATGCGCCAGACCGGTCCGAGACAGTATACTGCGCAGATTGTTATCAAAAAGAAATTGTATGATCCGATGCAAGCACTGCACGCAAGAATTTGATATCGCGGATAGCGATCGAGCATTTTACGAAAAGATACACGTGCCCGAACCGACATTCTGCCCAGATTGTCGCAATCAGCGGCGCCGGGCATTTCGTAATGAGCGAACGCTATATCGAAGGAAATGCGATAAGTCGGGAAAAGATATTATTTCCTTTTACGCACCCAATGCGCCGGTCGTGGTGTATGATCGGAGTATCTGGTGGGGCGACTCGTGGGACCCAATGGAATACGGGCGTGATTTTGATTTTTCACGGCTGTTTTTTGATCAATATGCCGAACTCCAGCGCATTGTTCCGCATTTTTCACTTCACAACATCAACCCGGTCAATAGTGAGTATGTTAATTTGTCCGGCAATAACAGAAATTGTTACATGTGTTTCTCATCGATAGGTACCGAGGATTGCCTTTACTCTTCATTTATCGACTCGTGTCGCGATTGTATTGATTGCAGTTACACACACGATCAATCCGAGCTCTGTTATTACGCCCTTGATTGTTCGCGCTGTTATTGCTCTTTATACATTCAACAATGTTCCGGTCTTACCGATTCATATTTTTGTTACAACTGTTCAGGGTGCGACCATTGCTTTGGGTGCGTTAATGTGCGCAATGCATCATATCAGTGGTTTGGTGAAAAAGTTTTACCGGAAGAATATGAAAAACGATTTAAAGAGTTTGGTGCGGGAGGTTATCGCGCAGTTCAAGATATGAAACGGAAATTCGCTGAGTACAGCGCGCGATTTCCGGTGCGGTACGCGTCAATCGTGAATAGCGAGGATAGTTCGGGAAATTTTCTTTTTCAAGCAAAAAATTGCAAACAGTGCTTTGATGTCTATGACGCACAGGACTGTGCGTATATGACACGGTCATACGCCATAAAGGATTGCTATGATGGCCACGGAATTCCGGGTCCTGCAGAGCTCAGTTACGAAACGCTTGCTTGTGGACTCTCGAGTAATACGCGGTTTAGCATCATGTGTAATTACGATACGGACATTCAGTACTGTGAGCAGTGTTGCAATGCGGAGGAGCTCTTTGGCTGTATTGGTTTAAGGAAAAAACAGAACTGCATTTTGAACAAACAGTATACGAAAGCGGAATATGACGAGCTTGTTGGAAAAATCGTCAACCATATGAGGGAGACAGGGGAGTACGGAGAGTTTTTTCCCGTCGCACTGTCGCCGTTTGGGTACAACGAAACAGTAGCACTCGAGATGTATCCGCTCACGCGCGAGCAGGCAGTGTCGGCCGGGTACCGTTGGCAGGACGAGCTCCAGGTAACGCGCGGAAAAAAGACATTGTTTTTCGAGGCCATTCCTGATACTATCCATGACGTACAAGCGGATATTCTACAGCAAGTCCTTGCATGTTGTCAGTGTCAAAAGAATTTCAAGCTGGTAAAACAGGAGTTTTTGTTTTATAAAAAATTATTGATTCCAATTCCTCGCCAGTGTCCTGATTGCAGATACAAAGAACTTATGTCTTTGAGACCAGCGCGGAAACTTTTTGATGGACGATGTATGTGTTCAGAGCAGTCCCATGACTGGCACGGCGCGCAGCAGTGCTCTCATACATTTCAGACACCGTATCCAGCAGAAGCGCAGAAGATTGTATATTGCGAAGAATGTTATAAAAAAGAAGTCGTATAACCGGGGACGTATCGCGGATTTAGTGGTATGCTATAAAATATGCACGAGGACAACAAAATCATCATCTATTCAGACGGAGATAAAAAAGTACATCTCGAGGTTACCTTGAAGGGCGATTCAATTTGGCTTACGCAAGCACAGCTCGCGCTTCTTTTTGAAACCGAGAGAAGTGTGGTGACGAAACACTTGCGGAATATTTTTAATTCAGGCGAATTGTTGGAAAAAAGCAATGTGCAAAAAATGCACATTGCCTCTTCTGATAAGCCGGTAAAACTTTATAATCTCGATGCCATCATCTCGGTTGGCTATCGCGTGAGCTCGAAGCGGGCAACACAGTTTCGTATGTGGGCAACCGGAGTGCTTCGTGAACACATTATGAAGGGGTATACGGTGAACAAAAAACGGCCCACCTGCTGTATTTCATCATCAAGCATCACCCGCTTGTTGACGGAAATAAGCGCGTTGCGTCGCTGTTATTTATTTTCTTTCTTTCAAAAAATAATTATCTCCACAGAAAGAATGGAGAGCGAAAGATCAACGATAATGCTCTTGTCGCGCTTGCGCTTTTAATAGCAGAAAGCAAACCAAGTGAGAAGGAGGTCATGATATCGCTTATAACAAATTTACTTATATGACTCATTGCACACAGTGTAAAAAAGAATTCGAGACAACTGAAGCGGATCGGTTGTTTTACCAAAAAATGGATGTACCTGAGCCTGCTTTTTGTGCGCCGTGCCGTCAGCAGAGAAGATTGGCGTGGCGCAATGAGCGGTCGCTCTATCCGCGGAAATGCGCTCATACCGGCGCAAACGTTATTTCCATTTATTCTCCCGAATCACCTTGGCCCGTCCTTGCCGCGGATGTGTGGTATGGTGATACATGGGATCAGCTTGTCTCAGGGCGCGATTTTGATTTTTCTCGTCCCTTTTTTGAACAGTATAAAGAGCTGCAGGCCGTGGCGCCTCATCTCTGTTCGAACGTCGTGAATAATGAAAACAGCCCATTCATTAACCACGGCTGGAACAACAAGGGCTGTTATATGTGTTTTGACTTGGGGTATTGTGAAAATTGTTATTACTGTAGCGCAGTCTACCATGCGAAGGAAACAGTAGATAGTATGTTTGTGTACGCAGATTCGGAGTTGTGCTACGAGTGTGTTGGCATATCAAAATGTTACCGCTGTGCGTTCCTTGAAGATTGCCACGTCTGCAGCAATGCTATTTTCTCGGTTGACTGCAAAAATTGTTCGGATATTATTCTCTGCTCAAACCTTCGCAATAAGCAATACTGCATTTTGAACAAACAATTTACCAAAGAAGGGTATGAGGAGGAAAAAAAGAAATACGATTTGCGTTCATATGCGCACGTTGAAGAAATGAAGAAAGAATTTGTCGAAGTGAGGAAGAGAGCAATCCGACGCTTCTCTCATAACCAAAAAAGTGAAGGATGTCACGGTGACTATTTGAGTAATTGTAAAGATTTAGAACAGTGCTTTGATGCGGAGAAATCCGAACTCTGCACATACGCGACGCGCCTGGATAGCGACGTGAAGGATTGTATGGATCTTGATCATGCCGCGGAAGGGGAGCTGATGTATCAGGGAGTTGCCGTATCGGGCTATATGCTTCGATCGGTTTATCACGTTGTGCATTGCCAGAATGTTGAATATTCTGAGTCGCTCATAAATTGTAATAATTGTTTCGGATGCGTCCACGTGCATAATCAGGAGTATTGTATTTTGAATAAGAAATATTCAAAGGAAGAGTACGAGGCATTGCGAGAAAAAATTGTTGAACACATGAAAAAGACCGGGGAATGGGGGCAGTTCTTTTCGCCGTCAGTTGCGCCATTCGGATATAATGAGACGACAGCGAATGAGTATTACTCGCTAACGAAAGAAGAGGCGCTCGCGCACGGTTTTCATTGGCAAGACAATCTGTCGTTTGTATCCGGCAGGGAGACGCAGTCGCTTTCATCACTTCCCGACATGCTCACAGATCAAAATAGTATCTCGCTTGTAGGACATGTCTATGCGTGCGGTGAGTGTGGAAGAAATTTTAAATTAATTAAGCAGGAGGTGGCGCTTTATTTGAAGTTGGGTGTTCCAGCTCCCCGCAAGTGTTTCGATTGCCGATACACACGGCGTTTTTTGTGCCGTAATCCGCGCGTATTATATGCGCGACAATGCATGTGTGAAAAAATCGGCCATGATCACACTGGTCGATGTGCAGAACAATTCGAAACTACGTATGCACCCGATCGTCCCGAGTTCGTGTATTGCGAGGGTTGTTACCAGAAGGAAATCATATGACTCATTGTACACAATGTAAGAAAGAATTCGAGATAACCGACAAAGATCGAGCGTTTTACCAAAAAATGGATGTACCTGAGCCTGCTTTTTGTGCGCCGTGCCGTCAG
>CAYJLM010000010.1:0-20829 GCA_964370875.1 uncultured Gammaproteobacteria bacterium | reverse complement strand
GAAGAAAAAAACTGGTATACTTGTCTTCAAAGTGTTTTATGGACCGGTAGCTCAATTGGTTAGAGCACCCGCCTGTCACGCGGGAGGTTGCGGGTTCGAGTCCCGTCCGGTCCGAATGAAATGAAGGAACGGAAGCAACAGAACTGCTTCTGTTGCGTCGGGACGAGAAGACCGCAGCGATGTTTTATTCGCAAGTTCGCGAATAAAACCGCGAGGGGCGGCTCTGCGAGCGTGGAGCGACTTGTAGGTGAGTCCCGTCCGGTCCGAATGAATAACTCTTTATTAACCAAACCGGTATGTACAAGAAGAAACGAGTAGCACTCAAAAAACACAAGAAGAGAGCACAGGGATCGATCACCTCTCTTCGCTTTCGTTAATTTTTAATTTCATAGTATTTTATGGCTCATAAAGCAGCAGCTATTAAAGCATTGCGCCAAACAAAGAAGAGAACCGCGCGCAATGTGCTTGTCAAAAAGAACATTGGATACCTCAAGAAGAAAACATTGAAAGCAGTGACTAAGAAAGAAGAGGGAACTGCGCAGGAGACATATTTGAAACTTGTGCAGAGCGTTGATAAGGCGGCAAAGAACAAAATCATATCTCGCAATACCGCCGCCAGACGAAAATCACGCCTTGCAAAAAAGATTAACGCACTGAAAAAAAGCGCATAGCAAAGAACCCCGATGAACTCGGGGTTTTTATTTTTTAAGACTAAGCTTTTATCCTGGGCTGGATCCCCGAACAGGTCGGGGATGACAATGCGAGGATATTTACCGAGTTATGGCACGGATAAGAAGGGTAAGATGAAGGACGGGGTCGCCGGCACCGGTTTTTAATACTTGTTCGAGATCAAGCATGCCGTGCAAGTTTTTTTGCAATGCCGCGGATGAAAATCTTTGAATCTTTTTTGAGACAACCCATATTCGTTTTGTGTTCCATCCAAGGTGCTGTGCCGCATCTCCCTCAGGTATGCCATCCTCCGCCATGCTTTTTAGTAACACAAAAGAATGAAATTGCGATACAAGAAATGCAATCAGTGAAAGGAGTTGAGATCGGAGCCGTGCCGGATCACCTCCAATGAGAGTCTGAGCAATGCGAAGCGCGTCGGCATACTTTTTTTCAAGCAATACATCGGTTAAATGAAAAATATGGGCAGATGACGGGAGTGATGCAGCACGGGCAATATCGGCAGTAGTAATTGGCTGACCGTTGACATACGAGACAAGTTTTCGTATTTCGTTGTCAAGGCACCACAGATCAAAAGGCGGATCTTCCGATTCCTGAACTGAATCGCGAGATTGAGCGTACGCGCTCGCAAAATAATTTTCCGCATTTGCTTCGAATGTGCCTCCGTGATGCTTTGCCCGAGCGCGGATCCATGAGCGCAATGTGGCGCCAGCCGGTATGTCATACAGCTCGATAGACACGGCGTCATTTTTTTTGAGCTCGCTCAACCCTTTTGCAAGCCCGGTTCGCCCATCCATGGATGTATCGGTGATAACAAGAAAGTGCGTTGCCGGGAGCGACCCGATTTTTTCATTGAGGAGCGATTGGATTTCAGTGGCCTTTGCGCTCCATGGGTTTTTTATAACAACAAGCGTTTGGGTCTGGAAGAGCCCGGACCCTTGAAGAACGGACTTGAGTGAGACGAGCAAATCGCCAGTCGCCTGACAGTCAAAGATCGAGATGCCGTGGGATCCGTGTTTTTCCTGAAATGCTCGTACCCATGTCTTCACTTTTTGGGCAACAGAGAAATCATCACGGCCAATGAACGCATAGATATGAGGTGTACTCTTCTCAGTCTGATCAGACATATGAGAGGTCGGGATAGATTGGGAATTTGGCGCAGAGATCTTTGATGGTATTATGAGCTTCACGTTTGATCGCCTCATCGTCAGGTGCGGAAAGTACGCGTATCATTACATCAGCAATGATCGCAACTTCGCCCTCTTTCATCCCGCGGGTTGTCAGTGATGGCGTGCCGATTCGGATACCCGAGGGGTCGTACGGAGGACGAGTATCGAACGGGATCGAATTTTTGTTTACCGTGATTCCAACCTCATCCAGTACTTTTTCAGCGATTCTTCCCGGCATATTTATCGATGAAAGGATATCAACAAGAATGAGATGATTGTCGGTTCCCCCTGAGATGAGGGTAAAGCCCGCTGAGAGAAGATGATCGGCAAGCACTTTGGCATTCTTTACAATCTGTGCCGCATACGTTTTGAATTCGGGTTGCGCTGCTTCGTAAAGGGTTACGGCAATTGCGGCTGTCTGGTGGTCATGGGGGCCGCCCTGCAGTCCGGGGAAGACTGCCCGATCAATCATTGTTGGCAGATACTTTCGTGATTTTTCCGGAGGTGGTTTGAGAAAATTACTTTCGTCGCCATTACAGAGAATCATTGCGCCGCGTGGTCCGCGCAACGTTTTGTGCGTTGTTGTGGTGATGACGTCGGCATATCCGACAGGCGATGGATGAACCCCGCCGACAATCAAGCCGGCAACATGAGAAATATCCGCGACAAGGTATGCGTCAACATCTTTCGCAATTTCGGCAAACCTTGGAAAATCGAAAATGCGTGGATAGGCGGTTGCGCCGATAAAAATGAGCTTTGGTTTTTCTTCGCGCGCCATGCGCGCGATTTCGTCATAATCAAGGTAGCCGTCCGCGCCGGTTGGATATTGGACGGCGGTATAGTATTTTGCCGAGAAGTTCACTTTCCATCCGTGCGTGAGGTGGCCGCCATAGAGAAGGTTCATGCCCATCAATTTTTCACCGGGTTCAAGAAGCGCAAAACAAACCGCTTGATTGGCAGGCGAACCGGAATACGGCTGAACATTTGCGTGCGAGACGCCGAATAGTTCTTTTGCACGCTCTATCGCGAGCGTTTCTATTTTATCAGCAAACTCTTGTCCGCCGTAATATCGTTTGCCCGGGTATCCTTCGGAATATTTGTTTGTGCCGACTGAGCCAAGCGCTTCGAGCACGGCAGGGGAAACGATGTTTTCAGACGGGATGAGCTCAAGACCATTTTGCTGACGAACAAGTTCTTGCTGGAGAAGTTGTGCGAGTTGGGGGTCGGTTTTTGAGAGGTATGGCATAGTTAAAAAATATGAATGGTTAATCCCGGCTTAAAGGAATAATTTTGAATCGTGAAATACATCTTCTTGTCATTCTGGCCCCGCATCAAGCGCGGGGTAAACTCCGGCGGGAATCCAGTCATAGAGATTCTCTGGATCCCGGGTCAAGCCCGGGATGACAGCACAGCTATTTGTTTAAGGACAGTGATATCTTTTTTGTGACCTTTGACCGAAGGGCTGCTGTCACAAAGAAGATATCGCTGCCCTTTTACCATTACTCAATCTGACTCTTTCGCAATAACGCTTCACTCTGCATACGGCTAGACAACAAAGTTAATAAGGCGTCCTGGAACGTATATGGTCTTTTTGATTTCTTTTCCGTCGATCCACTTTTTTATCTGCGGCTGTTCCAGTGCGAGGGTGTTCAGCTCATCCTCCTGGATTGAGGATGGGACAGCCAGGAAGTCCCGACTTTTTCCGTTTACTTGAACGGTGATTGTAATGGTGTCTGTTACAAGCTGGGCCGTATCGTACGCGGGCCACGGTTCATAGGTAAGTGTCTCCGCGTGACCCATACGCGCCCAAAGTTCTTCTGAGATGTGGGGGGCAAATGGCGCAAGCAGGAGAATGAACGCATCCTGAAGATGCTTTGGCGCCGCCTCATTATTATTTACTACGTGCTCGGTAAGACTATTGAGCCCTACCATGAGCGCGCTGACCGCGGTGTTGAATCGAAACGACGGTATATCTTCCGTCACTTTTTTTATTGTCTTATGCACTGCGCGAACCAGCTCTTCTGAGGGAGGGTGTATGATGTTTTTTTCCGGAATGAGATATTCGACGTAGAGCCGCCAGACACGCTCAATAAAACGGCGAATGCCGATAATACCCTTGTCGTCCCAGCTCACCATAGCTTCGTGGGGGCCGATAAAAAGTTCATACATGCGGAGCGTATCGGCACCGA
Organism: uncultured Gammaproteobacteria bacterium; assembly: GCA_964370875.1. Classification (GTDB taxonomy): domain Bacteria; phylum Patescibacteriota; class Patescibacteriia; order JACQRZ01; family JACQRZ01; genus JACQWH01. Next base: position 16,784 of record CAYJLM010000010.1, on the reverse strand, counting down.
AGAGTGCCACAATATCATTTGGATTTACAACATTTCCGCGACTCTTGCTCATTTTCTCACCGTCCGGTCCCAGGATGATACCATGCGGTACGCGCTTGAAATACGGTTCTTTTACCGGAACATGTTTTTGATCATAGAGAAATAGGTTCCAGAAGCGTGAGTATAATAAATGAAGTGTCGTATGCTCCATGCCGCCAAAATAGACATCAACGGGCAGCCAGCGCTCCAAGGATTTCTTGTCGGCAAAGGATTTTGTATTACTCGGATCGATGTATCGCGCGTAGTACCACGAGCTTCCCGCCCATTGCGGCATGGTGTTCGTCTCTCGTTTCCCCGGTCCTTTGCATTTCGGACAAGGAACGGCAATCCATTTTTCGATTCCGGCAAGCGGTGACTCGCCGGTTCCGGTTGGTTCGTATTTTTTTACATCGGGTAGGCGAACCGGCAAATCCTCTTCAGGTACGCCGACAACGCCGCACTTTACACAGTGGATGAGCGGGATCGGCTCTCCCCAGTATCGCTGGCGAGAAAAAACCCAGTCACGGATTTTGAAATTGATTGTGAGTGATCCTTTTACAAAAGTAACAATTTCTTTCTTTGCTCGCTCTGATGGCATTCCTGAAAATTGTCCTGATGAGACGAGGGTACCCGGACCCGTGTAGGCCTTGTTAATGCGATTGACCACCTTGAGCGGGTTTTCGGGCATGATGACAATTTTGATCGGAAGACGGAATTTTTTCGCAAAGGCGAGATCGCGATCGTCATGCGCGGGCACGCCCATGACGGCACCGGTTCCGTATGACGCAAGGACGTAGTCGCTCAGCCATACCGGTATCTCTTCTTTCGTTGCCGGATGAATGGCGGTGATGCCCTTGAGCGGGACGCCGGTTTTTTCGCGAACAAGTGAGGTGCGCTCTATATCCGATATGGTCCGTGCTCGTTCACAATATTCTTTCACTTCGCGAATATTGCCTATGGGCGTATTTAGCTTTTTGAGCAGTTCGTGGTCCGGAGCAAGAACAACATACGTCGCGCCATAGAGCGTATCGGGCCGTGTCGTAAACACGGGGATCTTCAGCGAACTGTTTTTAATCCGAAAATCAATACACGCACCCTCGCTCTTTCCAATCCAGTTCTCTTGCTGGATGCGTACCGGTTCGGGCCATTCGGTAAGCTCTGTCAATCCCGCGAGAAGCTTTTCGGCGTACGCGGTAATTTTGAGATACCATTGTCGCAGTTCCTTCTTTTCAATTTTCGCGCCACATCGTTCGCAGGATTCATCGATAACTTCTTCATTGGCCAGGCCTGTTTTGTCCTTGGGGCACCAGTTGATCATTCCGGTTGCTTCGTAGGCAAGACCCGCATTGAAAAACTGTAAAAATATCCACTGCGTCCACTTGTAATAGGACGGATCGGTCGTATTGATTTCCCGCGACCAGTCGAAGCTCATGCCCCAGCTTTGAAGCTGTTTTTTTGCATTTTTTATGTTATCTGCGGTTGAAATGCGAGGATGAACGCCTTTTTTGATCGCAAAGTTTTCAGCGGGTAGTCCAAATGCGTCCCATCCCATCGGAAAGAGCGTTTCGTATCCTTTCATGCGGCAGAAGCGACTGTATACATCGCCGGCGGTATAGGGGCGGAGATGCCCCATGTGCAGTCCTTCTCCGGAAGGGTAGGGGAATTCCGCCAGAATATATTTTTTTTCTTTTTCCGAGTTCGTTTGTGCCGCGAACGTAGCATGCTCAGACCAATATTTTTGCCATTTTTTTTCAATGGCCGCGTGATTATAGGTGTCTCTGACAGGTGTTTTGTGTGTCATGGTCGTGTCGGTAGTTATCTGACGGACTCTCATACATATCAAAGCACGTCTTTCAAATATTTTCCAGTGATACTTTTTGGACTTCTAGCAATTTCCTCCGGCGTTCCTTGCGCGACGATGGTGCCTCCTTGGGTGCCGCCTTCCGGTCCCATGTCGATAACCCAATCCATATTTTTTATAACATCCAGGTTGTGTTCGATCATGAGGACCGTATTACCCTTCTCCACGAGCTGGTTGAGGACGGAAAGAAGTTGTTGAACGTCCTCAAAATGCAGTCCTGTCGTCGGTTCATCGAGGATGGTCAGCGTCTTTCCGGTCGATCGCCGGGAAAGCTCGGCGGCAAGCTTGATTCGCTGTGCTTCACCGCCGGACAATGTCGGTGCCGGCTGTCCCAGTCGAATATATCCCAACCCAACATCGGACAGTGTTTTCAGCTTATCATGGATTGCCGGATGTTTTGCAAAGAACGTCAATGCCTCGTCGACAGTCAGGTCTAGTACGTCCGCGATCGAGAGACCCTCATAGTGGACTTCAAGCGCTTCGTTCGTATAGCGCTTCCCGCCGCAGTCTCGACATTCAACGAATACATCCGAGAGGAATCGCATGTCGATGCGCATCATTCCTTCACCCTGGCACGTTTCACACCTGCCACCCTTAACATTAAAACTAAAGTGGCCCGGTGTAAACCCTTTTATTTTTGATTCGGGGAGATTGGTGTAGAGTTCGCGAATCGAGGTGAAGATGTTCGTATAGGTAACAGGATTTGATCGGGGCGTTCGTCCGATAGGTGTCTGATCGATCACTATTGCCTTGTCGATGTTTTCGGTTCCTTTAATTTCGCCATGCGCGCCGGGAACATCTTTCGCTCGATACAGTTTTTTCATCAATGCCTTGCTAAGGATCTCAATGACAAGCGTTGATTTTCCGGATCCCGATACGCCGGTCACCGCGATAAGATTGCCCAGCGGGATGCGTACCGAAACGTGCTGTAAGTTAAATTCGTGCGCGTCAATAATTTCGATATGTCCCGCGTGAGCCGCGCGTGGTTTTTTTGCAAGCGTGATTGAGCGGCTCCCCGACAGGTATCGTCCCGTGATTGATTGTTTACTCTTCATAATATCCTCTGCAGTCCCTTGAGCAACAATCGTTCCGCCGTTTTTTCCTGCCCGAGGGCCAACATCGATGACACGATCGGCAGCCATGATAATGCTTTTATCATGCTCGACAACGAGTACGGTATTTCCGAGGCGCTGAAGATCGCGCAAGGTCTCGATAAGCTTTTCCGTATCGCGCGGATGCAAACCGATGGAAGGTTCATCCAAGACATAGACAACCCCAACAAGCGACGTGCTGAGGTGGTTGGCGAGTTTTACGCGTTGCGCCTCACCCCCCGAGAGCGTTGCGGTATTTCGGTCAAGAACAACGTAGTGCAATCCAACTTTTTTAAGCGCACCCGCTCGTTGAATGATCTGTTCGATAATCGGCGCGGCAATAGTCCGACTTCTTTCATCGTTGAACGATGATTTTTTCTGTGGCGCCAGGGACTGGAAGAGGGTAATAAGCTTGTCTACCGAAAGAGAGACAAGCTCATCAATAGAATACCCCGCCACGCGCACGGCAAGTGCTTGGGCTCTGAGTCTTTTGCCGGAACACAGCGGGCAGAGTGTTGTCAGCATGTATTCTTCAAGTTCCTTCCTGATATAGTCCGAATCGCTTTCGTGATATTTTTTTTCAAGATAGGGAATAATGCCATTGAAAAGAGCTTCGTCCGCGGGTGATTTTTTTTGTGTCTTTTTTTCTTTGCCAAAAAGTAAAAAATTCTCTTGGTCTTTTGTAAAATCGCCGAGAGGGATATTGATTGAAGCGCCGACACGTTCGAGCGCTCCGTTGATATCAGAAAAAAGATGGTGTGTGTTGGTATACAGTTTGTTGAGTGGCTGGATCGCTCCTTGAGCGATTGTGAGTTTGCGGTTGGGAATGAGAAAGTCGGCAACGAACTGCATTAAGTAGCCCAGGCCGGTACATTTTGGGCACGCACCGACAGGATTATTGAAGGAAAAATGTCGTGGTTCGAGCGGCTCGATGTGGATGGTACACGTCGGGCATACAAGTTTTTCCGTAAAGAGATATTCTTCCTTTGTCGCGTTATTCCACAGGACAAGCGTTCCATCTCCAAGCTCAAGCGCACGGTTAATAGATCGAACAATGTGATTCGCGTCGCAAGCATCGTGCTGTGGGCGAGAAAAAAGATCAACGACGATATCGAGAGAATGATCTTTGCTTGTATCAAGCCGCACCGCGAGGAGCTCTTTTAGCGTATAGGGCTTGCGATCGATGCGGACGGAATGGATATGGAGTTTTTCTAATTCTTCCAAGAGGCGGTCGACGTTCAGGGTGTCGTTTGCGTAGAGCGGAGCAAGAAGCGCAAGCGGCTTGGTGGTCTGTTTTAGAATATCGAGAACCGACGTGATGATCGTCTGTCTGCTTTTATTCGCGATCTCTTTCCCGCAGGATGGGCAGTGGGGAGTTCCCAGTCGCGCAAATAACAGGCGAAGATAGTCATATATTTCCGTCGATGTTCCCACAGTTGAACGCGGAGAGGAAGACGCGGTTCTCTGATCGATAGCAATGGTGGGCGGAAGACCTTCAATCTGATCAACATCCGGCTTATCGATATTTTCAAGAAATTGTTTTGTGTAGCTGGACAGTCCCTCCATGAAACGTCGCTGTCCCTCGGCGTAAATAGTGTCAAATGCCAGTGATGATTTGCCTGAGCCGGAAAGTCCGGTAAAAACAACAAGCGCATTACGGGGAATGACCACCGAAACATTTTTCAGATTATTGACTCGAGCCCCTTTGACAACGATGGAGTCGATCATAGCGATGCGCGTGTTCAAGAATATAATTTGAACAAGTATATCGCGTTCTTTGGGGGAAGTAAACCCCCGTGCCCCGGGACTGGCTCAGCTTATCTTTTGAGCTCCTTGGCTATCGCGGACGTGAAGGTCTCGTATGGTACTGCCCCAACAAGGCGGGTTGCATTGATAAACCATGTTGGCGTTCCCTCCACGGAGAGGGCAAGCGCGTCATCAACATCCCTTTTTACAAAAGGTTCGTAGCGTCTTTCCGCCATGCACGCGTTGAAAGAGGCAAGATTAAGATCGATGTCTTTTGCAAAAGTAGAGAGACCGCTGAGTGAGATCTCTTCCTGGCGCGTGTAGGCCATGTTGTAAAAATCAAGAAATTTCCCCTGTTCATGCGCGCAGAGGGATGCGAGCGCGGCAGGAAGCGCGAAGGGGTGTGTTGAGGTGATGGGGAAATTGCGAAATTCAAACCGTACCGACTGATCCGCGTATTCTTTCAGGAGTCGAAGAAGTGTCGGGTGCGATGCCTTGCAGAAGGGGCATTGGTAATCCAGAAATTCGACTACGACAACCCGGGCATCTTTCGGGCCTACTGAAGCGGCGTTGTCGAATTGCGCGTGTTGGATGATGTATGCCGAAGATGATTCGGAAATCCCTTCATTTTTTTTGTCTGTTGGAAAAAAGGATTGCAGTGAGGGAATATGCATCGCTCCTGTCATTCCAAAAAAAATGACGCCGAGCCCAGCAACGAGAATAAATGTCCCGATGAAAATCCAAATGTGTTTTGATTGCATGGTTGATGGTATATTATTCCCACTATACCATTTGGGCACAGGGCTGTACAGCAAGAGCATCCCATGGTATACTTACATTATCGTTCACTGAGAACGACGGTATTTATTTGTTACATGATATTCCTATGAATCAGCAAACGCTCATTCTTATTATCGTCATCGGAGTTGTGATTATATGGCTCGTGAGCATGTATAATACGCTCGTTTCCTTAAAAAATCGTACCGATGAAGCCTGGTCGGATATCGATGTTCAGCTCAAGAGACGGTATGACCTTATCCCAAACTTGGTTGAGGCGGTAAAGGGATACATGACGCATGAACGTGAAACGCTAGAAAGCGTTACGAAGGCGCGCGTCGCGGCCATGGGTGCTCAGTCTGTTGAGGAGCATGCGCAGGCAGAAAATATGCTCACTCAGGCACTGAAAAGCGTTTTTGCGGTTGCAGAACAGTACCCCGACCTCAAAGCATCACAGAACTTCGCAAAGCTGCAGGATGAATTGAGCGATACGGAGAACAAGATACAGGCGGCACGACGCTTCTATAACGCGAATGTTCGAGATCTCAATACAAATATTCAAAATTTTCCCAGCAATATTATAGCCGGCATGTTTAAATTTACCGATCGCCAATTCTTTGAGCTTACGGAAGAGGCGGCCAAGGAGCCCGTGAAGGTTAGCTTCTAGTGAGATGTATAACCAAATCACTGCGAATAAACGGAAAACTGTTATTTTGATTGCCATATTTCTTGCCGTTATTTGGGGAATAGGGGCTCTTTTTGGTATGTACTACGGATCGCCATGGCAGGGAATAGTGCCTGCCGTCGCACTATCGCTGGTCATGACGCTCGTATCGTATTTTTCCGGCGACAAGATCGCACTGGCAACCTCTGGCGCGAAAGAGACGTCGCTTGAAGAGAATCCCTATCTCTGGCGCATGGTTGAAAACTTATGTATCGCGCAAGGGATGCAGATGCCACGCGTGTATATTATGCAGGATTCTTCGATAAACGCGTTTGCCACCGGGAGAGATCCTCGGCACGCGTCGATCGCGGTGACGACGGGCGCAATTCAAAAACTGGAAAATGAGGAATTGGAAGGCGTGCTTGCCCACGAATTGTCTCACGTGAAAAATTACGACATTCTTGTCATGACAATTGTTATAGTGTTGGTTGGCGTTATCGCGCTTCTTTCTGACTGGTTTGTCCGCATGAACTTCTGGGGTGGTGGAGGTGATAGGGAAAATCGCAACGGAAACGCAGTGTTTCTTGTTATTGGTCTCGTGTTGATGGTCGTGGCACCACTCGTTGCCGAGCTTATTAAGCTTGCCGTATCGCGCCAAAGAGAATATCTGGCAGATGCCTCCGCTTCACTCTTGACGCGGTATCCGGACGGACTTGCCCGCGCGCTTGAAAAGATTGCCTCAGATCATCAGGCGACAAAAGGAGCCACGCAGGCAACAGCCCATCTTTATTTCTCAAACCCATTTCTTGGTTCCCGCGCACGGATAGCTAACTTGTTTTCGACACATCCGCCGATCGAGGACCGTATCGCTCGCCTCAAAGGAATGGCATAGCCCCGCCCAAGAGCCCATCGAATAACTATCCTTGTGTAAGTTATTCCGGCTCCCTTCCGCCCAATTTCGCCCCAAAAATGCGCTGAACTTGTCAGAATACAACAGTATTCTTTCGCGCCCATCATCATTTTTGGAACAAAATTGGAGCAGAATTGACCGGGAATCTAGTTATTTGATGGGCTCTGAGCGTTGACAGGTTTCTTGTTCTGTCCTATACTGTCCTTTATATGAAATTAGCCCTCCTCATCACCCAGACGATATCAGCCATTGTATTGATTGTTGCAATCCTTCTTCAGCAGCGCGGAACGGGTCTTTCGGGTGCGTTTGGCGGTGAAGGTAATGTCTATCGAACCAAACGAGGAGTAGAAAAAATGCTCTTTTTCGCAACCATTGGTGTTGCGCTCATTTTCTTCGCATCTTCTCTTGCACGAATTTTTGTGCAATAATACTTCAAGTGTCAGTGTTATGCTCGTGTTTTTTTGTTGACGTAACTCTGACAACTTGAATTTCACATCATGTCAATTCTCTCACCTCAATCGTGGAAGAAGCAGAATGTGTCACATGTTGATCTGGACAAGAAACTTGTTGGATCGCTTTCCAAGACACGACTTCCCCGTTTAGGACAACTTAAATATCTTTCTCGCATATTATCGCGGCGCGACTACCGATTTTTACAAATTCTGTGCGCCATCCTGCTTGTTAACGTTGTATTCCTGGGATGGAAAGCATATCTTGCCAGCACAGTCGAAGTACCGAAATATGGCGGAACATACACCGAGGGTCTTGTTGGTTCGCCTCAATATATCAATCCGCTTTTTCTTCACGCGAATGACAGCGATCGCGATCTCGTTCATCTTATCTATTCCGGTCTGGTTTCCTATACGGCCGACAGAACAATTGTACCCGATCTGGCGGAGAAATATGAAGTTTCAAAAGATCAAAAAGTATATACCTTTCATTTGCGCAAGAACGTAAAGTGGCACGACGGAGAGCCCTTTACCGCTGACGATGTCGTGTTCACGATTTCAAAGATACAGGATCCCACGACAAAAAGTCCGAGCCAGCCCAGCTATGCCGATATTGTCGTAAAGAAAATTGATGATACCACTGTTTCGTTCTCGCTTTCAAAGCCATTCGCTCCATTTCTCGACCTTGCCGCCCTCCCCATACTTCCTCGTCATATCTGGCAAGATGTTTCTCCTGAGCAGCTCCCGCTTTCCAGCTATAATTTAAAACCAATCGGTACGGGGGCATGGAAATTTAAATCATTCCAAAAAGATAGTGACGGAACGATACGGTCATATACGCTTGTTCGCAACGATGATGCGTATACTCGCAAGTCGTACCTTGAAAAAATCGTATTTACTTTTTATCCCGATGCTGAGTCCGCGATTGAGGGATTGAAGAATAGGCAGGTGCAGGGAATTAGTTTTCTGCCGCGCACCCTTCGCGATCAGCTTGTGAAGGATACCGCACTGCGCTACTATCATCTGTCCCTTCCTCAATACACGGCGCTCTTTTTCAATCAGACGAACAACACGGATCTGGGGAATGTATCGGTTCGCAAAGCGCTTGCATTATTTTTGGATAAAGAGCGGATTGTCCAAGAAAGCACAAAGGGGGAGGCGGACGTGATTTCTGCACCTCTTCTGAAAGGGTTTATCGGATATCATGACACAGTAAAAAAATATCCCTTTGATCCAAAACAGGCAACCGAACTTTTGGGCAGTGCTGGCTGGAATCGGGGAGCAGACGGAAAGCTTGCCACAAAGGATAAGAAAGGAGGGGGACGAACGTTTTCTATCGATCTGGCAACCGTGGATACTCCTCAAACAGTTAGCGCGGCTGGAATGGTAAAGGAGATGTGGGAAAAGGCCGGAATTACCGTGAATGTTTCTGTCCAGTCGTCATCAGATATCAAGTCAGCAGTTATTGACCCGCGGAAATACGATGTTCTTCTGTACGGCGCGCTTATCGGATCTGATCCGGATTTGTATCCCTATTGGCACTCATCTCAGAAGAACGCGCCCGGTTTGAATCTTGCGATGTTTAGTGATTCCGCGGCGGATAAGCTTCTTGAAGAGGCGCGTGAAAATGCGGATCCGAAGGTTCGCGAGGAAAAGTATAAGCGTTTTCAGGACATTTTGGCAGACGAGGTTCCCGCACTCTTTTTGTACAGTCCGACTTATACGTATGTAATGACAAGCACGGTGCGCGGCGTTCATGACAATCGACTCATTGTATATCCCGCCGACAGATTCAATGATATTTACGAATGGTATATCAAGGCAAAACGGAGCTTCAAGAAATCATAGCTGACGGGCGAGTGGTGAAACTGGTAGACACGCATGGTTCAGGGCCATGTGTTCGCGAGAACGTGAGGGTTCGAGTCCCTCCTCGCCCATATTTTTTTTAACTTTTCTCTCTTTTTATTTTTTAATTTATCTACATGGAAGCACAAGTAAACGGACGCCAGCATCCTGGTGTCGCGGCACGGGTAAGCCCTGCCATATCGCCGTTGAGCGCACTGAAATCTGCGCCAACGTCAAATCGTCGTCCGATACGACGACCAATTCGTGGTGCGCAAAGTCGCGGGGCAAAATTAGTAAAACCGACAGGACGGTTTCGACAGCCACTTGCTCAATCGGCCACCGCGCGGTCAACGCGGTTGCGCGTCATACCCCTGGGTGGTGTTGGAGAGTTCGGGCGTAACATGATGCTTATCGAGTATGGCAAAGATATGCTCGCAATCGATATGGGGGTCATGTTCCCGCCAGAGAGTATGCCGGGTATTGATTTTGTCATTCCTGATACGTCATATATCAAACAACGTCTCGGAATGTTAAAGGGCGTTATTATAACGCATGGCCACCTTGACCATATGGGAGCTGTCCCATATCTCATCAAGGAAATTGGTATGCCACCGATATATGGGACGCGCCTTACCCTTGGGATGCTAAAGGATCGCCTCGATGAGTTTAAGCTTGAGCGCCACGTGCGTCTTGTTGAGGTTCATCCGGACGACACGGTACAGGTCGGTGTATTTCGGTTGAACTTTTTCAGAGTCAACCATAATATTCCGGACAGTATCGGCGTTGCCGTTCACACGCCCGTCGGTACGATCATTCATACTGGTGACTGGAAATTCGACCATACCCCCCAGGATCAGCGCCCAACTGAGTTTGGAAAGATCGCTCGTCTTGGAGAAGATGGCGTGCTCATGCTGTGCGGCGACAGTACTCGCGCGGAAGTGCCGGGCTACTGTACGTCGGAAAAGGATATTCAGCAAAATCTCGAACAGTTATTTTCAAAGGCCCAAGGCCGCATTATTGTTGCAACGTTTTCCTCGCTTATCAGTCGTATTCAGCAGGTGATTAACGCGGCTGTTGATCTGAACAGAAAAGTCGTTGTGTCAGGTATGAGTATGGAAAAGGTCTTGACGACCGCATCAAATTTAGGATATCTCAAGATGCCGCGCGGCACATTGGTGAAGGCGGAGCAGGCACGCCAATATCCGGATAGCCGGCTTATTATTCTTTCAACGGGAAGTCAGGGGCAGGACACGTCATCATTGGTGCGCATGAGCAGGGGTGAGCATAAACATTTTAAGATTCAACCCACTGACACCGTTGTTCTTTCATCCTCGCCAATTCCCGGCAACGAACGAGCGATAACAAGTCTCATGAACGATTTGTATTCGCTTGGTGCAAACGTAATCTATAACAAGATGTTCGATGTGCATACATCGGGTCACGGCTATCGTGAAGAGCTCAAGCTCATGCTTGGACTGGTGCGTCCTCGGTATGTTATGCCGATTCATGGCGAACGGTATATGCAGATGCATCACGCTGAGCTGGCGAGATCCATGGGGTGGGACGACCGATCGTTGTTTGTGTTGAACAATGGCGATATTATTGAATTTGATCAGAGTGGACAGGCGCATATTAGTACGGAAAAGGTCAAGGTAGAACCGATTATGGTCGACGGGCTGGGCATCGGTGATATCGATAACGTGGTTATCCGTGATCGTCGGGTACTTGCGCAAGATGGAATGGTTGTCGTGATAGCGGCAGTCGATAATGACGGGAAATTGGTTGGGTTACCCGACATTATTTCTCGCGGGTTTATTCAGGTGAAGACCTCTGAACGGCTGATAAATGATGTGCGTGGCGCGGTGCGTCGTATTATCGACGGATACAATTGTTCGAATATTGACAATTGGTCTCCGGTGCGAAACAGAATTCGCGATGATATCGGTCTCCTGCTTTTCAAGCAGACGGAGAAGCGGCCGATGGTGCTACCAGTTATCATTAAGGTATAAAAATTTTTCATCTGGCGCATTTCGTTGTTGCTCAACTCCGGTACTCGACGGTCCGATGGCCATCGGACCCCCCAATAGTATTTGTTGGCGCCTAGAACTGCGCTCAGCTGAAAGAATTTTTAAGAATTAAGGTATGACTATCGGTGTTTTTGATTCCGGGCTCGGCGGGCTGTCGGTCCTCAAGGCGTTTGTGACTATTGTCCCCGAATACGACTATGTGTATTTGGGCGACAACGCGCGCGCGCCGTATGGCGGACGTTCGTCGGATCGCATTTTTGAATTCACGAAACAAGGCGTTCAGTTTTTGTTCGATCGGGGGTGTGCACTGGTTATAGTGGGATGCAATAGCGCGTCAGCCGATGCCTTGCGGCGCCTTCAACAAGAGTGGCTGCCTGTCAGCTATCCCGATCGTCGTATTCTGGGGGTTATTATCCCGACCGCCGAAGCAATAGCAAAAAATTATTCCGATAAAAAGGTTGGTATTATCGGAACGCGCGCGACAATACAGTCGGACGCGTACACACGCGAGATCGTAAAATGCATCGGGGAAAAGCCGCGCATGGAACAGGTTGCCTGCCCTTTGCTCGTTCCGCTTATTGAGGAGGGATGGGAGAAGACAGTCCCGGCAAAGATGATTATAAAAAAATATCTTCGCGTATTGAAAAGCAAGCAGGTTTCACTGTTGGTGCTCGGCTGTACGCACTACGCATTCATCAAAGATATCATCACGCGAGTGATGGGGAAGAAGGTGGTTATCATCGATCCGGGTGTCTGTTCGGCCCGCGCGTTAAAAACGTATCTTGCAAAGCACCCCGAGATGGAATCGCGACTCGAAAAAAATAAAACACTTCGCGTGTATTCCACCGATACATCCGAGCGGATACGAAATCTCGCGAATAGATTTTGGGGAAGTCCGCTCGCTATTGAAGCGGTTGATATTGATAGCTAGAGTACTAGTCCGATTTTTTCTTTCACGTCCTGCATCTTCTTTTCCGCTTGCGCGCGGGCTCCTTTGGCACCTTGTTCCAGAATGCGCGAAAGCGTGTCCGTGTCACTCATGCACTCCGAAAATTTTTCTTGGATTGGTTTTAGGAAATCAACAACAACATCGCTCAGATCTTTTTTGAACTGTCCGTATCCTTTTCCGCGATATTCATTTTCGATATCGGAAATATCGCGATTGGATAGGAGGTGATAGATCGTGAGAAAATTGGATAGTGCGGGTTTTTTCTTTTCATCAAACACTACTTCTGAACCCGAGTCGGTCACGGCCGATTTTATTTTTTTTCTGATTACTTCGGGCGTGTCGGTCAATGCGATATATCCGGCTACTGAGCCGGTTTTTTCCATTTTTTTTGCCGGATTATCCAGCGCCATAATTTTGGCGCCGCGAGGTGGGAGCATGGCTTCGGGCGCGACAAATGTATTTCCGTAGATGCCGTTGAATCGTCGCGCGAGCTCGCGGGCAAGCTCGATATGCTGTTGCTGGTCTTGTCCTGCCGGCACGTGCGTGGTTCCGTAGAGCAGAATATCGGCCGCCATCAGGACCGGATAGTCAAAGAGCCCCGCGTTAATATTGTCGGGATTGGTTTTACTTTTTTCTTTGAACTGGTGCATGAGTTTCAGTTCGGAAATTCTCGCCAGCGTGTTGAGAATCCAAGCCAGCTCGGTGTGCTGGAGGACGTGTGACTGAATAAACAAAGTGCTTTTTTTCGCATCCAGGCCGCACGCGATGTAGGTAGCGGCTGTCTCTAGGGTAAGACGGCGCAAGAGCGCCGGGTCGATGCGTACCGTGAGCGCGTGAAGGTCGACGATGCAGAAGAGACACTCTTGGTCGTTTTGCAACGCGACCCACTGGCGCAGGGCGCCGAGATAGTTTCCCAGATGGATGATGCCGGATGGCTTTATGCCGGAAAAGATTTTCATAGTGAGGGGTTAGGAATTAACTTTGAATTACGAAACTCACATTGTTAGGGTATTTCTTCCTCGGGGCCGGGTATTTTTCTGCTGAAAAATCCCTTAAACTCAGGCCGTCGCCTTCCGTATGCCCCTGTGGAGAAACACCCAAACAGGAGTTTCGCAATTCATGAGAATTAAAAATAGTACGATGGATTATTCCGGTTTGATCTCTCCAACTTCAGGATAATCCCGAAGAAATTCTTGAAATTCATGCATGATCGACTCCATGCGTTCTTTTGTTTTACCCTCAAAAACAAGAACGAGTTTTGGGAGATTTGAAGAGGCGCGTACAAGGCCCCACCCATCATCAAGCTCAACTCGCGCACCATTGATATCAATGACACGGTCCGCTCCATAGCGCGTTTTGAGAGCGGGGAGCATTCTGTCCACGATCTGATATTTTACTTCATCGGCACACGAGGCTTCATAGGTTGGCGATGTATAATAGGTGCTTACTTCGTCATGGAGCTCGGCAACGGTTTTTGGTTGCGAGCTGACGTATTCTAAAAATTTGATTGCCGCAAAGAGCGCATCGTCATAGCCAAAGTAGCCACTACGGTAAAAGATATGTCCACTGCGCTCTCCGGAAACGGGAGCGTCTACCTCCTTTGATTTTGCCTTGATGTATGAATGGCCGGTTTTCCATAATACCGGAACGCCTCCATGTGCCTTCACGTCATCGGAAACAGCGCGAGACGATTTTACGTCAAAAACAATCGATGCGCCCGGATTTTTTGCAAGCTCGAGTCTTGCCAGAAAGATTAACACCTTGTCAGGGTACATTGTCCGTCCGAGATTGTCAGCAACACCAAGCCGATCTCCGTCTGCATCAAAGCCGATTCCACAGTCCGCGCCGGTTTCAAGCACTTTTGCTTCGAGGGCTTTTTGAAACGCGACACTGCTCGGGTTTGGTTCGTGGTTTGGGAATGTTGCGTCGGGTGTTGTATTTTGTTCGATTACCTCACATCCGAATGCTCGAAGTGCCGGTATATTGACGGGACCCGCCGTGCCATTGCCGCAATTCACGACAATCTTCAAGGGGCGGTGCAGTGTTGCGCGTTGCACAAGATCTTCCCCATAGGCGCGAACGACCTCGTCGGTCGGAACATCTTTGCGTGTTCCGTTTCCGAGGAAAAAGGTTCCCTCACCAATACGGTTATACAGGTCCGTAAGCTCTGCGCCAAGGAGCGTAGAGGATTTTTCATAGCCAAGCTTGAGTCCAAACCATCCGTTTGGATTATGTGAGGCCGATCCCACGCACACACCCTGAACATCGAAATGGTATTGTGACCAATACGCAAGCGGGGCAGTACCTTGTCCGATCACAATAACATTAATTCCTGTTGACAGAAATCCCGAAATGGCCGCCTCCGCGAGATTTTTGGAGTAGGAGCGATTATCATACGCGACGATGCATGTTTGAACCGCTCGCTCTCGTAGCATAGACCCAAATCCCTTTGCAATCGTTTCAACACTCGCTTCATTTAACTCCTCATCGTTTACTAATCCTCGAATGTCATATTCTCGGAACATGCTCTTTTTCAGTGTTGGCATATCAGTTGTATTTATTATGTAAGCACTTTGAAAATCGATGGATTCATAGTACAATAAAGTTAATTCTTGTGGTGGACCAGACGGGAATCGAACCCGTTCCACCGAGTGTCAAACACGGTGTGCTCGCCAGATACACTACTGGCCCCGATCCACCACGAATAGCAGTATAACAAGAAACTTCTTCAATATGAAGAAGCTCTTTGTTGACACCAGGTTGATAAGCCAGTAATGATCACTGGTACGCCTCGGATTCTAACAATGATAGCAGGGTATTCATATGTATCAAGGGGAGATTACACAAACAAAAAACTTCTTCAATATGAAGAAGCTCTTTGTTGACACTCGGGTTTGAACCAGTAGTAACTGGCGCACCGTGTTAATTACAGTATACCTCACCCTTATTTATTGTCAACGTCATGCAACACCTGGATTTCAAAAAACTTCTTGCCGGCGCGCTGAGTAAGGAGCGCGAATTTCTCCCCTCGCATCTTCCTCGCGAGCTGAAAGAGCTGTATCTCACGATGACGATGCTCAATTTTGCGCTTGCCTCCGGCATGCTCTTTGAGCCGATTTACCTCTATACCCTCCACTTCTCGCTTTCGCAGATCATGCTGTACTATCTGGCCGTGTACGCGCTCTATTTTTTCCTCATGCCGCTCGGCGGGCGGTTTGTGAAGCGGCATGGATTTGAACACGGTATCATCCTTGGATCCATTTTTCTGGTCGCGTATTTTATCTTCCTTTTCGCTATTCCCCAGTCGCCAATTTTCTTGACACTTGCCATCGGAGCGCTCGCACTACAAAAGGCGTTTTTCTGGCCCGGGTACCATGCAGACCTCGCCTTTTTCAGTAAGGCGGAGGAGCGGGGACGGCAGGTGAGCGTTATTGCCCTGCTCGACTCCCTGTCATATGTCGTCGGCCCCCTTGCCGGGGGAATACTGATTGCTCTTTTTGGATTTGCAGGATTATTTACGGTTATGTGTGTTATCATTCTGCTGTCCAACATTCCTCTTATGACGACAAAGGAGCGCTTTAAGCCATCCACTCTTTCATATACAGAGACGTATACGGCATTGATAGCAAAGGAGAACAGGAAGTATCTTGTCGCGTATATAGGATACGGTGAGGAGCTTATCAGTCTGGTCATCTGGCCCATATTCGTATACGTAACATTTACGACGTTTACCAGCACCGGTGCCGCAATTACTTTTTCAACTCTTATCACCTCACTGGCGATACTCTATGTCGGACGCCAAACCGATACCTGCGACCGGAAGAAGGTGCTACGCGTGTCTACGCTCCTTCTTTCCCTTTCTTGGGTTCTTCGGACCATCGCGCGGGGTGCCTCTGCGGTGATCTTTGCGGACTTTTTTTCCCGCACGTCCCGTTATCTTTTTGCGCTACCGTTCTACAGTGGACTGTATCGCCATGCGACCGAGACATCTATTGTGCGAACGGTTATCTTTTTTGAAATGGCATTAACGGTGGGCAAAATGATTGTCGCCGGACTTCTCGCTGTTGTGTTCTATTATGTTCCCGTATCCGTCTCGTGGAATGTCGCGTTTATCACGGCGGCGGCTTTTTCACTCCTGTATTTCTCTTTAAGTCGTCAGAATCCTGCTGAGACTCCTGCCGTATGACCGCTCGCTCATCCCATACCGTACCCCCTACGCGCTATCGCCCCAAACATCATCGCGGTCAGAACTTTCTTACCGACCGCAATGTGTTGAATAGCATTGTCCAGCGCGCGCGTATTGGTCTGGCCGATACGGTCGTCGAAGTCGGCGCGGGTACGGGCAATCTTACCGAGCTTCTGGCGCGAAAAGCAGGCCGGGTTATCGCTATTGAAATTGACAAGGATCTCATTCCGGTTTTGGAAAGACGATGCTCATCGTATCCGA
>CAYJLM010000009.1:0-21394 GCA_964370875.1 uncultured Gammaproteobacteria bacterium | reverse complement strand
CCGACCCTCGACACCTCCGCCTACGCCTCCGGCGACTCGCTGCACACCGCGGTCCTGACGTTCGAAAACGCGGTCCGCGTCGCAGGCGGTTCGGGCTACATCGACAAGATGGTGATCCTCGACAAGGCGAAGCAGTCCGCGACGGGCGTGTTGTGGTTGTTCCGCGCCACCGTGACTCCCGCCACCGCGAACGCCGCTCACTCGATCTCCGATGCGGACGCGGCGAAGTGCGTCGGCTACGTCCAGTTCGGGCCGTACAAGGAGTCGGCGCTGAACTCGGTGAGTAACCGGGTGGGCGTCAACCACCCGTTCGAAGTCGATGGCACGTCGCTGTTCGGCATCCTCGTCACCGAGGGCGCTCCGACATACGGGGCGTCCGATCTCGTGGTGACGCTCGGCATTTCGCAGAACTGAGCCGGGACGATGCGCGATCGACGGCGGCAGTCCAACCCGTCGTATCTCGACCTCGTTCTCGCGACGCCGGGGTTGGTGAGTCTGTGGCTGGTCGGCCGGCACGGTTCGATTGCCCGCGATGCCTTCGGGTCGAACCATCTCACCTACACGAACACCCCGACTCTGGGCGCAGTCGGGGCACCGGGGTCCTACGAGCCGGCGATGGTCTGTGTGGCCGCGTCAACCCAATACGCGGTGGCCGTGACCAGCCTGCCCTCGGCGGCGGCTCCGTTTTCCGTGGAGTTTCTCGCGAAACCCACCGCGAAGGGCGGGGCGTTCATCGGATGGGGAGTGGGGACGACTCGCCGGGGCCCGGGGTTCTCCACCAATGCGACGTCGGGTCGCTTGGTGTGGGTCGCGTACGGAGATGACCACACCTACCTGACCGGCCCGGATCTCACCGATGGCGTCTGGCATCACGTCGTCGGCACCTACGACGGATCGACAGGCCGCGCCGCGTTCGTTGACGGTGAATCACTGGGCGCCACTCCCGCGCTTGCCGATGTGCTCAATGTCCCGGCCACTTCGGCGCTCTCAGTCGGTCGGTATCAGCCTGCGCCCGCGGGGACCTACTACTCCGGCCCGATCCAGCTTGTCGCCTACTACAACCTGGTGCTGACGCCCGCGGAGTCCCGTGCCCACGCCGATCTGGGGCTGGGGAAGGCATGAGCCTCACGAAGGTCGGCGTCGTGCTCGGGCTCGGCGCCTCCGGTACGTGGGACGCAGGACTCGTCGAAGGGCCGCACGTGTTCCTCGATCAGAGCGGCCAGTACGCGATGGTCTACGTGGGCTACGACGGGCCATCGGAGGTCGCGCAGATCGGCCTCGCGTGGAGCACCGACAAGGTGACCTGGACGAAGGTGGCCGACCCGATCCTCGGACCGTCCGGCTCGGGACCGGATGCCGCGGGTTGTACGGGACCGTTCGTGTTCTTCGAGAGCGGCACCTACTACCTGTTCTACATCGGCCTCCCGACGGCCGGTTACGAGCAGGGCACGAAGACGACGTGCGTCGCCACTGCGACATCGTTGACGGGGCCGTGGACTCGCCTCGGCACCATCATTGCTCCGAGTCTCGCCGCCGCGTGGCGGAACAACGCCATCTGGCATCCGCACGTCGTCAAGGTCGGCGATACCTACTACGACTTCTTCAACGCGGGCGGGCTCACCGAGGCGATCGGCTACGCCACGGCGTCGTCACTGCTCGGGCCGTGGACGGTTGACGACGCCAACTCTCCGCTGGTCAGCAAGGCGGCCACCGGCTGGGACGCCGGCTGGGTCGGCGACCCGTTCCTGTTCCAGACCAACACCGCGTGGTTCATGGCGTACTACGGCGTGGCCGCCAGCGCCCCCCTCGCGGGTTCCGACGGCTACACGTGGACCGACGTGTTCCCCCTGAGCTGGCGCCGCGGGGAGGCCAACCCCGTCCTGTCACCCGGTATCGCCGGCTCGTTCGACGCGACTCACGCGCACAAGCCATCGATCCTCGTCGATGGTTCGACGCTCTACCACTACTACACCGCCGTGGGCGTCGGGGGGCGCCGGATCGCGCTCGCGACGGACACCATCCCCATTGCGCCGATCGGTGGTGCTGCGCCGACAGCCTCCGCCCGCCGTAGCACTCCCACCGCCACCGCCGTGAGGGTCTGATGCCGAACATCCTCACAATCACCGTCGATGACTCGGCCAACCTGCTGAACGCGGGCGCCTATGGCGCGGGCGCCGTCATCCGGGTCCAGACCAGCGCGACCGAGGCGGGTGTCTACGGCGACTTGTCGGGGACCGGCTCCACCCCCACGATCGCTATCGTCTCGGGCACGTCGAGCTACACGGGCTACGACCCAAGCGGCACGGCGACGTCGTGGTATCGGACGCGGTACGAGAATTCGGGCGCGACCCGCGTCTCCGACTGGACGACGGCCTTCCAGGCCGGGGGGAGCTCGGCGGGATACTCGAACCTCCAGCTCCTGCGGCGGATGGTCGGGGACCCGGGCGACGCGGCGCACGACTACTTCTCGGGCAACGGCAGCTCGACGATCTTCTACCTGACGCAAACGCCGCTTACGGCCAACGGGCAGGGAGTGTTTGTCGGCGGCGTGCTGAAGGCCGAGCTCACCGACTACACGCTCGACGACGCGAGCGGTCGGCTTGTGTTTGGCTCCGCGCCGGCATCAGGCACCGACAACATCCTTGTCGACTACACCTCGGTGCGCGCGACCGACACGGACCTCGACGAGGCGCTGCGCCTCTACGGCCTGGCGCCCGGCGCGACCGCCGACACCGGCCCCGCGACCGCCATGGTCCGCGCGGCCATCGAGGTCTGCGACTGGACGGCCCGGCGCTACTCCGACGCGGCCGACATCGAGACCGACGGCCAGTCGATCAAGCGCAGCCAGATCGCGGCCGCCTTCGCGGCCCGGGCGAAGGAGCTGCGCGCCGCGCTGGCGGCCGAGCGGGTCGGCATCTCGCCGATCAAGATCCTGCGCCAGGACGGGTACAACGCGGCACAGCAGGTGACCTCCGATGAGGTCAGCACGACTGGCGCCAACCCGCGGATGAAGTACTTCGGGACGCCCGACAGGCGATGGTGATGTGATGCCGATCGCCCCGACCGGCCACGAGATGGCCACGATCCGCCGCGACGCCGCGAGGCTCCTGCGCCAGCAGGTGCAGGTCTGGCGGCCGACCAACTCCCGCACGACACAGGGCGGCACGTCGCAGTCGTACGCGCTCGCGAGCAGCGGTCCGGGCGAGCTCGCGCCGATGAACACCCAGGCGCTCGAGGTCTTCGCCGAGAAGCTCGGCCTGGCGCAGGGCTGGATCGTGACGCTCGAGCACGACCGCGACGTCCGAACGGCCGACCAGCTGCGCATCGACGGGCGGATCTACGAGGTCATCAGCGACGACCGCGGCCGCTCCGGCGCGTGGCTCCAGCGGGTCCCCTGCCGGGAGGTCACCGCCTGATGGCCGTGCGCGTCGCATTCAACCGGTTCGGTTCCGTGGCGCGGGAGTTCCACGACAAGCTCCGCGCGCTGACCTTCATCGCGGCCACCAACGTCGCCGAGCGGGCGGCAGCCTCGATGGAGGGCAAGGAGGCGCCGTCCGCGCCGGGCACGCCGCCGGCCATCCGGACGGGCATCCTGCACGCCTCGTTCAAGGTCGAGCAGACGGGCGATCTGGAGCACATCGTCGGGACCGACGTCGAGTACGCCCCGCACCTCGAATTCGGCACCGTCCGCATGGCCGAGCGCCCATTCCTGACGCCCGCCGTGATGGACGAGCTGCCCCTCTTCCACGAGGCCGTCACGCGCCTCGGGGAGAGCGTCCGGTGAGCCTCGACGAGGGCAACGTGGACGCAGCGCTCTACAGCGCGCTCGACGTGTCGGGCGTCACCAGCATCGCCACGGGCGGCATCCACAGCGGCCGCGCGCCGCAGGGCACCGCGACGCCCTTCCTGCGCTTCCGGCGCGCCGACGGGCCGCCCGACCAGCGCACCTTCGGCTCGCCGCGGATCGTGCGCTACCGCTACCTGCTGCAGGCCGTTGACGACGGCTTCGACGGGTCGGTCGCCGAGGACCTGCTCGCGGCCGCGGACGCCGTGCTCGATGACCAGACGCTCACCGTCACGGGCGCCACGGCGTTCCTCGAATGCCGGCGGGAGCGCCGCGTGAGCGACCTCGTCGACGAGGTACCGGGCGGCGTGGTCTACCAGATCCGGGGCGCCTACTACGGGGTGGAGGTGCAGGCGTGAGCGACAAGCAGAGATACCGCGTGCTGGTGGGCATCACGTACGACGAGGATCGCAAGCGGGCAGAGCCGGGCGCGATCGTCGACGACATCCCGGCCAAGTCCATCGGCTGGCTCGTGAAGCAGCGGATCATCGAGCCGGTGCCCGAGCCGGCCCGACCCGCGAAGGGTGCGAAGGGAGAGGGTCAATGACCCTCGCGCTTGCCCCAGCGCGCCGCCGCGCCCTTCCGGCCGGCCTCCCGGGCGTTGTCGGGGTTGTGGTAGCGCAACGGTCCGTGCAGGGAACTGTGCTGCCCGTGCGTCAGTGCGACGAGGTTCTCGGGGCGGTTGTCGTCCTTGACCCCGTTGATGTGGTGGACGGCCTCGTTCCGTTCGAGAGCACGCCCGTTCGTCTGCTCCCAGACGTAGCGATGCTCGGCCACGTAGCCGCCCTTCCTGGCCCGCGGGTGGTCGGGCAGATAGAGCAGCACGTAGCCCTGGTCGGTCCGCATCCAGCCGGGGCGGTTGGGGTAGCGCCGACCGCGCGGGGAGTGGCCCTTGACGAAGCGCCGCGGTTCACCCGCAGCGGTCCCATCGCGTCGACTCGTCACCTTTGCGATGGGCGTGGGCGTTCCGCAACCGCATTGGCACAGCCCCGAGGCGTTGGGGGGCGGCAGGCGCATCCGGCGTTCGTCATAGCCGACCCGCGCGACCTCCGTCCGGGCGAAGTGCCCGCGAATGAACCGCTGCGGTTGGCCGGCCGCGTTCCCTCTGTGGCGACTCGTGAAGGTGGCGAGCCGCGTCCGCTCGCCACAGCCACACATGCAGAGGCCAACGGGGTTCGGCTGCGGGATGCGCAGCAGCCTCGACGCGCGCAGATCTTTCGCCGCAGGAGTGCGCGACCAGTGGCCACGGATGAACGTTGCGTCGGGGTGAACGACCGGCTCGCCACAGCCACACATGCAATGCATAGACCGGAGTATAAGACATGAGCTTCGGTTCGGGAGCATCGGCCAAGGTCTATGTCTCGGGCTATGACCTGACGGCCTACTTCGCCAGCCTCGGATTCACCAACGCCCAGGGCGCGTACGACGTCACCACGTTCGGGGCGACCGGCAAGGCGTTCATCCCCGGCCTGACCGACGGGCAGATCACGGCCGACGGGTTCTTCGACGGCGGGGCGGACCTCGTCGACCAGGTGCTCAGCGCGGCCATCGGCGCCGCGAGCGATGGCCAGTGGCTCGTGTTCCCGGCGGGCGCGGCGATCGGCGCGCGCGGCCGCGGCTGCGCGTCGGTCGAGTCCAACTACCAGGTCAGCAACCCCGTCGATGGCGCGGTCACGGTCAGTGCGGCCGTCCAGTCGGACGGCGGTCTCGACGGCGTCGTGAGCCTCCACGCACTCGGCGCGGAGACGACGTCACCGGTCAACAGCGCGAGCGTCAACAACGCCGCCGGGAGCACGAACGGCGGCGTGGCGTTCATTCAGGCAACGGCGTTCACCGGGACATCGGTCGTGATCAAGATCCAGCACTCGACCGACGACGCGGTGTGGGCGGACCTCGTGACCTTCACCGCGATCGATGCGGCCCGCGATTACGAGCGCGTGCTCGTCGCCGCCGGCACGACAGTCAACCAGTACCTGCGCAGCCAGGTCGCAAGCGGGACGTTCACGAGCGTGACGTTCGTGTCGGGGTTCGCCCGGCGGTAGACACCAGACGATCCCGACCGGTCGGAGTGCGAGTGACGACCGGAGCCGGGCCCCCGACTCGCAGGGAGCAGGCAGATGGCATTCGGCAAGGGAGCGGCAGGCTCATTTAAGCTCGACAACTCGGGCGGCACGCTGACCGACATCAGCGCCTACGTGAACAGCGTTGCGCTCAATCGGGGACAGGGCGCGTACGACGTCACGGTCCTCGCCGCTGCGGCCAAGGCGTTCATCCCCGGCCTGACCGACGGGACCGTCACGGTCGGCGGCCCGTGGGACCCCACCGCCGACGTCGTGCTCGACGGGAACATCGGCAAGGCGACGACGAGCTCGGTGGAATTCGGCCCCGCCGGCGGCACGGCGGGCGCCACGACGCCGGTCTTCCAGTTCGAGTGCATCGTCACGAGCTACTCCACCACCGGCCCGGTCGATGCGCCAACCGGATGGACCGCCACCCTCCAGATCAGCGGTGCCGTCACGCGCGACGTGACCCCGTAGTCGCCACCCCATCCCTCATCTCGGGGGCCGGCGTCCGAGCTGGCGCCGGCTCCCGGGACCCAGCTCGGAGGAAACACACCATGGCCAGCAAGGACCCGCAGGAACACCCATTCCGGATCGCGACGCGCGACGAACTGTTCTCGGCCCTCGCGTCGCACGAGGCGACCGTCGAGGTGCCGCTGCTCGGCATCTCGGTCCGCATGCGCCAGTTGACGCGGCGCGACCAGTACGAGATCCGGCAGGCCGCGAGGCGCGACGGCGAACTCGACATCGGCCTGCTCGACGGCCTGCTCATCGCCCGCGCCGTGGTCGATCCCGTCCTCTCGGAAGAGGACGTCGAGCTGCTGCGCGAGGGCCGTGCCGACGGCATCACGCAACTGTTGGAGCTGATCGCCGCGCACAACGCCCAGACGCCGGAGGTGCGGGCGAGGCTGGAGGCCGACTTTCGACCGGAGTCTGGCGGGGCGTGACCATGGCGAGCTGCTCGACGAGTTCGACCTGGCGGAGCGGCTCGGGATGACCGTCGGCGAGCTGCGCGACCGCATGACCGACTTCGAGTTCGAGCAGTGGCGCGCCCGAGAGCGCTTCATGATCCGCAACGCTGTTCACTTCCAGCGCGTTGCCGCGGCACGGGCCGCAATGCGACCGCGACGGCGGGGCCGCTGACGTGAGCGAGGTCGCCCGCCTCTACGCGACCATCGGCGCTGAGGACACCGAATTCCAGCGCAAGATGGCGGGCGCCGGCCAGTCCATCGACCGCTTCGACTCGACCTCGGCCGAGGCAGCGCTCGGGGCCGACGATAGCGAGGCGCGGAGCCGGATCGCGGGCGTCGACCGGGAGCTGGACGCGATCGACGAGACCACGGCGACGGCCGACGTCCACGCCGACACGTCGCAGGCGGAGAGTGGCCTGGAGCGGCTGCGGCGGAAGTTCTCCGAGGTCCGGGCCGAAGGCGCGCAGGGGCTCATCACGGGCGCGGCCGCTGGCGCGACGATGTTCGCGCTGGCCAACCTCCAGCGAGGCGTCGAGATGGTGGCGGACGCCATCGGCGACTCGATCGGCGCGGCGTCGGACCTCAACGAGACGCTGAGCAAGTCGAAGGTGATCTTCGGCGACAGCGCGGCCGAGGTCGAGGCGTGGGGCGACGCCGCGGCCGAGGCGTTCGGCCAGAGCAAGACGCAGGCGATCGAGGCGCGGGCCACGCTCGGCAACCTGTTCACGACGATGGACCTCGGCAAGGATGCCGTGCTGGAGATGTCCGGCAACATCGTCGAGCTGGCGTCGGACCTCGCGTCGTTCAACAACATTCCAGTGGACGTCGCGCTCGAAAAGCTGCGCTCGGGACTGATCGGCCAGGCCGAGCCGCTGCGCACGGTCGGCGTCCTGCTCACCGAGACGGCCGTCAAGGCCAAGGCGGTCGAACTGGGGCTGGTCGGTGCCAACCAGGAGTTGAGCGAAGGCGTCAAGGTGCAGGCGCGCTACGCGCTGATCCTCGAACAGACGAAGACCGCGCAGGGCGACTTCGCCAAGACGAGCGACGGGCTGGCCAACAAATCGCGGATCCTCGACGCGAAGCTGGCGGACCTCTCGGCGTCGTTCGGCCAGATCCTGCTGCCGGTCATGACGGGGTTCGTGGGGTTCATCACCGACACGGCCATCCCGGCGATCATCGCGATCGGCACCACGGTCGGCGAGATCCTCACGCCGCTCGGCCGGCTCGCGGACGCGATCGGGGCGGTGGCCGACGCCGGCCAGGACTTCCTGCCGTGGACCCACGCCGACAAGATCAAGAAGGACGCGGAGGACCTGGCCGAACGCCTCGGGGCCCTTGAGCAGCGCGGCGTGGACGCTGCCGAGACGTGGGCCAAGCTGGAGGCCCTCAAGCCGCCGCTCGCGTTCGGCGCGACCGGGGATGCGGCCGACGATCTCCTGCTCTCGCTGCACGGATTGGCCACCACACCGGTGCCGCAGGCGATGGGCGAGCTCGGCGATGCGATGGATGACCTGCTGCTCTCGCTGCACCCGATCGCGCTTGCAATCCGGGAGATCGCGCAGGAGCCCGGCGCTGCTGTCGATCAGCTCCGCACCGATGCGCAGGCGTTCGGCGCCGCGTTGTACCCGATCAGCGACGCGAGCGAGACCGTGCGGCTGGACGTCGAGGGGGACCTCAATTCGGTCCTCCAGTCGATCGTCGACATGTCGAACCCCACGGCGGCCGCGGCAAAGGCGTACGCGAAGGCGCTCAAGGACCCGATCGATATCAGCGATCGGATGGAACTCCTGCGCGACGAGATCGAGCGCGTCGCGCCGGACCTCAACAGCGAGTCGCCCAACGTCCGGGCTGCCGCCCAGCTCTACACCAAGCAGATGAAGGACGAGCTCGCGATCCTCGAACACGACACGATCGACTTCGCGCTGGCGACTGGCAAGGCGCTGCCCGAGGCGCTCGACGATCAGCGTGAGGCGGCACGGAAGGCGGCCGAGGCGTCGCGCGAGGCCGTCATTGCTGAGCTGCGCGAGACGGTCGGCGAGGCTCAGACGTGGGCGACCCGGACCGGAGCGGCATACGCCGATTACCTGGGGCGCAGCGAAGAGGCGATCCGGCTCGGGGCCGTGAAGGCGCTCTCTGGCGCCAAGCGTGTAATGGCCGCGTACTCGCCGCCCGGGCCCGAGTCGCCGCTGCACGATATCGACAAGTGGGGCTACCGGACGGGGGAGACGTGGGCCGAGTGGTTCGCCAAGGGGGTCGGCACTGCCCAGGCCAAGCTCGCCAGCGAGCTGGGCGCGCTGTCCGCGGGCTTCTCATCGTGGGAAGAGGCGTTTACGCAGGGCGGCCTGGGCGCCGCTCAGGACTTCATCCGGACCGAAGAGGCCCGGCCCACGGGCGGCCACTACGAGAATCCCTCGCCCGGCGTGTGGAATTGGATCCCGGACGACGCCGCGGCTGCTCCTGAGCCCACGACGACGATGGCTCGCCCGTCGAACTCCGGGTCGGGCGACTGGGCCAGCGTGCCCGCCGCGGGGTCTGCCGGCGGCAACACGATCATCCAGGTCGACCTGAAGGTGTTCGTCGAGGGCGGCATCGTCGACCCGCATGGCGACCTCGCCTACCAGATCGGCACGGCGCTGCTGCCGGCTATTCAGCGGGCGGCTGCAGACCAGGGCATCGTCACCGGCGGCGCGACGTCCGGGACGTCACATATCCATCCCATCGCTGGCAGCTGACAGGAGACCAACCATGGCTGACGCGCTCTACTCGGTCGGCACCAGCGCCGCGGTCGCGCTGGCCGCCGCAACGGCCAAGACGATCCTCGGCGTGAAGTCGCACGCCAACCACGGGCTCTCGCTCGTCAAGGTCGAGCTGGCCTTCGACGGGGCGACAGCGGCGGCCGTGCCGGTCCTCGTCGAGGTCTGCTACTGCACCTGGGCGACCAACTCGCCGGGCACCAACAGCACGTCGCGCACCCCGGCCCAGCGATCGGGGCGCGTCCTCGCCTTCAGTGGCACCGCGGGGTCGAACTGGACCGCCGAGCCGACCGCCCTGACCGCGCTGGAGGAGTTCCTCGTGCACCCGCAGACGGGCTACAAGGACCCCGTCCCGCTCGGGACCGAACCCGACTGCGCCGTGTCCGAGGGGTTCGCGATCCGCTGCACGGCACCGGCGATCGTCAACGTCCGGGCGACGCTCACCTTCAAGCGGGCCTGATGCGCCGGCTGGCGCTGCTCCTAGCGGTCCCGCTCCTGCTCCCTGTCGCGCTCGCGTGGAGCATCGGCACCGCGCTGGCCACCACGGACCTCGTGCTGTGCGACGGCCAGACGTGGACCGGCTGGACGAAGGCGGTATACAAGCTCGACGCGTCGAAAGACGCGCGGATGGGCGACCCGGCGATCCGCAAGGTGATCCGCGGCTGCACCTTCACGGGCTCAGCCCGCTCGGCCGATACGCAGCCCGCGATCGTCATCGTCGCGGCGCGGAACGTCCTCATCACCGGCTCCACCTTCGCCGACATCCACACCGGGGTCCCCGGGCAGGGTGTCCACGCCATCGCGATCCGAGGCGCGGGCGTCGCAGACGGGGTGACCATCGAAATGTCCACGTTCGAGGACATCTCCGCGGACGGCGTGCAAGCCGGCGACTCAGGCCCCAGCGTTACCAGCCTCGTCATCCGGGACTCGGTATTCACGGCACCTTTGACAGGCGGCGAGAACGCCGTCGATATCAAAGGGACGCTGGGGCCGACGTTGATAACGGGCAACGACGTCGGCGGCTACCACCCCTGCGACGGGTCGGCCTCCGACTGCTCCGGCTCGCAGGGCGCCGGGATCGTCATCCATGACAACGGCGGCTCGGGTGCCCGGCCGCAGGACGTCACGATCAGCGACAACCGCATCCACGACAACGAGCGCGGCGTCACGCTGGCGCAGGTGGACCGGGCCACGGTCACGGGCAACGACTTCTGCGCCAACGTGGTGGACGTCTACCTCGGCTCCGACAACGGCGCCTACACGGTCGCTGACAACACATCGTGCGCGCCCAGCCCGCCTCAGACGCCCGCCAGCCCGTCGCCGAGCCCATCCGCGTCACCTACACCACTCCCGACCCCGACGCCCAGCCCTGCCCCAACGCCGGCGCCCACGCCCGGCCCCACGCCGCAGCCGTGGTGGTGCCCACTGTTCTGGTGGATCTGCTGAGATGGCCGTCGCGATCGCGTCCAGCACCAGCGCCAACACGGCCGACGCCAACGCCACCACGATCACCGTCACGGTGCCGGCCAGCATCGCCGACGGCGAGTTCATGCTGATGGGGATCGCAACGGCCGGCACGCTGGCCGACGTGACCACGCCGGCGGGCTGGACCCAGGTCCACAAGGTGGTCTCCGGCGTCACGACCAACTTCGTGCTGGCGGTCTACTCGCGCGTCGCATCCTCGGAGCCGGCGAACTACGTGGTCACGACATCATCCGGCCGCTCGGCCGGCGGCATCGTCCGGATCACCGGCTCGACGGCCGTGGTGGACGCGAGCGCGGAGGATGCCAACGGGCTCGCGGCGCGGTCCGACGTCCAGTGCCCCACCGTCACGCTCTCCGATACCGGCCTGCACATCACGTTCGCCGGGCAACGCGGCGGCACGGACGGCGTCGTCGTCACATGGACGGCGCCGGCGGGCTACACCGAGCAGGAAGACGACAGCTCCACGAACGTGACGACGGGGCGCAACGGTGCGATCGAGATCGCCTACAAGGCGCTCGCGGCCGGGGCGACCGGAGCTGTCACGGCTACGGCTTCGACGGTCGGCAACTCGGCCGGGGTCAGCGTCGCCGTGGTGCAGACCGCCGTGGCTGCGACCCATGGGCCCGCGCCACTGGTCGCAGGGTCGGCGGCAGCCTCTCGCGCCGCGAGCTGGTGAGCTAGATGGCGCGCCTGGGTCGGGCCTTTCCGGCCCGGCCGCACATCGGGCGTATCCCGCAGGCCGAGGCTGCCGCTGCCCTGTCGACGGACACGCCGGTCCCTGTCATCCGCGTGAACTTCGCCCGCAAGCCGTCGTTCTTCGACTACATGAACACGCTCGCGCCGACCTCCTGGTGGCGCTGCAAGGAGACAACGGGCGCCGTCGCGTTCGACTACGCGGGCCGCAACGACATGACGTGGGTCAACGGGCCGACGCTCGGGCAGGACAGCCTCGTCACCGAGGACAAGGCCTTCGACGCGGCGGTCCGGCTCGACGGCTCGGCGTCGTACGGGAGCGTCCCCGATGCCGCGACGCTCGACCACGGCGACACGTTCACCTACCTCTTCTCGATCCGGCTGAATGCGCTGGGCATCCGCCAGACGCTGGCCGCGAAGGGCACCGGCGGCGTCGAGATCTACGTCAACGCCTCGAACCAGCTGGTGCTCGCCAAACAGGGCACGGCAGACATCGTCGCGAGCACGTCCACGCTCGACACCACGCGCCAGCTCCTGATCGTCACGAAGTCCACCACCACCTCGCGTCTGTTCATCGCCGGGTTGGAGGTCACAGGCACCGTCATCAACCAGACGATCACCGACACGGCGACCGCGCTGGAGATCGGTCGCGACGGGTCCACCAACTTCCTCAACGGGATCGTGGACGAGGTGGCCGTCTGGAACCGGGCGCTGACCGATGCCGAGGTCTCGATCGCCTACAGCGCGTGGGCACTCGGCGAGCTCGGGGCGTCGATCGACTCGATCTCGACCACGAAGGTGCGTCGCGCCGTCGTGTCGGGCGGGCGCAACCAGGACCGGACGGGCGAGCGTGTCGGGACGCTGGCGCTGCTGCTGCGCAACGACGACGGCTACTTCTCGCCCGAACGCAACCTCGCGGTCAACCCGAGCACGGAGCACGGCCTCGACGGCTGGGCCGTCGTCAGTGCCGGCGCGATGGCGTGGGTCGAGGATGCGCCATCCGGCCTCGGCTCCACGCGTTCGATCAAGGCCACCGCGGCCGGGTCCAACGACGGGGTCTCACAGGTGATCGAGGCCAACGGACGGTTTCGCGCCGGCGTTCCGGTCAGCTTCGGGATCTACATCAAGAACATCTCGGGCGTCACCGCAATGCGGCTGCGGCTCCGCGATGGCACGACGGACGTCGATCTCGACTTCGCGGTCACCGGCGACTGGGCGCAGTACGGCCCGGTCACCCTGACGCCCGTCGCGGACCGGACGTCCATCACCATCGAGGTCAAGACGCAGCCATTGTCGGGCGCCGCCGTGTTCCATGTCGCCGGGCTGCAGGTCAACCGCGGCTCCACGCTCAACGAGTACACCAACGCCCCGACGTGGCAGATGCTCCAGCCGGGCGCGCTGACGCACGCCTACGCGACCTACCAGGACGTGGACTACCCGCTCTTCACAGGCCAGGTCGACGAACCGAACCTGCACCCGGCGCGCCCGGGCACCGCCGAGATCTTTGCGAAGGACGCGTTCGCGGAGCTGTCGGTCCCCATCGACGTCGCGCTCGCTGCGACCATCCACCACCGGGCGCGCTACTACGCGCTCGACGCGGCGCACCGGGCGAACACCGGCGCCTACTCCAATCTCATCATGTTCGGCGACGGCACCACCAACGGCTGGACGTTCGGCGGGGGCGCGGCCGGGGGCAGCAACTACGACATCCCCGGCAACGGCCGGGCGCGGTACAACGTCAATTCGAGCGACGTCCCCTACCCGACCCTGAGCGCGGGGCGCTACTACCTGCTGCGGTTCAAGGCCAAGCTGCGCGGGGCCGCGGATTCCCTCGGGATCACGTTCGGGGTCACCGACGGGACCGGCAACGCCAGCGTGGCGACGGGCGACGGCGGCCTGCCGGCGCTGACGTCGAGCTACCAGACGTACAGCGTGCCGTGGCTCGCCGACGTCGCCGGCACGCCCTACATCGACTTCGACCCGACATCAGGGGCCGGAGCCAAGGGCGCGATCGTCGACGACATCATGGTCACCGATGGCGTCGGGCAGCCCGATTACGTGGGCTACGGCTCACCCGTCGGGCGCCTCAAGAACTACCTCTGGGAGGGCGGCGCGCAGGCGCCCGAGGTCTCGCCGATCTGGCAGCACGGCTGGTACAACTGGGTCACCAATCCCGAGGCCGCCACGAACACGGCGGGCTGGAATGCCACCGTCTCGTGGCCCGTCACCGACGTCGGCGCCACGATCACGCGCGTCACGGCCGGCAGCTACTACGGCGGCGGCGGCAACGCCCCGGCCTTCGCGACCGCCTTCGAACTCAACCCGACCGCGACTCCCGCCGGCGAGGGAATGTGGTTCGCGCTGCCCGAGCCTGCTGTGGCTGGCCGGACCTACCGCGCTCGGATCTTCGTCACTGCTGGCGTCGGCAATACGTGGAGCCTGAAGCTCGGCGTCTCGGGCGACAACGATTCCGTGCAGGTCTCCGATATCGCGAACGCGTCGTACGGCGTGTCGTGGACGCCGGCCGCGAACCAGGCCAGCCCGGTTCTCGGAATCGTCGGCGTCGCCGGCACCGGCGAGCCGCTCACGATCTCCGGGATCATGGTCTCGCCCGGCTCGCACGAGTACGCGCGCACCGGGATCAACAGCCCGGCCAACCTCACCGAGGCCGCCACGATCACCACGGCGACCGACGGCGTCAGTCACCGGACCTGCACCGAGGTCACGACGGAGGCCATCGCCGGCTCGGGCGTGGCGGTCGAGACGCTGGTCCACCAGATCAACGGCGTGACCTACGTCTTCACGCCGTGGCTGTGGGCCCCGAGCGGCACGGGCGAGCTCACCGTCGGGATCGCCGATCCGTTCGGGGCGGACTCCACCCCGGAGGCCGCGTCGCGGACCGTCACCCTCACGACCACCCCGCAGCGCTTCCCGATCGCGCTGGCCGGCACCGAGACCAACCTCGTCGCGGACGCGACGGTCACCTGCTGGCTCGCCTCAACGGGCGCCGCCGTCACGTTCCGGGTCGATGACGAGAGTCTGACGATCGGCAGCCGCATCCAGGACTACCTGGTGCCCGAGGCCACGGCGCTCGACATCGACGACACGGACATCCTGCCCGCCCTCACGGCCGGCAACAGTTCGGCGCTGGGGATCCTCAACGACCTGAACCAGTCGCTCGCGCGGCACTGGATCCGCGCGACCATGAACCACCCCTACTACGAGGTCGTGACCCGGGCCCGCCAGAGCCTCGCGGCGCAGGCGGTCGCGCACACCCTCGACGATCTGTTCGTCGACGTCACCGGGCTGCAGTTCCAGCGGAGCCGCGTCTGGCAGCACGTCGTCGTGTCGCCGGCCACGAGCGGCTACAGCCCCGGCAGCGCGACCGCGACGGCCTTCGGTGGCCTGGTCCGCTCGACGTCCGACCAGGCGCTGGTCGATCGAAACGGCAAGATCAACGTCCTGAGCCACGCTGCCGAGACGATCAACCCGCCGCTCGGGACCGACAGCTCCGCCCAGGACATCGCGGACCTGCTCCAATCCCGGCACTCGATCGCCCGCGCGCGGCCGCAGCTGCGGTGGCTCAATCGATTCCCCGAGATGCTCGACGTCGACGTGGACGACCGCGTAGAGGCGAGCGTGGGGCGGGCGTTCATGAGCGAGATCGACCTGTCGATCCTGTCGCGCGTCATCACGATCGGGGACGCGGCCCTGCACTGGGAGCGCGTCGACGACACGGAGGAGTTCGTGCCGAGCTAGCTTCTGCCCGCGCCGGTCTCCATCCCCTTCGGCGCAACAGAGCCCGCCCTGCCCCGGACCCCCTCCCGCCGGCACGGCGGGCTCTTTTCGTGTCTACGGGTATCGCCAGATTGGCCCTTGACAAGGTATAACCGTGTGCTATCGTGCGCGGCATGGGAGACGCGGTACAGACACCGATCCGCCAGTTGCGGCTCGCAGCAGGGCTGACGATCCGGGAGCTGGAGCGCCGCACGGGCATCAACCGCGGCCGGCTGTCCATCATCGAGCGGGGCGTCACACCGACGCCCGCTGAGGCTCAGCAGATTTTGGCCGCCCTTCGGCAGGATGGAAGGCCGGCCGAGATCGTCATCCCCGTCGCCGAGCCGGAGATCGCGCTGTGATCGCCGTGGCGTGGCGACTCGCCGGGCTGGCCGAGCCTGAGCCGCCGGCCGCGGTCGCGAGGCGGGCGGCGTGAGCGCCCGCATGGTCGTCCGTTTGCCAGTGCCCGACTGGACACGAGTGGGCGAGACGTGGCGCATCGAGGAGGAACCGGGCTGGGAACCGATTGACGATGGCCTGTGTGAGGCTCGGCGCTGCTATCGCCGGGCCGTGGTCTGGCGCCCCCGCGATGCCTTCGCCCTGTGCGCCATTCACACACGGGACACCGGGCGCATGTGGGTCGAGAACGGGCGCGTAGTGAGTTGGCGGTTGTCCAAGTGAGCGCCCGCATGCTCCGGCAGACGCCGCAGGTGTGCGCCCGGCAGGGCTGCACCCGTCCCGTGAGCGCCCAGACGTTCGCCTGCGCCGGCGACTGGTACGCGCTGCCGATGGAGTGCCGCGCGGAGCTGATGGCCTCGTGGCGGGCCTTCCGCTGGACGCTCAATCGCCCGCCGGCCGAACGGCACGAGGCCCGCGAGCGCTACCAGGCGGCGCGAGGGGCCGCCTACGTGGCGTGGGCGGGAGCGTCATCGTGACCCGCCGGGCGTGGGCTTCCGCCCTCGTGGCCGCCGCCCTCGTGTGGGCCGTGATTGCGCTCGGCCTGATCGGCCTTTCGGAAGTCGTGCGGTGATGGACCTCGCGATCGCGGAGTGCCGCGGCTGCGGTGCCGCGTTCGATCCGACCGGAACGCGCGGTCGGGTGCGCGTCGTCTGCTCGCACGCCTGCCGCGGCCGCCTTCGCCGGGCGCCCGTCACCAGCCTGGCCGAGCGCTTCTGGCCGAAGGTAGACGTTCGCGGGCCCGGTGAGTGCTGGCCCTGGCTCGGCTCGCGCTCCGGCTTCGGACACGGGCACCTGTACCGGGGGGGCGGTCGCGACGCGGCGACGTACGTCAACGCCCATCGGGTTGCCTTCGAGCTGACCCGTGGCCCGATCTCCGCCGGGCTGGTGCTCGACCACCTGTGCGGGAACCCGCCGTGCTGCAATCCCGCTCACCTGGAGCCCGTGACGATCGGCGAGAACACGATCCGCGGAGGTCGGGCCGCGCGAACTCAGTGCCCGGCCGGCCATCCCTATCCGGCCTACGTCCGAGGGCAGCATCGCCGCTGCCGCACCTGTGATGCCACCCGGGCGCGGAGCGCCGCGTGATGGACCTGGCCATTGCCGCTCTCGCGGCGTACGTCCTCTTGGTCCTGAATCCGGAATTTGTTTGCTGGCTGGCGCCCGGCGGACACCCCGGCACGACGTCGGTCCGGCTGCTCTACGTCAGCGACTACCCCGGCGCGCGTCCCCGCGCGTACTGGTCTCGGCCGCGGTGTTCGCGCTGCGACCGCCTGATCGAAGACCTCAGCCCGACTCCCACCGGAGCGCCTGGGCGCGCCGTGAGTACGGCGAATGGCGGCCCGTTTCGGGCGCTCCGGTGGCGGTCGGTCGACAGCCCGTCATCCCGTGTGGCGGAGCGAGGGCCGATGGCCCGGGTGGGCGCCGAGAGGCGCTGAGAACGCAAAGACCGCCGGTGGGATCGGAGCCCCGCCGGCGGTCGAAACCTGAGAACACGAGGAGCTTACCAGTGACCACCACCATCGCCACCATCGCCACCACCACCACTTGCGAGGCACGCACTGGCCGGCGTCTCGTCAACCGCGACGGCTTCCCGGCCGACGAGCCGGTGCGCTGCGAGCGCACCGTCGGTATCCGGTCGTACGTCGCCTCGGACGGCACGGTCCACGCCTACTGCGGCCTGCCCGAACACAAGGCGAGCGTCGAGTGGCAGGCGCCCCCGGCAGGCTGGGTTGCCGCGTCGTGCACCCCGCTACCGGCGGGACCGGCCGGCGACCGCCCCTCGCCCGGCTGGACGGCGCTCGACATGGGCAACGCTCTGCTGGACCTGCTGGCGATCGTGCCGGCGGGCGCCCACGGCCCGTCGATCGTGCGGGAGACCGACGGCTGGCGCGTGACGGTCACGCTGCTCGGCGGCCGCCGCTTCCGCACGCCGGTCGAGGCCATCCGGCGCAACCCGGTCGACGCGCTCGGTGCGGTCGCCGACCGACTGCGGGCGATGGCATGACCACCATCCGGGTGCGCTGTGGCGACTGCGGGCAACGCGTCGTCGAAGTCGTCCAGGCCGGCGACCCGATGGTCGAGGAGCGGTACATCCGCTGCCCTGACACGTCGGCCCCGTGGGCTACCTGTGGCAACGATCCGCTGACGGCGGAGCGTCGGGACGGCCCGCGCTGGGCTGAGGCGCTGCGAGGCGCAGGGGCGATGCGCACGCGTGCCGCAGGTGACTGGGGCGTCTTCATCCTGGCGCAGGAGCGCGCATGGGGTGATGAGCGGGAGCGCGGCATCCCGTCATCGGTCGACATCAGCCATTACGACCGGGTGCTCGCATGACCGCCCAACGGGACCGCATGCCCATCGCCGCGGGCGAGCCGATCTTCGACTGGTGGACGCCGTTCGGGGGCGAGCAGCACGCGTGGCGGACGGGCGGCTACCTGTTCCGCTCGATCTGCGATCGCGTCCGCTGGACGGTCCGGGTCGAGCGCGACCGGGAGGCACCGCTCTGCGACGACTGCCGGCGGATCGTCCGGGAGGCGGTCGGGGCCGAGTTGCAGTACGTCGCCGACGCCGAGGCCGAGGCGGTCGATGCCGCGTGGGACCTGAAGCGCAGGACCATGGACGCAGAGCAGCTTGCGGACGTCACGGAGTTGGAGCGGCGGGCATCGGGCGGAGACCGGTGATGGGCAGCCCGAAGGCCGCGCGCACTGTCAACCGCGGGCGCATCTATACGATCAACGGCCAGAGCCTTTGGAGCGTCACCAGCATCATCGGCAACGGCCTTCCCAAGCCCGCCATCGCGGGCTGGCAGTCACGGACGATCGCCGAGTACGCGGTCGCGAACTGGCGCGCGATCGGCGCGATGCTCGAAGCGGTCCGGCTGCGGCGAGATGGCGATGGCGACACGTACGGGCACGTCGTATCCGACCCCGACGCCGTGGCGGCGGCCGTGGACTGGCTGAAGGGCGCGCCATGGCGCGAGAGCCAGCGGAAGATGAACCTCGGCTCCGCGGTCCACACCGAGGCCGAGGCGTACGTCCTGGGCACCCCGCGGCCGGAGCCGCCGCTGACGATCGCGCCGTTCGTCCAGTCCTTCCGGCACTTCCTCGACGACTTCGATCCGATCTTCGAGTTGACGGAGGCGACGGTCTACAACACCCGCGAGAGCTATGCCGGCACGCTCGACGCGATCATGACGATCGGCGGCCGGCAAGAAGGCCCACCCGACGCGATCATCACCGTCGGCGGCCGGCGGCTCCTGGTCGATTACAAGACGGGCAAGGACATCTACGCCGACGTCGCGTTGCAGCTCGCCGCGTACGCGCACGCCGAGGCGATCCTGCTCGACGACGGGACGTCGGTCCCGATGCTGCCGGTCGACGGCGCGGCCGCGCTCCACCTGCGCGAGTACGACCCCGCGGTGCCCGGCGATCGCGGCTACTCGCTGATCCCTGTCGACATCGCGGACACCGATCCTCTGGCGGTCCCCTACCGCCAGAGCCCGTGGGACGCGTTCCGCCAGTGCCGCGAGGTCATGCGCTGGATGGAGACCACCAGCAAGGGCGTCCTGTCCCAGCCGATCACCAACCCGGTCGCGCTGGCGGCCCTGTACCCGGCCACGATCGACCAGGAGACGGCATGACGACCATCACGAGGATCGCCACCATCCAGCGGCAATTGAGAGAACTTGGCCGCATCAGACTCGGCGAGAAGGGCCCCAGGGGCGAGCCCCGGAAGCTCAAGACGTTCCGCCTGACGAGCGCCTCGCGCCAGTACATCGAGGTTACCGCGCAGGTCTACGGCGGCAAAGTCACGCCGTGGCAGGGCCCCGCCGGGCCTGAATGGCAGATCACGATCGAGAGTGAGTACCTCGACGTGCTGGTGCCGCCCGGGGATGCCGTCAAACAGGCGTACGAACTGTGGAGCGGCGGCGGCTGCCAGCGACGCTGCGATGGCCTGACTCAGGAGACGGGCGACGCCTGCGCGTGCCCGGCCGACACCGACGAGCGGATCGCGCTCGCGGCGAAGGGTGGCGCCTGCAAGCCGACGACGCGCCTGTGGGTCATCCTGTCACGGCTGCCCGACTTCGGGCGCTGGCGGCTGGAGAGCCACGGCTACTACGCGGCGGTCGAGCTTGCCGGAATGGCCGAGATCGCGTCGATGGCCACCGCCCGCGGGATCATGCTCCCGGCCCGGCTGCGCATCGATCAGCGCCGCCGCAAGATCCCGGGCCAGCCGACGCGCGAGTACATCGTGCCGGTGCTCGAACTGCCCGAGACGAACTTCGGCCAACTCGTCGCGTCGGGCCACATCCCGACCACCGCGGCGCAGCTCGGCGACGGCAACGGCGCCGCGCCCGCCCGCCCACAGCTCGCGCC
The DNA here is from genome assembly GCA_964370875.1 of uncultured Gammaproteobacteria bacterium. Taxonomy (GTDB): domain Bacteria; phylum Patescibacteriota; class Patescibacteriia; order JACQRZ01; family JACQRZ01; genus JACQWH01. The sequence goes on along the minus strand of CAYJLM010000009.1, from coordinate 979 downwards.
CGGCAAGCCGGCTCGCGCACCGCGCCCAGAGATCGGCCCGCCGCCGGCGCTGCCAGCCGAGGCCGGGTGCGAGCGTGGTGCATCGCCAGCCTTCGGCGAGGCCCCGGAGCCGCCTGCGTTCGGCGGCTGGCCCGTCGAGGCCACACCAACTGCCACCGTCGAGCCTGCCGGTCCCGCGGCTGAGGAGAGGGTGGCGGTCCCGGCCGGGGGCGCAGAGGCGGTAACACCCCGTGCCCCGGCCGCGGGGGGTGGGTGGGGGCTCGGCCGGGGGCCGGGGCGGTGGGCGTGAAAAAGGAATTGGAGCAGTATCTGCCGATGCCTACGCTCCTCAAGGACAACCACGGCAAGCTGTTTTTCGACTACGATCGCCCGAAATCAATCGGCCGCCTGCACGGGTTCAACGGCAATTTCGGCAACATGGTCCGGGCGTACGCCTATATCAAGACGATGGGCGGCGATGGCCTGCGACTGGCGTCCGAGAACGCCGTGATCAACGCTAATTATCTGAAACAGATTATTCGCGAAGATTACGATTTGCCGTACGATGCCCACTGCATGCACGAGTTTGTCATCTCCGGCAATCGCCAGAAGAAGCTCGGCGTGAAGACGTCCGATATCTCCAAGCGCCTGCTGGATTTCGGCATGCATGCGCCGACCAACTACTTCCCGCTGATCGTGCCGGAAGCGATGATGATCGAGCCGACCGAGACCGAAAGCCGGGAGACGCTTGACGATTTCGCGGAAGTCATGAAACAGATCGCGCGGGAGGCGGAAACCAATCCTGAAATGGTGACTTCGGCGCCGCATATCACACCGGTTCGACGGCTGGATGAAAGCACGGCGGCGCGGACGCTCGATGTCAATTTCCAGGTGTGAGGATTTGAATTGATACGAATAAGCCGATGCTCTATCCGGGCATCGGCTTTCTTATGCCATGATAACTCTTGACCGCATTACCTACTCTTATCCGGGTCAACCG
>CAYJLM010000008.1:19600-21537 GCA_964370875.1 uncultured Gammaproteobacteria bacterium | reverse complement strand
AACGTATCCAGTCCGAATCAGTCATATACCAACCGCCGCCGTAACTCTGACTATACCAACCCGTTTGACCATACGTTCTCACCCATCCTCCTCCATCATCCCGCAGAACACCTTCCGGAGAGACGATCGCGCCATTGATTTGAACTTTTCCTGAAAAAAATCCATTACCATAATAATCAACATCAAAAACCTTTACATTATTTAACGCTTGATATCCGGAGTAAAGAGATCCCGCCGAACCATTAAAAAATAAAGAGCGAGCGGTATACACGGGCAATGAATTTGCATTATAATTTGTTGCCTTAACGATTCCATCCATTACTCCGTCAGCTCGTCCAATAATCAGGCGCGTATCAAGTGACCCTTTCGGGGTGCCCACCAATACCGTTCCTTGTACTTCGAGTTTTTGCGAAGGATCTGTTGTCCCGATACCAACCTTCCCGTCGGTATAATATATATCTTTATTTGCTTTCAAGATAAACGGCGCGACACCTGCCGAACCTTGATCGCCCTTGTCTCCTTTATCACCTTTCGATCCGGTAGCACCTTTTGCGCCGGTATCACCCTTGTCTCCTTTATCGCCTTTTGCTCCAGTGGCACCTGTCAATCCCTGAACGCCCTGTGGCCCAACTGTTCCAGTAGCCCCCGTATTCCCTTTAGCTCCTGTTGCGCCTGTATTACCCCTGTCCCCCTTATCGCCCTTGGTGCCCTGAACACCTTGTGGACCGACTGGACCTATCGGACCCGTTGCTCCAGTTGCACCTGTTGCTCCTTTCGGACCAGTGGGACCTGTTGCTCCTTTCGGACCAGTGGGACCTGTTGCTCCAGTAAGCCCCTGTACCCCTTGAGGACCAGTCAAACCAGTCGCTCCCGTAGCGCCTTTCAATCCTTGAACGCCTTGTGGGCCCACAGATCCTGTCGCACCCGTTGCGCCGGTAAGCCCCTTTGGCCCTTGAGAGCCCGTTGCGCCAGTATCACCCGTGTCACCTTTCGCCCCCGTAGCACCGGTAGGACCCTGAGGGCCGGTCAGTCCGGTTGCGCCTGTAGCGCCTTTTAATCCCTGAATGCCCTGCAAGCCGGTATCACCCTTCAGTCCCTGAGATCCCGTTGCACCCGTGTCACCTTTTTGGCCCTGAATACCTTGCGGGCCCTGGAGTCCTGTTGGACTGCCAACCCATTTGCCGTTCTTATCGACTATATTTGTGCCGTTGACTGAAAGGTATCCGGAAGCACCCAGCCCCATGGCAACATTACCATTCAGCGTGTCAACAAAAAGTGTCGGCGTACTCGTGATACCATTTTGAACGTAAAGTGGCCTATCGAGTCGAATACTGTTTGCCCTGCCATGGAGCCACAAATCACCATCATCATTTGTCGCCCGACTTGAGGGTGCGACATCAATAGTCCACCCGGCAGAAGTCTGACTCCACTGGAGGCCTTCGGTTGGCCCGGGATCGTTGAATGTTAAACCATTAACATTGTAAACATTATAGTTCTGAAGGAATGCGTGGCCCGCGTAATAGGTATTACCGCCCTGGTCAATGGTAAGCGCCTGATTTGTAATTCCCTTTGAATAATCGTTCGAAGTTCCAAAAAATAGTTTTGAGCCGGTATCAGTCATCTGTCCCCATATTCCAAGTTTCGGCTTGGTGGGATTATTGCCGCTTGTTGACCATGCAAGTCCGGGAAAATAATAACCCGATCTATATACGGGCACATTGATAATGAGTGCGCTATTTCCCTGCGCGGTCTGTACGTTGCCAGACGATGCGAGTGCGGATGCGCCCATCTGCAACATGCCATTAAAACTTTCTGAAAATCCGCCTATCTTTACCACGCCGGAAAACTTCGTCGCATCGCCAGCAGGACTAATGCCGCTTTGTTGTAAAACCTCAAGCAGATGTGCCGCGGGAACTCCCTGACCGGGACCCTCTTGG
>CAYJLM010000008.1:14020-19590 GCA_964370875.1 uncultured Gammaproteobacteria bacterium | reverse complement strand
CCGGGATTGACCTCCTGGGCAAACGCCTGCATTGAAAAAAAAGTGAATCCAACTATACCTGCAAGCGCAATTAAAGAAGTGTGCGCAAAACCTTTTAAAAAACTTTTATGCTTCAACATAGGAAATGAGTATCAAAATAATACCCTATAAGTATAGCATAAATTTATAATACGTCGTGGTGTATAAAATAAAAACAGCCCTACGGCTGTCTTAATGTAAATTGCCCGAGGTGGGAACTCCGCTCTCTGGCCGCTCATCGGTCGGCCATCATTTGCCCGAGGTGGGAATCGAACCCACATGAATTGCTCCACACGATTTTGAGTCGTGCGCGTCTACCAATTCCGCCACTCGGGCACGCAATAGAATAACATGAGTATACCATGAGATTTGTATTGGTCAATGAGGATTATTGTGGTATACTAACGGCAACTTACTCTTGAGCTTCCTATCAATTTTATGCGTCGTCCGCTCGTGTTAATCGTCATTGATGGGTATGGTGTCAGCCCCATTCAAGACAAAAATCCTATCACTCTCGCGAAGAAGCCCGTGCTCGATGATTTAGTCGCGCATTATCCCAATGGCGTGCTCGACGCTTCAGGCGTTTCTGTTGGATTGCCATGGGGCGAGGTTGGCAATTCCGAGGTTGGACATCTTAATCTTGGTGCCGGTCTTGTGCTGTACCAAAACTTGCCACGCATTAATATCTCGATTGACAATGGATCGTTTTTTTCCAACGACGCGTTTCTAAAGAGTATCGAGCACGTACGAAAAAATAAATCAAAGCTTCACCTATTTGGCATTACCAGCAAGGGCGGCGTGCACGGCCACATTGAACATCTCAAGGCCCTTCTCAAACTTGCAAAAGAACAAAAAGTGAAAGACGTGTTCGTGCATGCTATTACTGACGGTCGTGACAGCGCACCACAGGACGCGGCCGAGGAACTCAAAGGACTTATCCAGACAATGAAAAAGCTAAAGACCGGTGGACTCGCCTCCCTGTGTGGCCGCTTCTACGCGATGGACAGAAACAACACGTGGGATAGAACCAAAAAATTCTACGATCTTCTCACGCAAGGAGTCGGTGAAAAAAGTCTCGATACATTTGACGCGCTCAAAAAAACATATGACGCCAATCTCGACGATGAAATGCTTGAGCCGGTCGTACTGACTGACCGAAAAGGAAATCCCCTTGCGACGGTTGGGGACAACGACGCCGTGATCTTTTTTAATTTTCGTCCCGATCGCGCACGTCAAATCGCAAAGAGTTTTGTTGATAAAGATTTTACTCAATTCGATCGCTCTACCGTTCCAAAAAATCTTTGCTTTGTGACAATGACTGAATACGAAGCGAACATGCCCGTATCAGGCGTCGCGTTCCAACCGGAAAATATCAAGCATCCGTTTGGCTGGCTCGTATCACAGGCAGGGCTCAAACAACTACGCATTGCAGAAACAGAAAAGTACGCGCATGTCACCTATTTCTTCAATGGGGGCTCAGAAGCTGTGTATGAAGGGGAGGATCGCATTCTCATTCAGTCGCCAAAAGTAAAAACATACGATATGAAACCGGAGATGAGCGCGCCAGAAGTAGCGGACAAGCTTGTTGAGCAAATCAAAAAGAAAAAATATGATTTTTGTCTTGTAAATTTTGCGAATCCCGACATGGTGGGCCACACCGGAAATATGCAGGCGACAATCACCGCCGTCGAGACGACCGATACCTGTATTGGCAAAATAGTTGAGGCGAACAGAAGCGTGGGGGGCGTCACGGCTATCACCGCTGATCACGGAAACGCAGAAGGTGTCATCGATTATGTAACAAAAAAAACAGACAAAGAACATTCAACAACGGTCGTGCCCTTTATCGTCGTCGACGAGGAACAACGCAAAGAGCGGACACCCGATGAGCTTGCCATGATGAAAATACAATTTAATCCAATCGGCATTTTGGCAGATGTCGCGCCGACACTCCTGGAAGTTATCGACCTCAAACCTGCTGAAGAAATGACCGGCAGAAGTTTGCTTCATGATTTGCTGTAAACTTGACATTTCCAATGAATATTCTATTCTAATATTGAGTGTCAACCATGAGGTCACGTCGAACTCCTCAAAAGAAAATTCCCAACACATAGTGTTCGGGATTTTCTTTTTTGTATGGTATACTTGCTTTCGTGGAGTCAATGGGGCCACCGCAAGGTGCGGATCTCGTGGTTGACGCTCGAGAATGAGGGGTTCGATTCCCCCTGGCTCCACAACTATCACTTATTCTATGTCCCATCGACCACAATCACAACTCAACCCTAAAAAGGCATACCTTCAAGTCGCGCTGAATAGCACGCTGGAAGAAGCGCGCAAGATTATTTTCTCCCTACCCAAAAGCGACCGCATCATTATCGAGGCGGGAACACCACTCATCAAAGAATATGGTGTTCAAGGAATACGCGCAATTCGGAGCTGGGCAGACGCACGCCTTGGCATCACACCCGCTCCTCCCTATATTGTCGCGGATATGAAGACGATGGACAGGGGCGAGACAGAAGTATTGCTTGCGAAGAACGGGGGCGCCAACGCCGTGATCGCGCTGGGCTGTTCCCCCACAGAAACACTCAATGCGTTTATCGAGAATTGTGAAAAGAACGGCATGGACGCGATGATTGACATGATGAATGTCGAGTTCCCCCTTTTGGTATTGCGCGCACTCAAAAAGATACCCCCGGTCGTTCTTTTACATAGAGGCGTCGATGAGGAAAAGTTTAATAGGGAAAAACAAATTCCCCTCCACGAGATACGCCGCATAAAGGGGAATTACAACATTATGATTTCAATTGCCGGTGGAGATACCATCCGCGAAGTACAACGATCATTCTTCAATGACGCGGACATCGCCGTAATCTGGAAATCCGTCTTTCAATCCTCGAAGGAAACTGTCACGCTTGTAGAGGAGTTCCTGAAAGTGATAAAATAACGCTTTGGATAAGTATCTTGAATTGCGAAATATATCTTTATGTCATTCCCGCTCAGGCGGGAATCCAGTGCTTTTGTTGTACCTATAGATTCTCTGGATCCCAGATCAAGTCTGGGATGACATCAAAAAAAGAGCTTCATCGTTCAGCGTCATTTTTTCTTCTCGGCAAAAAACTGCGAGAGTGTCTTCATTCCCTCAAAGAACTCAACCGGTAGCGCAAAAATAACGGTCTTCGATGGATCGGGATTTATTTTTTCAATGGTCTGCAAGGTACGCATGGCAATGCCGCCCGGCGATCCGCTCAATACCGTCGCGGCTTCGGCCAACTTTTGCGAGGCGGTAAATTCGCCCTCTGCCCGAATAATAACCGCGCGTCTCTCCCGTTCTGACTCTGCCTGTTTTGCCATAATACGTTTCATGTCAGCGGGCAGCTCGATATCCTGAATTTTCACATCTGTTACGTTGATACCCCATGCTTTAGTCGCTTCATCGAGAATTTTTTTAATCTCCCCCGCAATCTGTTCGCGTTCTGATAGTGCGGAATCAAGCTCAACGCCACCTATCACGTCGCGCAGAGCGGCTTGCGCGTACTGGGTGACAGCGAGTGCGTAATCCTGAATATTAAGAAGCGCGCGTTCAGCCGACTCTACATGAAAATAGACGACGGCATTGATGCCAACGGGAACATTATCTTTTGTTATAACCTCTTGCTGAGGAATATCGACCGTCGTGATGCGAAGGTCAATCTTAATCATTCGCTGAATCCCGGGGAAAATCCAGGTCAGTCCCGGCTCTCGCGTTCCCGTGTACTTACCGAGTGTTAGCATAATTCCTCGCTCGTACTGATCGATGACTCTCAAACCGACAATAATGAGAAGTAAGGCGATTATCGCAAGAAAAACGCCGAATATAAGCGCACCGCCGATCCCCTGAGGAAGCAAGAAGTACGCGACAAATCCGGCTGCGACAAGAAGTGAAATAATGCCCCCAATAGGATTCGAGGACTGTGAGGACTGTGTAGCCATAGATGGTTGCTAATAATAATACCGCCAGTATATCATATCCAAAATCCTAACACCATTATTTCGCCTTCTATATCTTCAACAAAGGACGGAATTCCTTATCATCTTTGTATGGCCCGATAACGGCCAGATTAATGCGATTCGTCCGGAAAAGCTGCTGTGCTATTCTCTGCACATCTTCTTTTGTCACGGCCTGTATTTTTGCAAGTTTTTCCTCAGGCGTGAGCATCTTCTTCGTTACCACCTCTTGTCCCACATACCACGACACAACCGTCTCGGAATCCTCAAAGGAAATCGCCATCTTCCCTTTGATATGATCCTTTGCGCGCTTGAGCTCTGATGCAGTCACACCACTTGTTTTCATTCGATGAAGCTCTTGCATGATTGCCGTTATTGCCTCTGATATTCTTGTTTTATCAAGACCGGCCTGAACAGAAAAGACTCCCGTATCCAGGAAGTTCTGGTGACTTGCCCGAATCGAATAACACAAACCACGTCGTTCACGAATGGCGATAAAGAGTCGCGAACTCATACCAATACCGAGAATCATGGCGAGCATCGACGCGGCATAGCTCTTGGGGTCGGCATAGGAATATCCATGAAACCCGAGAGCAACTTGAATCTGCTCCGTCTCCTTGTAATACACGGACGTCCGCGGTTTTGTTTGCGCTTTCCCTCGATAGGGGGCGCACACGTTCGCCTTCGTTCCACGATCCCAGGAATCACCGAATGCTGATTGAATCTTTGAAAGACAATCCTTCTCGTCAATATTCCCCGCGACACCGACAACTAAGTTTTTTCCATGGTAATGGCTATTGCGAAACTCAACCATGCTCTTGCGAGTCATCGACATGATTCTATCGTCGTCCCCGCCGATATCCCAACCCAACGGGGATGGCTCAAACATAATTTTTTCAAGAAGTGTATCGACATACATGATCGGATTGTCACGGTACATGTGCATCTCCTCGCAAATAACTTTCTTCTCACGCTCAATTTCCTGACTTTCAAACTTTGAGTTGTAGAGCATGTCAGATACGAGATCAAGCGCGAGATCAAGCTTGTCCTTACTGATCTTAATCCAATACCCTGTCACCTCTTTTGAAGTGTATGCGTTATACTCCGCGCCTACGCCATCCAGCTCTTTTGAAATCGCGAGCGCGGTTGGTCGCTTCTTGGTGCCCTTGAACATCATGTGCTCAATAAAATGTGAGATGCCATTAATGGATCCGTGCTCATAGCGCGACCCAACACCAAAAAGCACAAGGACCGTGACGGTCTGCGTTTCATGGAGCGGCGAGAGAATAACACGGACATTGTTTTTCAGTGTGTGTTTTGTAAACATAAGGAGTGTTAATAGTTACGCAACGCTCAAAAATATTTTTCCCGAAAGTACGCCGAGAGATCGGCAATGGCAATGCGCTCCTGCGCCATCGTGTCCCGATCGCGCACCGTCACCTTTTTATCCTCCAAACTATCAAAGTCAACCGTCACGCAATAGGGGGTGCCGATTTCATCCTGACGGCGATAGCGCTTGCCAATACTCTGCGTCTCATCGTATTCGACAATATAATCGCGGTTCA
>CAYJLM010000008.1:0-14010 GCA_964370875.1 uncultured Gammaproteobacteria bacterium | reverse complement strand
AACTTTCTGAAGGTATTCTTTTTTCGACAGTGGCAAAACCGCAACTTTGACGGGGGCGAGACGCTTGTCGAATTTCAATACAACGCGTGTGTCCTCTTCTCCCCCCGCAGTAGGAACTTTCTCTTCCGTATACGCATGATCAATGAACATCAGTACGAGACGATTGAGCCCCACCGACGTTTCAACAATATGAGGAATAAATCGCTCGCCCGCTTTTTCGTCGAAATAACTCAGATCAATGCCGGAATGTTTCGAATGCTGGGATAGGTCCCAATCACCGCGAGCGTGAATACCCTCCACTTCCTTCAATCCTCCGAGTGCTTTAAAGCGATATTCTATGTCGTAGGCCTGGGAAGCATAGTGCGCCAACTTCTCATGCTTGAACCAGTTGAGCTCATCGTGCGCGATACCGTATTCGCCATACCATTTCCAGCGAGTATCTCGCCACAGGTCATACGCATCGCTCACTAGGCCCGGATGCACAAAATACTGCATTTCCATTTGTTCAAATTCCCGTGTTCGAAAGATAAACTGTCGCGCGACAATCTCATTGCGAAATGCTTTGCCTACCTGCGCGATGCCAAACGGCAATTTGCAGTGCAGAGAATCAACGGTATTTTTATATTCCAAATAAATGCCGCCGCATGTTTCCGGCCGCAAGTAGACGACATTTTCCTCTTTGAGCTCATCGGTCGGCGACCCGATATTCGACTTGACCATCAATGAAAATATCTTCGCAACCGTGAGATCCGATGAGCCGCATTCACGGCACTTTAACTTTTTCTCTTCGCGCAACTGATCAAGATGACGATTGATCTCGTCCAGCGGGGCCTTATCCGCATTGATACCAAACTCTTCAAGAATATGATCGGCACGAAATCGCGACTTGCATTTTTTGCAGTCGACTTGCGGATCGTTGAACCCACCAACATGGCCGGATGCCACCCACGTTGTCGGATGCATAAAAATCGCACTATCCAATCCCACGACATCGTCGCGATATTGCACCATTGCGCGCCACCACGCATCGCGGATATTATTTTTCAAAAGCGTTCCGTAATGTCCGTAATCATAAATCGCTTGCATCCCACCATAAATTTCAGATGAAGGAAAAACAAATCCGCGCCGCTTGCACAGTGAAATAAGCGTCTCCATGTCCAGTGCCATAGTTGAACAAAATAAATAAGTTATGAAAAAATTCCTCTGACGAGCGACTCGAATGTCTCGCTGTTTTTCGCTACCTCGCGCGCATGCTCAAGTGAAACAATCCTGCTCTTTACCATCGTGGCGAGCTCATGATCAAAACTGATCATTCCTTGCGCGCGCGATGATGCGATAATCTGTTCAAGTTGTGAAAACTTCTGCGCGAGGAGGAAAGAGCGCACCGATGATGTATTGACAAGCACCTCGTGCACCGGAACAAGACCGCCGCCGATTCGAGGCAAAAGATACTGAATAATAATGGCTCTGAGCGCGTCTCCGAGAAGTTCGGTGATATAGCTCTGCTCGGATGACGGAAACCCTGAAATAATTTTTTCAAGCGCTTTATCCGATGAGCTGACATCCATGACTACGATGACAAGAATACCCGCGTTCGCAAGCTCAAGCACCTTGCGCGTTGCCGATGCGTTTTCAAGCTCACTAACAAACACGACATCGACATCTTCTTTCTCAATTGAATCAAGTGCCGCATCGAACGAATTGACATCCCGACCAACCTCTCGCTGATTAACGATGCTCTTATTGCCGATCATATCGTATTCAATAGGATCTTCAATCGTGAGAATATGTTCAACGCGCGCACGGTTGATGTGCTCGAGAATCGCTAAAGCGAGCGTGGTCCTTCCAGACCCAAAATGCCCACCAACAATAACAAGCCCGCTTTTCAACAAAGCGATAGCCTCGATAGAGGGCGGCATGTGAAGCGCGCGTATCGTTTCCACATTGAGGGTTAGAAAACGGAGTGACACCGTCATTGATCCTTCCTGAAAAAAAATGTGAACCTTCGCGCGAATCTTGTTATCAAAAATGTTCATGATGACAATATCGCGTTCTTTTTGCAGGCGATCTCGCTGATCGGGACTCGACATCGACTCGACGATACGCTCAATTTTCAGAGACGTAAGAATCTCTTCTTCCTCTATCGGTTCCAAAACACCATCGACGCGCATCATCGGCGGCGACCCGACAGTAAGATGAAGATCGGTCGCGTTTCTCTTCGCGGCCATCACTAATATTTTTCGAAATGAAAGTGTTTCTGCTGTATCCACAAAAAAAGATATATTGAGAGTGTAGAGAAATAGCTTCCCGGTCAGTTCTGAGTCAATTTTGTCTGAAAAAGAATGATGAGCGCGAAGGAATACTGTTGTATTCCGACAAGTTCAGCGACTTTTTCGGGCGAAATTGGCCAGAAATGAGCCGGAAGAAACTAACACGTGATATTTCTCTACACTCTCATATTGAGCGATTTTCACAACAATACCGTGAATCGTAACTTTTCGCAACTATCGCACCGTGGCGTTCAATGTGCTTTCTGCCAGACGAACAAGAATCACGTGCGCTTCATCAACCTCCTGGGACGTTAATGTGCGATCAGAGCGTTGATAGGTAATGTGAAATGAAAAACTTTTTTTCCCTTCCCCGATTCTTTTATCCCGATACACATCAAAGGGTTCAACAGACGCAACCAGGGCATGGGCGCGGGCAAGCACGCCAACAATATCCGCGTATGCTCGCGACTCATCAACAACAAACGTAACGTCACGCTTCACAAAAGGAAATGCCGAAGGCGCATGATAGCGGGTCGGCGCCTGAGAACAGTGAGACAGAAGATCTAGATCACATTCGCACGCAACCACCGGATCATCAATGCCAAGTATACTGCGCGTCTTTCGTGACACTTCGCCAATACCACCAACACGCACCTCTCCGCAATAGAGCCCCACACTTCTTCCTTTTGCAAAAAGTGATGCGGGCACAGCTTCCTTCCGCACCTCTAACGCAATACCAATATCTGCACACATACGTTCCAGAGTGGCACGCAAGGATGCAAAATGGTTACCCTCTTCTTTCGAACTATACACACAGGCGCAGTGCGTCGGTTGGCTCGGAATATCACGCAAAATCTTACCGGAAGGATCGTGAACACTGTTTTCCTTTAGAAATACTCGCGCAATTTCGAACAGCGCGATGGTCTTCTCCTTCTGCTGATTTGCCACGACCGCCTCCAATAAATTTGGTATAAGCGATCGACAAAGAAGCGGGCGCTCATCAGAGATGGGATTTGCAAGCTCCAAATGATCCGATAAATCAAGGCCGCACGCACTGATTAATTCCTTTCGTGAGAATGCGTAGAGATATGCTTCATGAAACCCATACTGATACACAAGCCGCTTGCGTATCTCCCTGACCAGTAACCTTTTTGCGTCGCGTATCGGCTCACTCATTGGGAAACAAGGCAAGGCAGATGGGACAGCGTCATAGCCTATAAAACGCAAAACCTCTTCTGCCACGTCCTCGACAGTCGAAATGTCCTTCCGTCTGAAGCTGGGAATACGCACGGAAAGATGGTCTGGCGTCTTTACTACAACAAATCCAAGTGATTTAAGAATACCGGCGACTCTCGCAAGAGAGATTGGCACGCCAAGCACTCGCCCAATCATCTCAACGGTAACGATGAGTGGTTTTAGCGGTGTTGGTTTTGCGTATCGGTCAACAACAGGGCTCACAACACGTGCCCGTGGAAACACCGAAAGCAAAATTGAAACAGCCCGCGCAAGAGCAAACGATGGAAGCTCGGGATCAAGATGTTTCTCGAATCTACGCGCGCTCTCTGTCGCAACGCGCAAGGCATTTGATGCGCGGCGAATAGTCGAGCCATTGAAATTTGCGGCTTCGAGAATAATTGTTCGCGTTTGTTCCTGTACGGCAGACGCACTGCCTCCAATCACTCCGGCAACGGCTAGAGGCCTGCTCTCGTCTGCAATGATAAGCATATCGGACGTAAGTGTATGCGTGTCACCGTCAAGTGCCTCGAACTTTTCTTTGTCGTGCGCTTTGCGAACAATAATACGCGCCTCAGACCGCGCTCCCCGAACTGCCTCGTAATCAAATGCGTGCATGGGCTGTCCGTATTCAAGCATCACATAATTTGTCACGTCGACTACTATGTTTATCGGCCGAAAGCCGGCACAAGTAAGGCGTTTTTGCATCCATTCAGGCGACGAGACGGGCGAGACGCCATCTACAACAACACCCATATAACGAGGGCACAGCATTGTGTCCTCAACAGTAACGCTCAGCGGCTTTCCGCTCCCCCGTTTTATTTTTTCCTCAGTGTGTTCGTTGAATGGCACATGAAACAATGCGGCAACCTCACGCGCCATACCCCGATGCCCCCAGAGATCAGGACGATTACTGAGCGATTTGTTGTCTATCTCAAAAACCACTCCTTCATTACCGCCGAAAAGCTGAATAAGCGGCAGACCGGGCACGGTTGAAATCGAAGAAAGGTCAAGTATTTCATGGTCATTTTTTGCCGGAAATCTGTCGCCCAGGCCAATCTCACAAGACGCGCAAATCATGCCGTCACTTTGGACGCCACGTATGGTTGTTTTCTGCAGTACAATCGACTCGCCCTCCCCGTGCCATTTCACGCTCGCGCCAGGCAACGCGACAGCGACACTCATACCGACGGCAACATTACTTCCGCCACAGACAATATGCGCGGGCTCACCGAGACCGACATCAACCAAAACAATCTTCAGTCGATCCGCATTGGGATGCGACTGTACATCCGTGATCACTCCCACAACAACATGCCCCCAGGTATCCTGTGCCGTTCCGGATGATACGCCCTCCACCTCGACGGTCGCGAGAGAAAGCCGACGCGCAATTTCGTCATCGGTCACGCTTTGGGGAATATCAACAAATTCCGATAACCATTCTTTAACGATTTTCATATTAAAACTGTTTTAAAAATCCGATATCTCCGCTCTCGAAAAGGCGCACGTCGTCGATGCCATACTTCAACATGGCAAGTCGAGTGAGGCCAAATCCGAATGCTAGGCCCGAGCATTTCTTCGGATCGAGTCCACCCTCCCGCAGTACATGCGGATGGATGCGTCCCGCGCCGAATATTTCAAGAAATCCCGTGTGTTTGCACAGTCGACACCCGCCTCCATGACAAAACAAACAGGTTACCTCTCCACTGACACCCGGCTCAACAAACGGATAATACTTTGGACGCAAGCGCACGCGCGTATCGGGACCATACAGATGACGCGCAGTCGCTTCAAGGATTCCTTTGAGATGCGCAAAGGTAATATCGTTCCCGACAACGAATCCTTCAAGCTGGAAAAATGTATGCTCGTGGCGCGCATCTGTTTCTTCATTTCTGAAACATCTGCCCGGAACAATAACCGCCAAGGGCGCGCCATATTCGCGCATTGCCCGTACTTGCGCGGTGGAGGTATGCGTACGCAACAGTCGACCGGGCAAGCCCTTGATATAAAACGTGTCCTGCATGTCGCGCGCCGGATGGTCAGCGTCAAAATTCAATGCTTCAAAATTATAATAATCAGACTCCAGCTCAGGACCATCGTAGACACGAAAACCCATACGTGAAAACATCTCTTCAAGTTCTTCGGAAATAAGGGTAATAGGGTGCAGGGTTCCGTGCGGCAACGAAGGAATGAAACATTCTGTCACGTCGATGTCCCCACCCCCCATCTCGGACTCAACAAGCTCTGCTCGCTTGCTGTCTATCGCGGCCTGAATGGCTATTTTCGCGTCGTTCGCCTTTTGCCCTTCAACCTTTCGTGCTTCAGGCTCAAGACTTTTTAGCCCTTTCAAAACTTCTGTCATAACCCCCTGTTTTCTGCCAAACAAAGACAGCTCGATTGTTTCGAGTTCTGTCAAAGTGTCCGCGCACTGAATATTCAGAGTCGCTTTCGATTTAATAGATTAGATGTTAGGACTAATAAAAAAGATATGCCTAAAAAAAGTATATCAAAATAACTTTCTTTTGTAAATTTCGGGCTCATTCAAGCCCCACTACTCCCGCGTGACGCGTAAGAGCTCTTCAAGCGACGTCTCACCTCTCAGCGCCTTGACGATAGTGTCCTGCTTCATTGAAAGTAATTTTTGGCGATTGCGCTCTTTCTGGAGCACTTCAATATTCACGCGTGTATTGAGAATATCCTGCAGTTCGTCGGACATTGAGATTGCTTCCACAACAACCGTGCGCCCCTTATATCCGGTAGCATCACAGTCATCGCACCCGACCGGACGGAAAAATCCCGGCGTGGTTCCGGCAGGAATAATCTGCTTGACGAAATCCTGATCCGGCATTGCCATGATCTCCGTGTCAACCTCGCCTTTCAGATACTCAGGCGTATCAGTTGGCGCTTTGCATTTCTGACACAGCTTTCGTACCAAGCGCTGAGCGGTAATCGTATTGAGCGCCGCGCCGATCAAAAATGGCTCGACATGCATATCGACCAGACGGGGAATAACGCCAAGCGCGTCTTTCGCGTGAATAGTCGAAAGCATGAAGTGACCAGTCAGCGCGGTATGAATAGCAAGCTCCGCCGTCTCGCGGTCACGAATCTCGCCCACCATAACGATATTCGGATCTTGTCTCAAAATAGCGCGCAGTCCCGAAGCGAATGTAAGGCCAACCTCGGTATTAATCTGAACTTGATTCAACCCCGGCGTCGTGTACTCGATCGGGTCCTCCAGTGTTGTAATGTTTACCTTTTCATTGTTGAGTGCCGTGAGAATCGAATACAGTGTCGTTGATTTTCCCGAACCCGTCGGTCCGCTGATAAGCAGTACGCCGGTCGGCCTGGCAATAATCTTTTTCAAGACATCCAAAACATTTCCCCAAAAACCCAAATCTTCGAGGGTAATAACCTTTGTCGTCGTTGGCAAAATACGCATGACAACCTTCTCATTCATCAGCATCGGCAACGTTGACACGCGCAGGTTGATCTCCTCGCCAAAGACTTCGATTCGAATACGTCCATCTTGCGGAATGCGCGTTTCATCGATTTTAAGATTTGCCAGCACCTTAATGCGCGAAATGAGCGCCGCGTGCATGTGCGCCGGCAGCGCCAGATAGGTGCGCATAACACCGTCAACACGAAACCGCACGCGCGTTTCCTTTTCTGACGGCTCAATATGAATATCAGACGTGCCAACCCCAACAGCTTCTTCCACAATAAGCGTAACAATCTTTGCCACGGGCGCCTTTCGAATTGTTTCACTGATATTGACACGCTTTTTCCTCCGCTCCTCCAACTCGGCTCCCTTGCGCTCCTCAATCTGTTCAACCGCTTCGGTTACTTCGCTTTGAAACGCGGTGTAATTCTTCATCGCGTCCCGATATCCTTCAGTCGTCGTTATATATTTGGAGAGCACGTATCCTTCTCGCTTTGCCCAGAACTCAAGCGCTTCCAACGCACGGTAATCGCCGGGATTCGTCAGGGCAACCTTCACATTCTTTTCATTTTTTTCAAAGACAACGATTCCGTAATTCTCAGCGACTTGTTGCGGAATAATAGTCAGCACCTCTCGAGGAACATCGCTCCGCTCAAGATCCATAAAAGGCAAATCGTACAATTCACCCTTGAGGCGCGTGAGCTCTTTTTCAGTAATAACGCCGCCGTCAAGCACAATCCGCTCGAGATCCTTTTTTTCTTTCACTGCCGCTGCCTGAAACTGAGCAACCTGTTCTTGCGTGACAATGTTCTTATCTATCAAAACTTGAAGGAGGCGATTGTCCATAGATGTATTATTGCGATAATTTTTCTTCAACAGTCGGCTGAAATGGCGCAAAATTCCCCACCGTACCGATTTTCAGCGGACCGGTGAGAGGGTTGCGCAGCCCTTTAAAAAGCTCGTTTTCATACAGAACCTTTTGCCAATTAACTTTTTTAATCGGAAGCTGTTTTTTCTCCTCAAGCTCTACAAGCGACTGCGGTAACGGCGGCGCAAAATATTCCAGATAATAATACCCGCCTCCCCCGCCAAGGATGAGAATAAAAATAACAAGGAGAATGGTCTGCCGCGAAATCCCCTTCTTTTTCTTTTGTCCTTGTGATGATGATAGTGATGGCATACGTGCTAGTTTTACGGACGTTCGGTGAAATAATAGGTTGCGATCGAAAAGCTCGCTGTCTTATTTATCGGATCATAAGAAAAATTATCAATCGCCGTCAGACGAATGTTTGACTCAAGAACGGAAATGACGCGCTTCAATCCGGCGTAATCAACATTGACGAACCGCAACGAGATCGGAACTTTTCGAATTTGCCCCCGCGTATTCTTTGCATCCGATCCGTTCTCAGAAATATCGATCACTTGCAATCCGACATCAATATCTTGAGCCAATTTTTCAAAAAGCGCGTACAGCGTCGGTACGTCTTTATCAGATGGAAAAATCATTACCAGAGGATCCTGTGGAGCTTTTTTTGACGAGGTATAAAACGAGAAGAGACCATTGAGATCATCTTTATACACCCTCCTACTTTTGAGCAATTCTTGCACTGTTCCAACATTTACGGGACCACCGGGCAGATAGTTCTGCAACGAGGGCTGAATAATATAGTAAAAAAAAGAAACAAAAACGAGCGCAAAAATAATAACGATAAGAAACGGCGTAAGCGCCTCAAGAATGCGAACCGGTAATTTTTGTGCCTGAACAGTCATAGTTACTGCGATGGTTCCTTCTTAAAAAGCGCGGGGTCGAGCCTGAGCAGTACGGTAAAATTCACTCCAATAATTTTGCCGTCCTGGTTCAGGGAAGACGCGATGCCGCTAAACTGTACCGACGTGATAAATCCCTTTGACTCCTGGAACGCGAGCAACTGCCGCCCGACATTCGTATAGCTTGTTGTGGTTGCGGAAAGAGACGCCGTGCCATCACTGGAGAAAACAAGTGTTGAATAAAAAACCTCCGGCAGCGTATTTTTTTCAAGCCCGTCAAAAAACGGAAGCAGTGTTTGATGGTCGTCCAGGATCGTCTTCAACGCTGAAAGCTTATTCTGAAACAGGGTAAGATTCGAATGCTCCTTTTCCATTTGCGCAATCTCGCGATTCACCGCGTCAAGCTCTTGGCGGACGACTGCAACCTTCTTCTGCTCTTGCGAGCCCCACGCAAGAAGCGCGCCATACGCGAGGAGCGCGATGACGATTGCAATAGCAAAACTTCCCACAAGCAAAAACACGTTGCGCAAAATACTAGCGCGCGTTGCTTCACGCAACACTTCCGATGTCATTAAATTGACACCGGCAGATTTCTTTTGTTCCGCGCCAAAAAAACCCGTCTTCTTAGGTTGCGGTTCTTTTTTTCCTTGTGACGCGTTGTTGAGAAAATTTACCGCCATACACACTATTCTCTTAAAGCAAGCCCTATGGCTACTGAAAACTTCGGACCGATGGTTTCAAGTACCGGCTTGAGATCGGGAGGGCACTGGATAAAAGACCAGGGATCGCCGACGAAAACCCGCATATCAAGCATCTGTGATAGAAATTCTGCAATGCCGGGCATGAGTGCGGTACCGCCTGTCAGAATAATCTTTTCTATTGTGCCGTCAGATTGCGCAGAGGGTGTCAGCGTATGACTCTTATAGAGATCGATCGTGTACCGAATCTCATGCACAATAGGCTCAAGTGCTGTTTTAATAATATCAGGAATACCCCCTGTTCCGCCAGCCGCAGCGTCCGTGCCGGATCGAATACCGATATCCCGCTTAAGCTGTTCGGAGCGCTTGTCCGAAATATGCAAGCTATTGGTAATGGCGCGCGTAATCCCCGCCCCGCCGTGCTCCAAGCTCCGCCCGAAGAACGGCACGCCATTTTGCATAATGATAATATCGGTAACCGCCGCCCCTATCTCCACAATCATAATCTCTCCCGGCTGGGTCCCGACGATAGAGCGTGAAAGCGCGAACATCTCCGTCTCAATACTGACAAGATTCAAGTCGCACATTTGAAATATCTCTGTATATTTCTGGACAGTCTCCTTTGCCGCCCCGGTGATCAATATCTTCAACGCATCATTGTTGTTTGCCGACCGAGCTTCTTCCTTTTTCCCGAAAGGGAGTTTCAGTAGCGATGACTCCTGTTTTGGATTGAGTATTTTGTAGTCAAGAATGATATCATCGAGAGGGAGCGGAATAATCTTCTTCGCTTCCCAATGCACTGCCGAATCCAGCTCGTCGCCGGAAAGCTGCGGAACAGTAATAAGCGACGTGAAAACAGCATACGTTGGCAGGGCCGCGGTTGCCCGCTTCGTCGTACAGCGTGCTTTTTTGACAACTGATCGTATCGCCTGAGCTGTGAGCCCCGAATCCTCTTTGCCGATGTTGTGCAGGTCGCGCTGGAAGTCCTCAACAAATCCATACGTAACAAGCGCGTGCCCTGCCTTCACGCGAGCAACTTCCAAAACCTTAATGCTTGAGGTTCCGATATCAATACCAAGAATATTTGTTTCTTTTTTTTCGAACATGGGTGGTGTCTGTGTTAAAAAATTCTGTTCGTGTGGATAATCATTCCTCGGGGCCGAATATTTTGGTCGCCCTGCGTATGCCCCTGCGGATGACCATCCACAGAAGAATTTTTTAACACACTGCGTGACGAGGATTTAATTATGGATTAGTATACCACACCTTTTGAAAACGACCTACCATAATGGAAGAGACCTTGATAGCTCGCTAAGACCGGGAGGAGGATTGACCACCATGCGCCCGGTATTCATGATCACTTCCGATCCTCTATTGCGTCCACGATACACGCGTTGAAAAAGGATATTTTTTGCAACCACAACTCCCTCGATTTCCAGTGGTGCGTCATAGTACTGTTTTTGAGTGGAAGTACACGTCACCTCCTCTGTAACCGGATCGGTATTCTCAACCCCCGAACATCTCTGACCGCGTTCCGGATATATCCTGACGGTCGTCGTAAATGGGATACCGAGATTTGCGCACTCTCCCGCGCCCTCCCCGCCCCGACCGGTACCGGTTGCAAACAAATTTTCAGCAAAAAATGTCCCGACGATTCGCGCAAGCTGTTGCCCCTTTGCAATATCATCGCGTATCGAATCGTTCTGTGAAGGAAGACAATTGTCGACGATAATATTCCCGCCCGCCTTCCAGCTATCATCTGACACGTCAGCTGGCTTGTTCGACGGTATGGAAGATGCCGGGCTTTTGCGCTTGAGTACAATCCATGAAATAGATGCGAGTTGCTTAAAATTCATTACACCCGCGCGCCCATACACGAGAGGGCGCTTTATAACAAGGTTACCCCGAACAACAACCGTCCCGGCACCGCTGTCATCGCCGAGCGCGGGCATAATAACTCGTTCCACGCGGTCCGTGTCAGAGCCGATCACAAGATCGCCTTCGTAATAATATATTTTTCCGCCCAGCGGCAACGCAGACGTGACAACACTCGCAGGATCGCTCATAATTCCCCAGATATCCTCTTCGGGTTTCGGCGATGTTGTAATTGGCTTAATAAGATTGCCAAACTTATTTTTCTTCTCACCAAGCTCGCCGGAAGCCGGAAAAAGCGCTTCGGTATTGATGGTACCCAGCACGTTTCGCTTGATAAACGAGCGAGAAGCCATGCTCGGCGTGGCCGGATTTGTCGGAAAAGAAAGATTGGACAGCGCGCCTATCCGTTGTTCTGCCGGCGATTTTGTCGATGTGCTCTCTCTGCCGACATTCGAGCACGTACCGCCTTTTTTATCGTCACACGCGCCTTCCCATGATGTGACAGCTCCACTTTTCGGAGCACCGTTTTCCGTATACTGTCCCGTTACAATCAAATAGGGTGTGTTTTTCTCACCCGGCGGCGGGGAAACGCCGCTGAATCCTTTTTTTGCAAAAAGATTTCCGCCAAGCGCCTGAACCCACACACCGATAAATGAAGAATTCCACTTACTTCTCTTTGTTCCTTCGTCATAACTGATAATCGTACAGCTCTTCCCGCAAATACTTGTATTGTGCCACTGGGATCCTGTCGTATAGATAGTGCTCCCAGAAAATGAAATCCAGCGAACGCGCGGACTCCACGCCCATCCGACAAATTCTTTCTGTGCCGGATCGTACATGACTTGATACTTGCACACTTTGGCATCGGGCCGAGCAATGCAATCCTCACGATCGGGCCAATTTACATAATCCTTGCCCGGATCCGTAGCAGGGACCGGCGGAACAGGAACGCTGTCACTGTAAATCCTGCCGCTTAATTTCACCCACCCATCTTCTTTGAGCTGGCGAATCTTGAGCCACCCGTTTACCGGATATCGACAGGTGAGCGTGCGATTTTTTTTCTCGATTTTCTGCGCGACCACTTGCTCGGGCGTCATTATTTTTATCGACTTGTCTGCCTGGACAACAGTGTATGTTTTTTCCGGATTGGCATAATCAAGCTCCGCGTACGCGCCTTTTGCAACCTGCTTGGGAAACTGCGCCTTATCACGCGCGTATTGATCCCAAGGCGGAAGCATACATTCATCCGCTGTCGGGTCGTTACAAAATTTTGGCGAATCATTATTCCACCCATTCGCGATACTGTCGGCCGAACCACATGTCTTCCCCCAGCAAATCGACGGACAGTTTTGCGGAGCCCCCGCCGCTCGCTGCGCCTTACAAGCTGGTCGATTATACGACGACCATCCGGCAATCTCAGCGCCAGTCTGCCCTTTCTCGGCATTCTCCGCTAATTTTTGAACGCGGAACCTCGATGAAAGATCGTCCGCGGGCCATTGATGATAGATCCATCCCAGTGTTGAGCTCCACGCGTTCCCGCCAATCGTGGCGGTCTTGCTTTTTAAATCCTTCAGCTCGGGACATGGTTCATCCGCGGTGAAGTCATCGGGTGGCGCCTCGACAGCCAGGACGCGCGTCAATCCATGCATACCAAAAAAAACGAACAGAAAAAATATGCTCGCGCATGCAAACACGCTCCTTTGTTTTTTTTCTCTTTGCGTCATGAGTATCTCCTTTGACGTTCCTCTCACTATAGTATATAGTATTGAATGAAATTCGTGTAGTAGACGACTTTGTGCAGCTGGCACATTTCTTCGTTCCCACCTCCGGTACTCGACGCTGTACAGAAAGTACAGCTTACTCCGTTCCTCGTTGGCGCCTTGAACTGCGCTCACCTACACAAGTCGCAGTGATAGATACTTGATAGATATTTTATGGAAACTCTCTTGAAAAAATGCTCGGAAAATCTTCTTACTGTTTTTGTCCAGGCGGCGAAACAGGCGATTGCCGATGGAAAGAAAACAATCGATCCGAGTCATCTGTTTTTTGGCCTTACGCACCAAGAAGGCAGGACTGCGGTGAGCACAAAAAAACCGATCAAAAAAAGTCCTTCGATAAAGAAAAGAACAACCATTGCATCGCTCGATTTTTCTCCTCTGAGCGAACACATCTTGGCGGAAGCGGCACTTCTCGCTGACTCCTTTAATCACGCTGTACTGGGACCGGAGCATCTCTTTGTTACGCTCTTGCGCAGTGACAATCCCCGTATTCAAAAAATTCTCAAAAACCACAGCGTGGATACGCTTTCACTTCAGCATCAGCTTATTTCCATCGTCGATCATTCGACCAAAATACTCGATCTTCTGGAAACGCTCGAAACACAACAACACGAACATACTCACGGCCATCAATGCGACGGCGCGCCCCTGTCGGGTCAGCAGACAAAAACACAGTCAGCGCTTGCATTCTTTTCGACCGATCTGACGAACGAAAAAAATGCCGCTCAACTTGACCCGGTTATCGGACGAGCAACTGAAATTGAACGAATCATCCGTATCCTTGCCCGGCGGACAAAAAACAACCCGATTCTTGTCGGCCCGCCTGGTGTGGGTAAGACAGCAATTGTCGAGGGACTCGCAAAGCGTATTGTGCACGGCGACGTTCCTCCTTACTTGGCCGGAAAGCACATCTACTCTGTCGATCTCGCCGCGCTCATTGCCGGATGCAC
>CAYJLM010000007.1:0-22010 GCA_964370875.1 uncultured Gammaproteobacteria bacterium | reverse complement strand
CCCGTACACCTTGTACTGGTGCATCTGCCCTTTCATTTCAGCCTCCAATCACGAAACCTATGAGCGAGTACAAGTTATCAAAATAACAGAAAAAATCAACCCTGAAGAGGATTGATTCTGATATGTTTCTTTATTTCTTTCAAAGTATCTCTTTAAGCTCCGCGCGGATATGCGCAAGATGGTATTCCAGTTCGCGCTCAGTAATGCTCTCTCGCGATGATTTTTGATACAAAACCACGGGTATAAGATAATCGGCAACCTCTACACATAAAACGATCAAACGAAAAGCGCCACGCTTCCCTTTTGCCATGTCAGACGATCGTACTCGGACTTTATAGAGTTTCGCTCCAAGATACTGAGCATCCTCTTTGCTAAATCCACGGAGCGATTCTTTGACGTCTTCATCAACACTTCGATACCTTTTTGCCAATACTTTGCATTGCCGTACAAAATACTGAGTATCAATAATGCGCATATCTGTTTACGCAATCCGTTTTGATTTGTATTTTTGCAATACAAGGTTTTCTATATCGCCTGTCAGTGCGGCAATGCGTGGATTTTCATCAAGCGATCTGATGCCAAGCGGACGATCAATGATCTCGTCGAGATATCGAATAACTGCATACCGAAAAAGCTCGGCCCTGCTGGGAAACCCCTTACTCTTCACTGCGTGTGATACGCGCGTATCGAGAGATTTTGGCACTGAAAAATTTACAACAGGCATATATGCAATAGATATTGATTACATACCTATTATTTCACGGTTATTTTAATTGTCAAGGATACTATGAGCCGAGTCTCGCGTCCGGATGGATGCCCTACCCATGATTGAAATGGCGATAATACATCAGCTTCACGCTCTCCGAAACGACAAAAAATGTTGCGACAATGGATAAGATAATAATAAGGTTTGCCGGTGAGGGCGGAGTAAATGAAAACAGCGACTGCCCTATCTGGCTATATGGCAAAAAGAGCGTTACCAGAATCCCCACCACGGTGAAGAAAACGAGCGAGACGGAAGGGCGCTTTGCTTTCAAAAAAAACAGTCGCGTGCGAATTGAAAAGAGAAAAACAAGCTCTGTAAGAACGCTGCCCATAAACCAGTTTGTCTGCAAAATCGACGGATCAGACGATCGAAATACGCCAAAAAATATAAAATCAAACACCGTGCTTACCAGTCCGAGCATGGTTGCAACCAATAGAATATCGTGAACGTGGTATTGTCGTGGGGTTCGGACTTCTTCCCTGTCGACGCAATCGGTTGCGATTGCGATCATGGGGAAATCAGATAATAAATTCACAAGTAATATCTGCAAAGGTAGCATGGGCAAAAACGGAATAAAAAGTGCAGAGATCCCCACCGCGTAGAAATTGCCAAAATTTGACGCGAGCGTTGCTCGAATATATTTGAGCGTATTTGCAAATACAACGCGACCCTCATGGATACCGGTAATGATAACGCTCAAACTCTTTTTCAATAACACAATGTCTGATGCCTCCCGCGCAATATCCGCGCCCCCCTGAACCACAATCGCAACGTCAGCCGCTTTTAGCGCCGGCGCGTCATTGATCCCCTCGCCCAAAAACCCCACGGAATGTGATTGTTTGAGCAGTTCAATAATACGAAGCTTCGTATCCGGTGATACGCGCGCGAATACTGCACATTCTTCAGTTGCCTTTTTTTGCCCGGCAGAGTCAAGCGCATCAAATTCCCGACCGGTAAGAACCGGGCTCCCAGGTGAAATCAATCCAACAGCTCGGGCGACAGCGCCCGCGACATCTGGTCCGTCACCGGTTAAAATTTTTACCTGCACGCCGAGACTCCGTGCCTGCAATACCACATCCTTGGCCGTTTTCTTTAATGGATCGGAAAATGAAATAAGGCCGGCGAATCGCAAACCGTGTTCATCGCGTGTCGGGTCACTATCGGATTTTCGGGGAAATGCCCTAGTTGCTATTGCGAGGGTGCGCCTTCCTTCACTGCCTTCATCTCTCATCCACTGCTCGAACATGTCCTTGTCTTTTTTTGACACACCAGTACAGAGAGCGATGATTTCCTCGTAGACTCCGCGTGACACGATAAGCGACGACCCCCCGCGTAACAGAGCAAGCGTATTGCGCTTTCGCCGGGGGTCAAACGGTACCTCGTCAATTTTTTTATATCTCATTATATCTTTCCGCTTTTCTGCCGGAAGCGCGTTCCATACGGCAGTATCAAACGACTCGCGCCGCGCCACATGTTCCGCAATATGCGGAATACCTGCGCAGGCAAAAAATACCGTATCGGCTTTGCGATACGGCAACACATGCGCAACGGTCAAAATATTCTCCGTCAGTGTCCCAGTCTTGTCGGTGCACAATACATCAATGCCGCCCAAATCCTCAATTGCGGACAATCGTTTAACAACAACCTTTTTTTTTGCCAAATCTTTCGCGCCACGGGAAAGTGAAAAGGTCACGACCAACGGCAGGGCCTCAGGAATAACACTGACTGCCAAGGCAATAGAAAAAATAATCAGCTCAGTAATAGATGTCTGCCCTCCCTTGATCCAAATATTTGCCAAGAGAAGAAACGTAAGCGTGATAAGGACAAGACGAAAAATAAACCGGCTAAAGGCTCCGAGCTCGCGCTCGAACGATGTCGTATGCGGTGCGGCAAGCGTTGCTTTTGCGATTGCTCCGAACGCGGACTGCATGCCTGTCGCGACAACAACACCAACACCGCGCCCGCGAACCACGGTCGTTCCGGCAAAACCAATGTTTTTTGCCTCGAAGATTTCGCGAGCCACCTCAAGAAGTTCTGTCGACTGTTTTTTTACCGATACCGACTCACCGGTTAGCGGGGATTCGTCCACCCATAGATCACATTCCTGGACAAGCCGGACATCGGCAGGGATCATCACTCCCGGCTCCAAAATAACACAATCACCCGGCACCACTGCAGATGTCGGAACTTGCGACAAGACACCGTCTCGGCGAACAGTTGAGAGTGGAATAATAAATGAGGCGAGCGCCTGCAGTGCCTTTTGAGAATGGTGTTCCTGAAAGAAACCAAGAGCAACGTTAATGAGGATAAAAGCAAGGATAAGAATGGCATTGATCGCCTCCCCGAGAAAAAATGATAAAAGCGCGGCAACAATGAGCAGATAGATGAATGACGAGCGGAACTGTCGCGCCACAAGATCAATCCACGTAACAACCTCATGGGTGATTTGATTTTTGCCGTATTGCGCAGTGCGGCGCGTTACCTCGTCACCGGAAAGGCCACTATCCGATGATACGGCGAGCTTCGCCTCGATATCAGCGGATGTTTGAGTGGTGTATTGAGAATAGAGCATAGATCTCCTTGCAGAAAAAATAGAGTTATACTACTATTAGTATACAATAATTCATACGAATACACATATGCAAGAAAATCTTTCCGCGGAAAAGCCTCAAGTCGAGGACACCATCCCAAGCATGAACCCGGGCGAAAGTCCCGAGGACTATAAAAAACGTCTTGTCGCCATGAGCCACGAAGTTAGTGACACAATTCCGCAGCCAACACCGGAGGAAACACCGGAGGAATTTAAAGCGCGTGTCTCCAACGACCCGCACTATGCAATGCTAAAAGAAATGACTGAGGGAACGTATCACGATGAGACTCCAAAGGAACCAGAGGAAAACGCCGAGAGCTCGGATGAACAAGCCGCCTAGCTTGAAAAACTACCAAACAAAAATACGCGCTCAACAGGACGCGTATTTTTTATTTCACAATCTAGCGCACTCTCCTCAATCGCAAACTATTCATCACGACACTGACACTGGAAAATGCCATGGCTCCCGCCGCGATAATAGGATTCAAAAATCCCAGTGCCGCAAGAGGTATCGCCGCAACATTGTAGAAAAACGCCCAGAATAAATTTTGTTTTATTACGCGAAATGTCGCAGAAGAAAGTGAAAGTGCTTCTGCAACTTTTGTCGGATTTCCTTTCACAAGCACGACATTACCCGCTTCAATGGCAATGTCAGTTCCCGTGCCGATTGCGATGCCAAGATCCGCCTGCACGAGCGCCGGCGCGTCATTGATCCCATCTCCGACAAACGCAATACGCTTTCCCTCATTCTGCAGTGCCTTCACCTTCTCGCCTTTTTCGTGAGGAAGAACTTCGGAATAAACCGTTGTGATGCCAAGCTTCTTTCCGATTGCCTCTCCGGTTCTCTTATTATCCCCGGTAATCATGACCGACAAAATACCACGCGCCTTCAGTAATTCGATTGCTTGCCGCGCGTCTTGTTTGACGGTATCGGCAATAGCAAGCATACCGATAAGTATCTGATCGCGAGCAAGCAATACAACGGTTTTTGCCTCTTCTTCCAATTGCTCTTTTGTTACCGTCATTGTCGACCAGTCGATTCCTTCATCGTGCATTAGCCGCGCATTGCCGAGCAGTACGGTTCTTCCGTCAACAGTTCCGCGCACTCCTTTGCCGCTCAGATTCTCGAATGCCGACACATCCGGTATAACAAGATTTTTTTCATTCGCGGCATTCACGACCGCTTGGGCAAGCGGATGTTCGGACGACTTTTCGATACTGGCCGCAATGCGCAATACGTCATCTTCGGTAACGTTGGCAACAGTAGAAATAATATCGGTGACTTTGGGTTTTCCTTCCGTCAGTGTTCCTGTCTTATCAAAAAGAACAACATTAATGCTCCGCCCCTTCTCAAGCGCCTCTCCGTTCTTTATCAAGATACCTCGGCGCGCGCCCGTTCCGGTCCCCACCATGATGGCAGTTGGTGTCGCAAGACCGAGTGCACAGGGACACGCGATAACAAGGACCGCAACCGCGGGTATTACACCGGCAGTAAATGAACCGGTTGCAATAAACCACCCAATGAAAGTGATGGCCGCAATGCCAAGCACGATTGGCACGAATATTCCCGCAATGGAATCAGCGAGTCGCTGAATCGGAGCCTTGGACAGCTGCGCCTCCGTTACCATTTTGACAATATGCGCCAACGCTGTTTGAGCACCAACATGGATTGCGCGCATCTGTATTGCACCATTGATATTGACCGTTGCGCCGAACAATGAATCCGCTTCTTTTTTTGACACAGGCATACTCTCACCGGTAAACATCGATTCGTCAATACTCGTCTCCCCTTTTACGACAACTCCGTCGACAGGGATTTTCTCTCCCGGTTTGACAAATAATATATCTCCCACTTTGACCTCCTCAATAGCAATATCCTCCTCGATTTCTCCCACAATCCTGCGAGCGGTTTTCGCGCCCATCTTGACCAGCTTTTCAATTGCCTCCCCCGCCTGCCCCCTACTCTTTGCCTCAAAATATCTTCCAAGGAGGATAAACGCGGTGATGATTGCGCCGGTTTCAAAGTAGAACTCACTGCCACCCGTCACGAATACCCACATGCTGTAGAGAAGTGCCGCCAGCGTACCCAGAGAAATCAGCGTGTCCATATTTGCAGATCGCATGCGCGTCTGCTGTACCATGCCGGAATGAAATTCCCATCCAAATCCAAGAATAACAATACTGCCAAAAATCATCTGGAGCCAGATACTTATATCGTACGGTCCAATAGGTACTGAAAATGAAATACCGCCCATCGCAAGCACGAGTGCGGGCAGCGCAACTGCCAGCGCCCCAAACGCTTTTTTCATCGATGTATTCAATTCGTGCTTCGCATGGTCCTTATGCGCCTGCAGTGAATCTTCACTCAACACCTTGTATCCATTCTTAATCACCACCCCGTAGAGCTGTTCTGGAGTCGCGACCGACTCATCATACGTCACTGTCGCGCTATGCGTTGCAAAGTTGACAGTCGCATCACTCACGCCGTTTATTTTCTTAAGCGCGCGCTCGTTTTTTATCGAGCAGGATGCACAGTGCATCCCGCTAATAGTAAATGTAATCGTTTTCATAGGATTTGAACTGCGAAACTCTTGTTTGGGTGTTTGTCCACAGGGGCATACGGACTCCGACGGGAGGAGTTTAAGGAATTTTTCAGCAGAAAAATATCCGGCCCCGAGGAACAAATACCCGAACTGACAGAGTTTCGTAATACATAATTAAATTATACTAAATCAACCGTGTACTGTCCGAGTGCGTCAATTTCTTTTTTTAGCTCAACGAGATTGTCTTCATGTTCATAGTCAACCGCCACCTCACCGGTTTGGACGTTCACCTCGCACGAGGTGATGCCGGAGATGTCATGACAAATATCCTCGATGACATCTTTGCATGAAGTGCAATGCATTCCCTTAATCTGAATTGTTTTTTTCATAATCATGATACGACTTACACAGTCGGCACATTTCTTCGTTGCCCGCTCCAGTACTCGACGGTCCGATGGCCATCGGACCCTCAATAGTATTTACTGGCGCCTCGAACTGCACTCAACTGCGTAAAAGTCGTGTTATGAAGGTAGCACGGTAAATGAAGCGCCACGCGTCGTCATGCCCATGGGACAGCGGAATGCAAACGTCCCTATTTTTGCAGGAGTGAAAGATATCGTTGTAACGTCAGATCCGGAAAGATATTGTGTCATACTCATATTCGGCACTGTTAACACTTGTGCGCACCCGACAGCTCCTCGCCCGTCAACCCGCCACTCAAATGGCACACCTTGGCGCACGGTGAAATTCGGAACAGTATAATCCAGTCCCTCCACGCTCATATCAATAATCTGCTTCCCGTTTTCCATACGCGCTGAGGGAATTTGTGCGGGTGCGCTTGTACCCCCCTTGCTAAGACTCACTTGAGGAAATGATACTCCCGCCAACGCGAAACCATTATTCACCGTCACAAGTCCGATAAGTACAAGCAGTGATCCGGCAAATTTTAGAAACGTATGCTGTGCCTTTCCCTTCACAAAGCTGGAAAGCGCGCCAAGCGACAGAAGCGCCGGAAGCGTTCCAATCACGAAGAAAAACATCGTTACCGCACCTTCAACCGGGTTTCCACGACTCAATACATAGAGCTGGAGACTTTGCGTAAATCCGCACGGCAGAAAGAATGTCGACGCGCCAAGAATAAATGGAGCTATCTTCGGGTGCCGCTCTCCATAGTCATGCAGAAAATGAGACACTCTTTTTGGCGGCCGTGGAATAAACCGATCAAGCACGGGAAATATATGCAGGAGGCGACACCCGACAATAATCATTACAATACTTGCAACAATAGTGATGAGTCCCGTCAGAAGCTGGGATGGCGCAAGAGCTGAACCGATAAAGCCAATCAATCCGCCGAAGAGCGTATAAGAACTCACGCGACCAATATTGAAGAAGAGGACCGGCTTAAATGTCTTCCATCCCTTTGAGTCAGGGTGCTGTTCCGCGTAGCGCGCAGTTGCGGCCAAAAGCAATCCGCCGGCAACAGCGATACAAGTCGATGTCGCCGCGACGATACCGATAAGGAAAATAAAGCCGTAGCTCATCCCTTCCGTGATCGACAGTTTTGGAATGAGATCAAAATTTTTCCCAATCAGATAGATACTGAGAAGGATAATCATAATCCCGCCCGCCTCTGCATAATTGCGAATCGAATGTGCCCCTCTGGGTAATGAACTTTTTTTCCCGTCCCAGGGAGTGATCGTATAGTGCGTATCCGACAAAGCTGTGCGCAGCGCAGACACTTCCGGAGTTTTATGATAGATGAGATCCGCGTACCCACGAGCATGATCAACATGTACGCTCACCATGCCATCTATTTTCTTCCATTTCCTCTCAATAAGTATTTCGCACGACTTGCACGTCATGCCGGAAATAATGACGCGCGCTGTTTTGAGATTGTTTTTGTTGTGATGTGACATATTCTCAAATAGACAAAAAGCCCAGTATTACTAATAAAGGAAGTGGCAAAGTGCATCAAGTGCACAAAGCCCCTCTATACCAAGATGGGCTCTAAAGCGTATTTTTTGCTATTAAGAATACCTCGAGAAAATGCTTGCGTATACCAATGGAAAAGCCTGAAGAGATAATTCCGCTTGCGAATGTTCTGCCATACCCCTGTAAACAAAGACAGGGCAAGCAAAAGTGTTGCCAGAATGTATGTATTATTAAATATGGTTTTGATGGCGTGCGGGGCTTCGAACTCTGTTAGTCGCGTTATAAAAAGCTCGGTGCTCATGAGATCATACTGAAGTATCGGACACACGGCTTGCGACATGCCGGCACACGGAGATGCAATCGTCATATGCTGAGCACCTAGAAGAAAAAGACTTGCGTGCAGGGCAAAAATAACCAGCCCCAGCCAGCCAATGACTATCAATTTTTGTTTCAATTGTGCGGAATTTCGCTTCATGACACTATACTAGCATATTTCGTCTTACCTGTAAATATTTACCGCAAAGGACGGCTCAATGAGTATGTGCCATCAATTCGAGTAAACTGATCGTGAATGCAGGTATATATGAGAGGGTGGGCAAAGGGCAGGTCAATCGATGCGATTTGCTCATCATCAATTTTTTCCAAAAATTTAATAATCGCGCGCAACGTGTTTCCGTGACCTACCATAAGAACTGTTTCCCCTTGCATGATCCGGGGATGGATATTTTTTTCAAAGTAAGCAATGACACGCACAAAAACGTCCTGAAGACTCTCCCCCTGAGGTGGCCGTTTATGGTATCCGCGCCGCCACGCAAACACGGTCTCCTTGCCATATATTCGCTGGGCAGTATTTTTATTCATTCCTTGAAGTATACCATACGCTCGCTCATTCAAATCTTTGGCGGTAATAATGGGAAGTATGTCCTTTCTGTGTCCGGTTGAGGCATTGTACATCATCGCATAGCGAGGATCTTTTTCATGCTGGAATACACCGATTTTTTTCTGCTGGGAAAGTATGACTAGGAGTGTTTCGTGCGCGCGCTCAAGGTGGGACGTGAACGCCACGGTATAATTAAATTGCTTGCAATGCATTGCAACACCCTCGGCCTCCCGTATACCCACTACACTCAATGGGACATCAATCCATCCGGTAAAAAGATTGCGCGTATTGAATCGCGACTCACCATGGCGCACGAGTACCAGTGTTCCGTGCTTCATATGTTAAGACTGACTAAGAATCTATTTTTATAGGTTCAATTTTTTTCTACGTAACAGCACCGCATTAAAGGCAACAATGACCGTGGACACACTCATAAATACGGCCGCAACTGCCGGCTGAAGGATAATGCCTTGCGACGCAAGCGCACCGGCGGCAAGAGGTAGCGCCACGAGATTATATCCCGTTGCCCAAAATAAATTCTGAATCATCTTGGCATACGTCAATTTTGAAAGCTTAATAATTTTTGGAATATCGCGCGGATCGCTTTTCACAAGAATAATGCCTGCCGATTCTATCGCAACATTTGTCCCGGCGCCTATTGCAATTCCAAGATCGGCCTGCGTCAAAGCAGGCGCGTCATTCACGCCGTCACCAACCATAGCGACCTTATTACCCCCCGCCTGAAGAAGCTTCACTTTTTCTGATTTTTCATGCGGTAGCACGCGGGCAAAATATTCATCCAAGCCAAGTTCTCTTGATACCCATTTAGCAACATCTTCAGAGTCCCCTGTTATCATCGCCACCCGTATACCAAGCTCCTTCAGTGTTTTCAGCGCCTCGCGCGACTCATCACGAATAAGATCGGCAAGAGCAATACTCCCAACCAATTGATTCTTTCTGATGACGTGAATGACCGTCTTTCCTTGGCCGGAAAGCTCGTCAACGCGCTCTTTATATTCTTTGCTCATCTGCACGTCCTTATCCTTCATAATCCGCTCGTTGCCCACGAGAACTTCATCTCCTTCGAGCATACCCTTTGCGCCACCGCTTGGAATACGTTGAAAATCTTTCACTTCAAGAAGGACGATATTTTTCTTTTGGGCATCGCCGACCATCGCCTTGGCAAGAGGGTGCTCAGAATGCGTGTTTACCGACGCGGCAATCTGCAGTACTTCATCTTGTTTCCTATCTCCGTTTGTGATGATAGTGTCTACGCCAAACTCTCCCTTCGTTAACGTTCCTGTTTTATCAAAAAGAACCGTAGTAATTGTTCGTGCGGCTTCAAGCGATAGACGCTGACGAATCAAGAGTCCATTCCTCGCCGCCATAGTTGTAGAAATAGCCGCGACAAGCGGTACGGCAAGTCCAAGGGCGTGCGGACACGCAATCACAAGCACGGCCACTAACCGTTCGGTTGCAACCACGATTCCCGCGCCGGAAAAAAGCCATGCAAAAAATGTTATCGCCCCCGCAACAGTTGCAATGCCGGTAAGATATAACGCGGCCTTGTCTGAAAGTATTTGAAGTCGTGACTTTGAAGATTGCGCTTCCGCCACGAGCCGCATAACACCGGCAAGAAATGTCGCCTCTCCAATTTTGTTCACGGCAACCGTGAGGCTTCCATCTCCATTGATTGATCCTGCGATTACCTCATCACCCATTTTCTTGCTGACTGGTTTTGACTCACCGGTAATAATCGATTCGTTCAGATCGGATTGCCCCTCCGTAATAACGCCATCAGCCGGCACCTTGCTTCCCGGCCGTACAAGGACAGTATCTCCCGCGACAAGTTCCGCGATGGGAATCGTTTGTGTTTTTCCGCCGCGAACCACCTCGGCGATATCGGGGAGGAGTTTTGCGAGCTCTTTCAGAGCGCCTTGTGCACCTGCAACCGCTTTCATCTCTATCCAGTGCCCCAGAAGCATGACTGCGATAAGGGTGGAGAGTTCCCAGAAAAGCGTCTGTTCGCGCCCGGCAAACACTGAGAAAACACTAAACGAATACGCCGCGGTAATCGCAAGCGAGATAAGCGTCATCATGCCGGGAAGCCGCGCTCGCAGCTCTCTATAAGCACCGGCGATGAATACCCACCCGCCGACAAAAAAAACAATTGAAGCGAGAATTAGAATAGCAAATTCATACCCTGGAAAACGCGGCGCCTGCCAACCAAAAACTTTTTCCGTAATTTCTGAGTACGCAAGAATCGGAATGGTAAGTACGAAAACGACCCAAAACTTTTTCAAGAAAGAATCCGTGGAATGCCCTTCGTGCTTATTGTATGAATTATGATGGGCGGTCGTCGCCTTCTGCTTTTCCGGAACCAAATTCATTCCACACTCCGGGCATATTCCCGGCCGCTCCCGTCGTATCTCAGGGTGCATCGGACAGGTATATACCACCCTTGCGCCTTCTTGCTGACCTGAATTATGATGATCGTGATTCATTTATTTTTTCATTATACTTACATTGTGCATCCACGCGATGTAGGCACCGCCAACTGCCGACCAAACCACCACGGAAATCGCGCCGAAAAACCAACTTATACCATCCATACCCGCAAACCCGGGAAGCAGCTGGAAGAGCGCCAAGTGCAATTCAGCCGCTTTACCGGCAAGAAAGAGACCGTACACCATACACACCGAATAGGCGACAACTCCTCCGAGTGCGCACAATCCGGCGTACTTCCCAATCGATAGTGTTCCCATATTTTTTAAAAAACTAATAATTAGCAAACCACACTACTCATTGAGCGCCCTTTGGACGGCTGTACGGACACTCTCAAAGCTCTCTGCCCCTGAAATGACCGTTCGTGCACCCGTGCGAGAAAAAATGATCGTATGCGGCGTTCCTTGCGCGCCGGAGCTCACCACCTCATCAACATCCCTCTGAATACGCGGCGCAAAGACAGCATCTGCAATACACCGTTCAAATGTTCGGGGATCCAGGCCCAGCTCCACCGCGACACGCGTCAGCTCTCCGAAGTTCAAATCATTGTTCGATGGCGTTACTTCAAAAATTCGATCCGTGTATTTCCAAAACATATCATTCCCTCCCAGCTGTCCGGCGCATTCGAGTGCTAAGCTTTCTGTTCGTGCTTTCGAATGAATCTGATCGTTGGGAAAATGCCGATAGACCCACGCAACATTTCCTGTTGCGCTATACTCGTCCACTATCTGCTTCATAATCGGCTGAAATGCTTTGGAAAAAGGACACTCCGTGTCGGCATACTCAATAAGCACTACAGGCGCACTACGGTTCCCGCGAATATGGTCGCGATCATCGACCGGCCGTATTAGCTCCAATCCTTCACGGACAGCTTGCGTGTCATTATTAAATTGGAATACACCAAGCCCTTCTCGTATACCTTCCAAAAGAATATTTCTGCTCGGCGGATACAAAAAAACAACAACGCCAACCGTAACCACAATGCCGCAAAAAATAGTTAAACCCCATCGAACGCTTCGATTGTTTGCTTCGTATTCAACAGACATGCAAGTTATTTATTTGAATTTCGAATTTTACCGAAAACACGTATAACAAACTATCCCGCAGTCTCTATCAAAAAAAACGACGCCGGGTTCATTGAATCTATTGACTATTTTCTGCGAACTCACAGAACAGAATTTACTTTTGTACTGCTTGTTCGCATTCTTTACCGGACTTAAAACAACACCCGACCAGCATCCAGACCCCCATTCCAATATATGCCCAAATATATGACTGGATCGCGCCGAGGATAAAACTCATAACATCCATTCCCGCGAATCCGAGAAAAGAAAGCCGCAAAAGATCGACGTGGAGTTCTCGCGATGACGGATTCACAAAATACCACAAAAAACACAGGACATAGAGTACGACTAAAAACAAGCCGATGTGATGACTGCATCGCCAATAATTACAGTGTGGTTTATGCATAGTATCACCTCCTTTCTTGCGCTAAGTATAGCACACAATAATAATACGTGCTATTTATTATGATGATCACCGCTCTTGTCGTGGCCCCTGTGCATAAAAATATGCATCAAGGGGCACAGCAGAAGAAAAATATATGGTACTACACTCGAAATTCTTACACCAAAATATTTCAAAATGAAAAAAATTATAGCCGCCAAAAAAATCACCACGAACAACCACATACCGTATTTGCTTACAAAATTTTTATTTTCTTTGCTCATATCATTTAAGAGTGGTGAGAAGTATCATGCGTGAGTTTCTTCGCGCCTCCTTCCGTTTAATCTTTTTGATTTACCAATTTTTACAACAAGAAATTATTTTTTCAAACAACGCCCTCACCAACGGATTCTTTCTGTAAAGATACAAAATAATACTTATAATCCAAAGCCCAGTGATTATACTGAGTGTTAAGCGTCCCGCCGGGATTCCTCCAATGAGCGCTGAGAGAACGAGCGCCAAACAAATGTATGCCAATCGAAAAACAAGAAAATCTTCCGGGATTTTTTTTGCTGCCATGTACATCAGTCCAACCGCGCTCTGCCCTACCATAATCGCAACAATGGAACGCACGGGCACCCCCCACGCAATAGCTCCCAGCAAAAAGATGAGCCATGTCGCGCTTACCGCCGCGCATAATGCACATCCAAGACGCGGAATAACTCGCTTTAATCCAAGAAAAACCGCGAAGAAAAAAACAATGAGCGCAAGTGCTATGCCGAGCCAGTCAATCATAGAAGAATCTCAAGAATAAGTGCCGCCACAACAAGCCCGATAAATGTAATTATCATCCCCTGGTACGGAATCCGTACTCCCTTCAAGAGCATGCTTGCACCGGCACTTATCCTTCTCGAAAAAAGCATGATACAACCACCTATACCGGCAGAGAGAAGAAAAATATCGAGCGTATAGGTACTATTGAACAGCGACCCGTAGCTCCCCCAGAGAAAGATCGGAATCGGAATGTCCTGCCGCAAAAGAGGTTTTAGTGGAAGTACGGTCGAAAGAAAGGACACCGCCTCAAGCGCTTGGCGCTGGAAAGGAATAAAGCGCTTTCGCAACAATACACCCGTCCATGAGCCAAGCGCGATTGCGAATGCCCCAATGAACACCCCGACTGTTGCTGTTCCGGCGCCAAAAAATTTGGCAGTTACCGCCGCGGCACCTGCCCCTACCGTACAGAGAGGGCAGTGCGCGAGCGCCGGAAATGGGGCGCTCAACGCCAATAATCCCCCTCCCAGTGCGATCAGAGTTCGGCCACTACATCTCGAGAAAAACTTTTGAGTTGTCTTTTCCATCGATTTCATAGATAACAAATTTTTCTTTCGGACCGGGCATTCCCGGTGAACCCGAAGGCATACCGGGCATTGCAATACCTTTTATTGCCGGTTTTTCTTTTAGTAATTTTGCAATCGCTTCTGCGGGAATATGCCCCTCGACCACGTAGCCGTCAATGACGGTCGTATGGCAACTTTCCAGAGAGGTCGGAACTCCGTACTGTTTTTTTATTTCAACAAGATCCGGCAAGTCCCTTCTTTCAACCTTTATACCAAATCGTTCGATATAATCAGCAAAGACGCGACAGCAACCGCACGTCACCGTCTTGAAGATGGTTGCTGTTTTTCCGGCAAGACCTAGCTCCTCGCCCTGTTTTCCCGCCCCGGAGCCAGCGTTGCTGAATAGAAACCCGACCGCACCAAGCACTAGAACAGTTCCGAACAATGAGGGCATCAAGTGTTTCTTCTTCATATACATAACAATTAGTTAGCTTAGTCGACAACTTTAATGGTGCCGCGCGGAACACCCATAGCGCACGTAATAGGATAATCTCCAACTTGCGCGGGAGTAAATTCCATAATAATTTTTTCTTCTGCAACCAACAATTCCACCTGATCAGAAAGTTCCGGAATGGCAATCGTACTCATGCACCCATCCCCATCTTCGCGTACGTCGAGCTCAAACCGAACAGGCACGTCCTTCTTGACGGTAAAGGTGTTCGGTACTATGTCCTTGTCATATGTGTACACGGACTTAATTACCTGAATATTCTCGTTTTCAGCCGAAAGTTCATTTTGCACCGAACCAACTTGCGGTTCTATCTCTGGTCGTGCGCCCCCTCCGCATCCGCATCCGCCCGAACCACATGACCCGGAAGGCGCTGCGTCTTGTGGCTGGGCCGGCGCTGTATCTACTGCTTGTGCCGCTCTGTTTTGGGAATCCGGTTGTATCGTTTCAGCATTAGATCTCGACACGAAAAACACCAAGGGTATCGCCGCCACAAGCACGCCCGCCAAGATGCCGAGAAAAAACAGTGTTCCCGGCTTAATTTGCACGGAAATTGTCACACTATCGCGTCTGCGAGGCGCAGGCGCATTTTCCAACAACTCCGAATAATCAATATCGCTCATATATAACAATGCTTAAGGGGGGGGGCGACAAGCAAGCCCCTCTCTAATAAACTATTATATTTTTTTCGGCACTTTTACTTGTACAACTCCACGTTCGACGTTTATTGTTGTGACGGGAGAAGCTTTCAATTGGCTCTCTTTGCTATCCATTGATGAGCTAAACTTAGCAAACAGAAAAAATGCGCCCGCAAAAGCAAGGGTCATTATTATCGGAACAATCATTGAGAGGTAATTTCTCTTTCCTGGCCGAAAGAACTTCAAGAGAAGTGAATTTCCGACCACCGATACGGAGCTAAACGCCATCGCAAGACCGGCAAGTTCGGGCCTGAGAAGAATCCCGAACCCGATGAAGAGCCGGGCTGCAATCGGAATGCCAATCACGTTATAAAACAAGGCGAAAAACATGTTTTGCCGAATCTTCCCCACCGTTTCTCGACTCAATTGAATTGCAGTGATAACGTCGCGAATATCGCTTTTCATCATAACAATACCGCCTGTCTCCATGGCAACATCAGTGCCACTGCCCATTGCTATGCCGAGATCAGCCTGTGCGAGTGCCGGAGCATCATTAATACCATCGCCAACCATCGCAACTTTTATTCCGTTTGTCTGCAGACGCTTCACTTCCGCGGCCTTATCCTGCGGAAGCACATCCGCAATAATATTCTTAATTCCCGCTTGAGCTGCAATTGCCTGCGCAGTTCTCTGGTTATCGCCGGTCAACATCGTAACGGAAATCCCCATCTTCTCTAACTGCTTTACTGTTTCCGAAACATTCTCCTTGAGCGTATCTGCAACAGCAATAATACCGACCACCTCGCTTTTTGAAGCAAGAATCATGGCCGTCTTTCCTGCTTCTTCCAATTTCGTTATCTTGCGTTCAATGTTCCTAATTTCGACTCCTGCTTCTTCTTCAATCATCTTACGATTGCCGAAAAAATACTCAGTGTCATCGATCGTACCTTTTACACCCTTGCCGGGAATAGCCATAAATCCCGTAACCGGCTGCACTGTAATACTCTCCTCGTCTGCATATCCGCAAATGGCTTCAGCAAGAGAATGTTCCGATTTCTTCTCGAGACTTGCGGCCAATTCGACGACATCGTCTTCCTCGAAATTGGAAGATGGCGTGACATCCGTTACCTCCGGCTTTCCCTTCGTTAATGTTCCGGTTTTATCGAATATGATTGCTTTTATCTTGCATGCCTGCTCAAGTGGCTCGCCGCCTTTGATAAGTATTCCCTTGGATGCGCCCTGCCCTGTCGCTACCATAATAGAGGTTGGGGTCGCAAGCCCTAGAGCACATGGACACGCGATCACCAGAACCGCCGTAAAGGCCATGAGCGCAAAACTCAATGACGCATTGAGAACAAAGAACCAAACGACAAACGTAAGTACTGCGATTCCGATAACAACCGGCACAAACCATGACGAGACACGATCCGCAAATGCTTGAATCGGAGCCCGCGATCCTTGCGCGTCTTCGATAATGCGAATGATCTGGGCAAGCGCAGTCTCCGAACCGATTTTGGTGGTCCGAAATTCGAAGCTCCCCGTCTTGTTCATGGTCGCCCCGATGACAGTATCTCCGATATTCTTTTCAACCGGCATACTCTCACCGGTCAGCATAGACTCATCAATCGACGAATACCCCTCCGTAACAACGCCGTCAACTGGAATCTTTTCACCGGGACGAACCAGCACGATATCTCCGGCAATGACAGACTCAATAGGAATATCCTCTGTCTTTCCCGATCTGATGACACGAGCCGTTTTCGGCTGCAATCCCATGAGTTTTTTTATTGCTTCCGAGGTTTCTCCTTTTGCCTTGCTTTCCAGCCACTTACCGAGAATAACAAACGTAATCAGGAGTGCGGCCGTCTCGAAATAGAGTTCGGAAATCTTCTCGCCGTTAATGCCAATCAGCGATCTGTTCATAAACACGTAGATGAAATAGTTCACCGTGCTATATAAGTATGCGGCGGATGTACCAATCGCGATAAGGCTGTCCATATTAAACATACCCATCTGAAGACTCGACCACATCCCCTTATAGAAACGAGATCCGATTGTAAACTGAACGATAGTTCCTAGTATAAGAGAGATAATTCCCGCGTACGGCAAAAGCGCCGCCTTTCCCGGCAAAAACGGAAAGAAGTCCAACAGCATAAAATAAAGCATCGGCGCACTCAGGATAAGCCCGCTCGTGAAGAGCGTATTATACCCTCTCGTTTCCATAGCGCGTTTGTTCCGCTCAGCGTCAGGATCTTCGGTATTTGCAAGAACCGCGCCGTATCCTGCTTTTTTAATCTGCTCCATGATTTTCGTCTCATCAACGACAGATGAATCATAAATTGTTCGCGCCTTTTCTGCCGCGAAGTTTACGTTGATTTCTTTTATGCCGGGTAATTTTTTGACGCTTCGCTCGATGATTGCCGCGCATGAGGCGCAGTGCATTCCGGAAAGCGAAAAAACAGCTCGTTTTTCGCCGCCCACTGCGGTGGCTTCAATTTTGCCTTTGCCCACTTGCGATACCTCGCCGACAGTCGAACTGGAATCTTGTTTTTCCGACCCGCGCACCATTCCGAATACTTCTACCGTGCCTAATACTTTCGCAAATCCTTCTACAAGATCGTCAATCCGCATTCCTTTTGGAAACTCTATTTGGCCACGCTTATCCACGCGAAGGTTTCCCTGAAAATGCGGCTTGCCGGATTCGTCCTGCCTTATACTGCCTTCCGCTTCCGCCTTCAGCTCGAATCTTAATTTTACTTTCGAGCTTTCATCGCGCTCTATGGTCGCTATTGATTTTTCGTCTCTGTCGCTCTTTTCTTCAATGGAGAAAGACAAAACAGTGTACCCGAGATCGCGAAATATGTTACCGAATTCCTGTTCAGCAACCGGTTTTGACGTGTGAATGACGCAATTACCGGTCTTATGATCCACGGATACGGCAGTCACGCCGGGGATCTCATAGGATGCGTTGCTAATGAGCTTTTCGCATGCTTCACACCGCAGTCCCGTTAATGTGTAATGATATTTCATACCTAAACTGATTATTTCTTGATAAATACTTTATAATCTCCCAATGAACAAATTTCTTTGACAAGAATGGTCGGATCGACAGATGGATCATGCTCAATAAGCGCTGATTCGGCCTTGAGATCGACCTCGCAAAAACTCACCTCTTCGATATCATTGCACACTTCTTCTATCAGCGTCTTGCACGACGCGCAATGCATTCCTTTTATTTCAAGATTTGTTGTCATATGCTATATGAATTTTATTAGTTAACGCGAAGTGTCCCGCGATACATTCCCATAGAACAGCTGAATGAATATGTTCCCGGTTGCGCTGTAAACTCAATCGTATTTATCCCCACATCAAGAACCTGTCGTATTCTCAGCCCCGGCACCTGAAAAGCCCGCTCACAGCCGAGGGCTTGTGAGGCATCGATTATCCACTCGACGGGAATTCCCGCCTTCACCGTGAAATCGTTTGGACTATAACCGCCTTCCGCTACCATTCTGATCTCTTGTTTTCCGTCTTTTACCGTCGCTTGAACTGAACTGGGTGCCACTGCGGCGGAGGTATCATAGGTTGTTGTTCTCGCGAAAAAACTTGCTACCGGGCTGAAGCTAAGCGGGTGGCCCGAAATAGCAAATCCGTTCTGAATATTGACGATACCCATGATAATGACAAGCGCCCCGGCAAAGTGGAAAAAGAATGTTCGCGCAGAGCCTTTGAACGCGTTCAAAGAAAGACCGAGCAACGACAACGCCGGTACAGTACCAAGGGCGAACGCGCCCAAGACCATTGCGCCGGACGCAAAGCTTCCTGATGTAAGCGCGTAGAGCTGAAGAGCATGCGTAAAGCCGCATGGAATAAATAAGGTCAATGAACCCGTGAAAAACGGCGTTATCCAACTCGCCCTTCCAAGCCCCATATCCATGAGACGATGGGACAGGGATTTCGGCATTCCTGGCAAAAGACGCTTGAAAGACGGTGGGGCAATTTGGAGCATATCGAGCCCCATAACAAGCATATAGAGGGCGGCGACAACCACGAGTCCTCCGGTCACGATCGGCGGCATAGTAAATGCCGACCCCAACCATCCGATAATTCCACCGAAAATCGTATACGATATCACGCGGCCAGCAACGAATAATCCAACCGGCACCATGCGAGTACTCCATGAGTTCCCTTCTCCACATTCCTTCTGATATTGCACGACAGATGAGATGAGGAGTCCGCCGATGACGGCGATACATGAAGAGATTGCCGCAATAAGGCCGATGACAAACGCGGCACCAAACTCAATCGAGGATCCTATCTCAACACCGCTTTTAATAAGTCCGAGCTTTACAAACAATCCGGCGGCAAGAAATGCGAGAGCGAATATACCCATAATCCTTCCGAATGTTGGCCGCTTCTGCGTGCGGCTCCCGCGAGACCGCAAATAATTCTCAAGTTTTTTATGGCTTAAGAATCCCTTAACAGCATATTTGCGATCACTCGCCAGGGCATTGCGAAACATCTCAACGGCCGGCTCCCGGCCAACATATTTCACGCGAACAAGCCCTTTGTGCGAATCGCCGTGAACCGATTCAATTCCCGATACCTTTTTTAATTTCCTCTCAATCATCACCTCGCAACTCCGACACGTCATTCCATCTAGAATCAGAAAAAAATCATATCTTTGAGAGCCGTGGGGTGGCACGTTTTGTTCCGACATAGAAAAATTAATGTACTAAAAAAGCCTAAATCATAAGACTGCCGTATTCACAACAAAGCAACCTTTAATTTAGGCGTAGACGATCGGATGAATGAGACCTCTTTGGAGGGCGGTAAAAATTTTCCTATTCCGACCTATGTCGGGGTGTCCGCGCAGATAGCCGATGATCGAGTTCTGGAGAGGATTAACACCCCCAACTAACGCTGGAATGCTAAAAAAAACGGCAAACACAAGGGAAAGAAGGGCGATGACTCCCGGCACTATCGTAACAAGCATCTGGTTCCATTCCGCAATATGATTAATTATGTTCGTTTGGCACATGATATTATTTTCACCCATGAATTGGCACCCCGTCTCTTGCGAAATCATGCAAAGCGCCGGACCAACCATAACAATAGTGATAAAAACGCCCGCAATAGCGACGATCAGTGCTTTTTGTAATGCTGCAATGTTGATGCCCTGCATATGTATACTGAGAGTGGTGAAAAATATCACGTTAGAGTTTCTTCCGGCTCATTTACTTATATAGTGCCGTAAGATTCGTCATGGCTGACATCTTATTTACGTTTGAGGCGGTAAACCTTCAGAATCTCATTGATGGCTTTGTCTTCCTTCCCCTTTCTCATCTGCTCAAGCGCGCAATTCTTTAGATGATTTTCCATAAGTCCGTCCTCAACCCTTGAAAGTGCCTGTTTTACTGCGGATGACTGTGTAATAATATCGATACAGTAGGTATCTTTTTCAAGCATCTCATACAATGCTCGCACCTGTCCGGCAATGACCTTCAGTCTTCGAATGAGTTTTTTTCTATCTGGAGACATGCGCGTTATTCAATCTCTTTTTTTATTACCTTGAATTCTTCCTTTGTGATCTCACCTTTCGCGTATCGCTCTTTCAAAATATCGAGTGAGGAATTCTTATCGTGCGATGAGTGTTTAAAGAGAAAAAGCACTCCATACATAAGGAGTCCTAAAAATAAAATCATGAATAGGAATCCAAACATGTGGAGGGGCAAAAAATACTGATAATAATCGTAAATCATATAGTTCGTTTATTATACCCCCTAGGGGTATGATGTCAAGTGCTCACAATACCGCTCTAGTGAGTAGTCCAGAACACTTTTCTGTGCGTTTGCGGAAAGTTCCTCATAACGGCCAGACACTGTTGCGATTGCTCGCTCAAGCGTTTCGATAAGCGACTTCTCGTCACCGGGTGTGAAAATAAATCC
This sequence comes from uncultured Gammaproteobacteria bacterium, assembly GCA_964370875.1. GTDB lineage: Bacteria > Patescibacteriota > Patescibacteriia > JACQRZ01 > JACQRZ01 > JACQWH01. The sequence goes on along the minus strand of CAYJLM010000007.1, from coordinate 917 downwards.
ATTCACACCGTCTTGAATCGGCTCGGCTGCCCCACCGATACGCGACACAATAACGGGCGTCCCGACGGCCATGTTTTCAAACGTAATCATCGGGGAATTCTCGTAGCATAATGACGGCATGATGGCGTAATGCACAGACTTGAGAAATGTAGGCAGATCTTCAATGAATCCCATATACTCCATACGCGGATCGTCGGCAATACGTCGTTTTACCTCTGACTGCAGGCTCCCTCGACTTCCGATAAGGAGTCGGACATCATCGCGTTTCCATTTTTTGAACGCGTCGATGAGAAAAAGAATACCCTTGTGTTTTTCCAGCTGGCCAAAAAAAGAAAAAGTGAATGGCCGCTCGGATGCGCGATCGTCAGTTTCCTCTTCAGAGTTTTTGTTTAGAAAAATCGGATTGGACAACTGGACAATTTTTGAATCGGCAAAAAACGTTCGTTCAGTGTAGTACCGACGTAAAAAATCGGATGCAAAAACAATAATCGACGGCGAACCAAAAAGCCATCTGCACGCGCTTGCGTATAGCCGGACAAGAGCGTTCGTGTTTATGCTCGCCGATTCCTCCCCGAACAATAACGTACCGACCGGATAGATAAGTTGGAGATCTTGAACCGTATGGAGATGCGTCACGCCACACGAACGAACCGCTGCGGGAACCGTATACCCAATTCCTTTCAGGTTGTGCGTCATCACGACATCCGGCTTCTCTTTTTGTATAATGGACTTCACCGCAAAGAATGAATGGATATTGAACATATCGATGACGTGCCACACCAGTCGCAGTACTGTCGGTTTCCCGCAAATACTTACAAACGAAAAAACATTGAGCGGACAAAACCGATAGACGCGAACGCCATCTTCTTCTGTCATGCGGGGAATCAATGAACCAAATCCTTTGAAGGGCGTGATAC
>CAYJLM010000006.1:14273-23226 GCA_964370875.1 uncultured Gammaproteobacteria bacterium | reverse complement strand
ACGTAGAGGCGATCTCCCGGTTTACCAAGAAGATTATTGACATCATTTTTTTCGTAGAACTTTGTCGCCAATATTTCAACCTGCATAGTGGTTGGCAGGGTTGTATTTTGAGGAAGTGCAATAATTTTTGCCTCTGCAACGAATCGCGTAACACGCATGAACAGCGTTTCGCCTCGTCGGAGGACTACCAAAATTTCCGCGTTCCATGTCAGATCATTTCCGTCATTATCTTCAACGACCCGCGCTCTGATGCGATCACCGACCTTCAGGTCAGTGATTGTGGCCGGATTTTTAAGACCCGCAACCAATTTTGCTTGTGCTAAACTGAGTGTATAGGTTTTGTTTTGCCACTGCACATCTATCTTATTTTTGGCCGCGCGAATCGCAGTTATCCATCCATTAAAACCCTTATGGCGCAGGGCAAATGAGTGGTTGACAATGACGCGCGTGACAAGCTGTGAGCTGTTCGTGTATTTCAGGGCATTGAACGAAAGTGCATCTCCCGCAATCCAGTCACTTAAATCAGCATCGCGGCGGGAATTTGTCTGAATCAATGTGTCCTCCGTTATTTCTAATGTTAAATCTTGCGTGCTTCCGTCGTCCTTTTTTTGCCTCACAACTATTGTTGTCTGTTCAGCGGTTGTATTGCCGATTTCAATAAGTGTTCCATTACCGGCATACACTGTCGTGCTCTCACTTTTGGCATTATTTACGCGATCTTCTGAATAGCCGGTTTCCTTTGCTGTCATCGATGCATTCAGATCATTTTTTGCATTCATCATTGCGCCCGGATTGTTTTCTCCCTGCATCATGTCAGCTGTTGCCGGAACAGCACCCGGGGATAGAAATACAAGCACGAGCATTCCCAGTGCAATGCGGGCGAAATAGTTTTTGCTCATAAAAATAAATAATAAAAATAAAGTAATGCGAGACGACCTCCCATTTTCGGCAGACAATGAAAATTATTCGATTGTCAATGTACGACACGACTACTTTCCCCTCCCGCAAAAGCGGTGTATCGATACACTTCCATATTCAAGAATAACGCAATACTGTATACTTTTAGTATAACACACATCGAAAATGCCATGTATAGATTTTCTTATAAAAAAAACAGCCAATGGTATTTGAATGCTCACGTGGTCGGCTTTGTGGCGGCATTGTGTATTAGTTCATTCCCGTTTGTCTCGCACGCGAAAACATTTTTTACCGTCTCCACACAGGAGATAAAAGGGTTCGTTGTGGAAGATGAGCAAGTCAATCATGCGTGGTATGTGAATCCGCGCACGAGAGAACGGTTTTTTATCGAGCACCCTGCCGATCTTTTGCCGGTCGTTGCAATGAATATGGTGGGCATTTCCGAAGTAAATTTTTCGCGAGCATTGCAGAATGTCGCGTTTGCGAGAAAATTTAATGGAATGCTTTTTCTTCGTGTGCACCATCACGGAGAGGTATGGTATATCGATCCGGGAAGCGGGGCCCTTTCCCGCCTCGGGCGGCTTGACTCATTTTCTGCAATTCAGAAGCTTTCCAAGCTGGTTCCCCAAGAAGCGCTTAAGCAAATCCGGGTATCCGTAAAATCGCCAAGCTGGATAGGCGTTCCCGACGGGTATACTGCGCGAATATCTGCTACGGGATTCCAGCGGCCGCGCGTGTTGGCCTTTGATTCTAGCGGGCATCTTTTCGTGAGCGATTTATCAGAGAAGGGAAGTATCAGTGCGTTTATCGATACTGATTCGGATGGTGTTTTTGATTCAAAAAAAATTATCGTCCCTAATCTCTATAATCCGCACGGCATAGCATTTACCGATAACAAATTATACGTCGCTACGGAATTTGCGCTCTACTCGTGGTTTTATTCGGACAAAAAAGTATCCGTGATCAGTCCGCCGACAAAAGTAATGGCGCTTCCTGCCGGAGGAGAAAAATTTGCAGGCCAGGGACACAAGACGCGGACGATTATAAATGGGAATGACGGGTATCTCTATCTTTCAATCGGCTCAAACTGTGATCATTGCGTTGATGGGGATGAGAGGTATGCATCGATACAGAGAATCAATATTCAGTCAGGGAAACATGATGCATACGCTCGAGGATTACGCAATACGGTTTTCTTTGTGAAGGATTTGCACACGGGCGATTGGTGGGGTAATGACATGGGGCAGGATAATTTGGGACAGGATCTTCCGCCCGATGAATTGAATAATCTTACATTGGGCGGTCAGTATGGTTGGCCGTATTGCTATGGGAATCAAATTTCCACGCAATCGAATGACGATTCAAAATTGTGCAGTGAAACAATTGGCCCTAAATTTACCTATTCTGCACATTCTGCCCCCTTGGGGCTTCGCTTTATTTCTGAAATTTTTTCGCGTGAGTATAAGGACGACCTGCTCGTCGCACTTCACGGGGCGTCGGTGATCGACGAGATGAGGGGGTATAAAATTGCGCGAATTGATATGCTAGACGGGAAGCCGGGGATGCTCTATGATTTTATTGGCGGATTTACTCGTGGTCAAGTGATTCTTGGTCGCCCAACCGATTTAATCTTTGATGCGCACGGCCGTCGTTTTATAACTGATGATTATGCTAGCGTAATCCATGAAGTTGAGCGTGTACGGTAAATAATAATATGAGACTGTAGAAAAATAGCTTCCCTGTCAGTTAGGGTGATTCCATCTCATATCCGATCAAATTTTTTTGGTTTGATCGTCGGCACATACGCTCCGTGTGCAGACAAAGGGATCGCTTGCACTATTTCTTCAAATATTTCCACCGGCATGGAAATAATCATGTGGGAATCTTTCCACAGAAGCCGACCGTGTTGTGTGCCCTGATAGTACCTGTCGAAGTAATCAATTAAATTTATATGGATACCTCTGGATGCGAGGGGGGCATAGATACTTGCGCAGGTTGACAGTGCCGGTAGTATTGTCGGCTGTGACATTTTTTTGCGCACGCTCAATCCTACTATACGTCCGGCCTGGGCGGGATTTGCGAGCATCATGATAACGTCCGGTCTTTTCTCCTCCATTATAAGCGGTGTGAATAAAATATACCTTGTTCGCGCGACCTGCGGATAGGGGGGTATGTTTTTAATAAAATCATCGCAAGCTTTTTTATTTTGAAAAATGCGCTCTTTTGTAATATACGTGTCATGAAGCTCGCTTTTCGAAGCGTGCGAAATGTTCAAAAAATAGTTGCCACCGGGGCAGAGTTGCCCGCTTTTTCTATCAATATATGTCGGTATGTTTTTTGTTAAACAGCGAATCATGGTCGTGCATGCGGTGTCGCGATATTTTTTGACATTGGCAGTTTTTGTATCTGAAAAGCGAATCGAGATACACTGTGTTACGCGCAAAAATTTTTTCAGTATGCAGTAGTTTTTTTTGTTTCGAACAATCATAGAAGTAAAAAAATGAATAGGGGTGGGGCTGTCTATAAATATAGCACAGCCCCATTATTGATGGACAGCTAACGTTGAGGATGACAGGCCGAGCTACCCTCGAGAGGGCATCCGGCACAGGTCGGAGGGATCATGTCGCGAGGCGTCAGCCGATCGCGGGGGATATGGGGGCAGTAATAGAAGCTCGCGCGATAGCATCCCGACATGTCGAAGCTGGAGCCGCGACATCCTCCGGTACACATATCGAAGTGAGGGCATTCGTCGCGACAGTAGCCGTAGACCCAGTCGTGTGGATTACAGATCCGACCGCGCAGGGGGTGCGCGATAATTCGTGCGAGCCCATCCTCCAAAATGGTACCGTATGAGATGCCGGGGAACCCGACGCAGGGAATCGCCTCGCCATCAACGCGGAAGTGGATGGATGTTTCCTGCATGTGACAGGTTTTTCCGTAGGCCTGTGGCGTGAGCAGATCGGCACCCGGGAGATTGAATTCCTCTCGATCGATGCGGCGTAGTTCCTCAAGTACGCCGGACATTTCGGAAGGATGTACGTCCAGGGAACATCCGCGCTTGAAAGCACCGCCTTCCTTGGTGAATTCCATAACCGGTTCATACCCCATGCGTCGGCTCCAGCGGAACACATTGAAAATGGATCCGCTTTTGACGACTGGTGCGGTAATACAGCATTGAACGCACACGCGCCTCGCGGGGAAGAGCGTTGCGACGTTCTCCCATGCTCGATGTGAGCTGTCGAGGTGATTTCCTCCGGTGAGTAGGCGCTCCTGATCGTGGTCGTTATCCATGGTGTGGCGTTGTCCGGCAATCACGACGCCGGTTTTCTCCACCGCCTGGCAGAAGGAAAAGTCGGCGAGGCGATCCATGTTTGTCACCAGGATTACCATCTCAAACTTACCTTCGGTATAGCGGAGCAAGTCCAGAATCTCCGCGTGAAGGGTGGGCTCGCCGCCGAGAATGTACAGCTCGGGGAAGCGCATCTTGACCGCAGAGTCAACAATGCGCTTGAACGTGCTTGGTGGCATGCTCCGCGGTGTGTGTGCCGCAAAGCAGGTAGGGCAGCTACGATTGCATACCTCGGTGATGTCAACGCCGACTCCCACTAGCGTGCTCCCGGGGGCATCAGTTCTGAATGGCATGATCTCTCCTTTGTGAAGAACGTTTTTGTCTGTCCGGGTTGGTGAATAATTCGCCAACCTATTTCAAACAAAAATGCCCCGGCAAGATCCAGGGCGTTTATTGTTGAAATAGTATAACGCGAAATTAGACCTTGCCGTATTCGTGATAGGTCTGTTGCCATTTTTTGTAATTGTTTATTGTGTCAGTGTTCATATGTTATTTTTTTCAAGTACTTTCCAGAATCCACCCTTTGTGTCCCGCAGTTCCCGTGATCCGCGAGTTATCTTTGTTATGCTTACACCCAATACTGCTGCTATCTCGCGTTGGGGGACGCCTAATGATAATTGTTTAATAATCTGCCAGCGGGTGCCTATCTCATCAAGCTCAGCGGGTGTGAGGAGGTCGTCAAGAAACGCGCCCATGAGACGAGAGTCTTTAATGCTTGCGAGTAGTCGGACTAATTCCCTTCGATTTTTTGAGTTCATAGATGTACTTGTGTAACGGTACGCAAGTACACTATCACAATTGAATATATTTGTCAAAATCTCATAAGTGGATAACTTTTGAAATATTTTTTCTATGTTTTGCTTGTAAACGGATCTCAAAAGAGAATGGGTCGATATTTTATGCCTCGGCTTTATCCCCGACAGTGCATGTGTGATGGGCGTTGTGGACAGCATGGAGGGACGGTATGTGAAAGAAAATTTGAAACAACGCATACACCCGAACAGCACGCGATCATCTACTGTGAGACATGCTACCGCGAGGTGGTGGAGTAGTCTTAAAGCCCATGTTTTCGCTTGACAAAAAAGTAATGAACAGTATTATTTCATTTTATCGGCACGAAAGGAGGCTGCCTATTGAGGCGCTCTTGGTCCGCCTTCCCAGCTAGCGAGGGCAAAGCGTAATCCCTCGGAATGGGGATCGATGGCCACTAGCCATTGGACCAGAGCGCAATAGCGGAACAGCCGGCAACCCCCACTCCATTTGGGTTGCCGGCTTTATTTTTTTGATTTTATTTCGAAAACTGATAGACTCCATACCATATGGAGTCTATTATTATTGTCAAAAATCTTTCCAAAACGTTCCAATTCGCGGTGAAAAATCCGTCGCATGGGTTTGTGCGTAATTTTTTAAATCCAGAGCGCAAAACAATCACCGCTGTTGATGGCATATCTTTTTGCGTACAAAAAGGAGAATCGCTCGCATTTATCGGTCCTAATGGTGCTGGTAAGTCAACGAGCATTAAGATGCTGACGGGAATTCTGTATCCGACATTGGGAGAAATTAGCGTTCGAGGCATGAATCCTCAGAAAGACAGACAAAAGCTGAGCTATCACATTGGCACGGTATTTGGTCAGCGGTCGCAGTTGTTGTTTAATCTTCCGGCACGGGATTCGTTTGAATTATTTGGAAAAATCTACGGCATGTCCAATGCCGCCATCGCTAAACGCCAAAAAGAACTGGTTGAGATATTTGATTTGCATGAATTTGTCGATCAGTCCGTGAGAAAGCTTTCGCTGGGTCAGCGCATGCGTTGTGAAATCGCCGCGTCGCTTATTCATAGCCCTGAGATTATTTTCCTTGATGAGCCGACGATTGGACTTGATGTCGTTGCAAAACAAAATCTCCGCGACGTTCTTTCTCGCCTCAACAAAGAGCACGGGACGACGCTTTTTCTTACCTCGCATGACCCGGGTGATATTGAGGCGCTGTGCGATCGGACGATTGTTATCAATCACGGCGCAATCATGTTCGACGCTCCAACAGAGGATCTTCAGAAGAAATTTTTTACCAACAAGGAAATACGCGTTGAGTTTAAGCAGAAAGTATCCAATCCGCAGATTGCAGGCGCGGCACTGGTCGAGTGCGACGGCCGTACCGCGCACTACGTTGTGGATACAAAGCGTCATTCGCTGAACAATGTATTGAAAGAAATCCTTATCGCGTACGAGGTGGAAGATATGGATGTTGAAAATATTTCGCTTGAAGACATCATCAGTATGATGTATCAAAAGGCGAAGGAGCCAGGGGTATGAGGTCGTATGTCGCGCTTTTCAAGATGTCAGCTCGCGAATCCCTTGCTCAGAGGAGCACGATTATCGGATCTATTCTCCTGTGGTGTCTGCGCGTACTCGTGCTTATGGGTGTCTATTCCGTTGCTTTTCATATGCGAGGCGGATCGCTGAATGGTATGGATTTTGTGGCGACTTTGTGGAGTATCGGGGTATATTTCATCGTGTTGTCGCTCAGTGTGAGGCACGTGGCAAAGGAAATGTCTCGGGAGATTCGCCTGGGAAATATTGAGACAAAGCTGAATAAGCCGTTTAATTATTTGTTCGCGGCATGGGCAACACAGCTGGGGCGCGGTGCGCCGCATTTGGCTATTTCCGGATCGTTTATCATACTTTTTTATCTTCTCATTATTGGCCTGCCCGCCGTACCTTTTTCACTTCCTTGGGTAGTCAGCGTAGGGGGACTATTTATCGGAGGTGTGGTTTTGAGTCTTTTGTTTTATGGAATGATTGGATTATGCGCCGTGTGGATTGAGGACGTTGACCCGTTGTACTGGATATTAGACAAGGGAGTCATGCTTCTTGGGGGCGCATACATTCCCGTTGCGCTTTTTCCATCAACTATTCGGGCGATTGGAGAGCATACGCCGTTTGGTGCCATTATGTTTATCACCCATATATTTAATCCCGATTTTAGCGTGCGCGCTTCCGGACTTTTTGCGACACAAGTTGTCTGGATTGGAATTTTTTGCATTGCTACGCTTCTTATCTATAAACGAGCGATGAGGCATGTGTCGGTTAACGGAGGATGAGGGAACGTATGAAAAATTTTTTTGAGGAGTTGCGAATAGCGATAAAGATTATTCAGGGTAACATGAAGGCGGCAATGGAACTGCGCGCCGCGTTTGCCGCGCAAGTATTTGGAATGATGTTAAATAATATCGCTTTTGTTTTGATATGGATATTCTTTTTCCAAGCATTCGGAAACATCAATGGATGGTCGAGCGCGGAGGTATTTGCGTTTCAGGGGGTGGTCGCCTTTGCGTATGGATGTTCAGCGGCTTTTTTTCAAGGATCGCATTCTCTGCCAACACTCGTGTATAACGGTTCGCTTGATTCCTACTTACTGTCTCCGCGCAGTGTGTATATGCGTATTCTCACGAGTGAAATTAAGATGTCGGGTGTTGGGGATTTTTTCTTTGGGCTCGTGCTGATCGTGATATATATTGTGATGGCGCATCTTACCGTCCTACAGGCATTACTTCTTCTGTCACTCTTGATACCGGCGAGCATTATTATGACAAATGTTTCGCTTATTACCTCACTCTCAAGCTTTTATATCACTGACGCGACAGCGTTTGCGCAAAATCTTTTTGAGGTTTTTGTGTCGCCAAGCTTGTATCCATCGCCACTCTTTCCCAAGGCGCTCAAGTTCATCTTTATCTTTGTCATTCCTTCGCTTGCCGTTGGCGGCTTGCCTATTGAGGCGGTCAAAGAGTATCAGTGGCACTGGTATGTCGTTATTTGGGCGCTTGCCGGTGTGTGGACGTTCTTGGCACTAAAGCTCCTCGATATTTCCATCCGCCGATACGAAAGCGGGAATATGGTTGGCGCGCGGGTGTAGCGAATGCATGCTTGCTGTCGATTGGCCGATGGGGTACTCTTGAATAATAACAATGATTGCTATGGAAAAAATATGCACGCTGTGCAATGGCTCATTTGCTCTGGATGAGTACGATCTATCCTTCTATCAGCGAATGGGCGTAGATACACCGACACTCTGTCCTGTTTGTCGCTTCAGGCGTCGCGCGTTGTGGCGCAATGAACGGACGCTGTATAGTCGGACGTGCGATTTGTGTAAGAAAGCCATCATCTCAATGTACCACCCGTCTGCGTCGTACACGGTGTACTGCCAGACGTGTTATTTTTCCGATCAATGGGATCCGCGGTCGTACGGTATGAGCTACGATTCCGGGCGTCCGTTCCTTGATCAATTTTCAGAACTTTTACGCGCGGTTCCCAAGCGCAATCTGTTTCAATCGGGAGTGAGCACTAATTGTGAGTATCAAAATTTTGCCGGACATAACAAAAATTGTTACATGACCTTCAATACGGGGTACAGCGATGGGCTCATGTATTCCCGGGGTCTGAGAGAATCGCGCGATTCACTTGATTGCTATTACGGCGTCAACGTCGAACGTTCGTATGAGTCAATCAATATTCACGATTCCTCGACAGTGAGGTGGGGCCATAACGTTCGCAATTGTCTTGATTCATGGTTTTTACGCGATTGTAACAGCTGCACTAACTGTTTTGGGTGCGTGAATCTGCGCCACAAGGAGTACTGTATTTTTAACGAGCCGGTTTCAAAAGACGAGTATGAAAAGTTTGTATCATC
>CAYJLM010000006.1:13365-14263 GCA_964370875.1 uncultured Gammaproteobacteria bacterium | reverse complement strand
GGTTTTCCCGCATGCAGGAAATGAAGGAAAAGTTTGATGCACTGAGCGTGACATTACCCCATAAGGAAAACCATAATTTGAAATCTGAAGATTGTTCAGGCGATTACATCGTTGATTCTAAAAGCTGCCAGAATTGTTTCGAAGTCGACAAGTCAGAAAACGTACGCAATTGTTATTTTGTTAAAACAGTGAAGGATTGTTATGACATGATTGGATACGGATATGAATCCGAACTTCTCCTTGAGACGGTCGCAACGGGTCGTTCGCAGAAAATGATATCGGCAGTTAATTGTGAATATTCGCATGATTGCGAATATAGCTTTGAGCTTAGAAACTGCGAATCTTGTATCGGGTGCGACAGTTTGCATCACGCAAAATCAATGATCCTTAATCGGGAGTATTCTCTGGAGGAATACACCGCATTGAGAAAGCAGATTATTGAATCATTGCGGTCAGAGAACAGCCGGGGGTCTTTTTTTCCTGCTGAGTTTGCGCCGTTCGCGTACAACGAAACAGTCGCGCAGGATTATTACCCGATGTCAAAAGAAAATGCGCTCGCGCGCGGGTATCGTTGGCAGGACGATATGCCCGGAACGCGGGGCAAAGAAACGATTGATACACAGTTACTGCCGGATAGCATCGATGAGGTGCCGGACAGTATGCTGAAAGAGATTCTTGCCTGTACTGCGTGTGGGAAGAATTATAAAATAGTGCACAAGGAATTGGAGCTTTATCGTCAACTGCACGTGCCGCTTCCGCGTCGTTGTTTTAGTTGTCGTCATGAGGATCGGTTGAAACGCCGCGGTTCAATTCAGCTTTTTACTCGCGCTTGTGGTCATTGTTCAAAACAAATTCAGACGACGTTTGCGCCGGATCAGCCGGAAATCGTGTATTGTAC
>CAYJLM010000006.1:0-13355 GCA_964370875.1 uncultured Gammaproteobacteria bacterium | reverse complement strand
GGGTGCTATCAGGATGAAGTTGCTTAATAATCACTTCTTTTGTTTTTTCAATGTGGTATACTGGTAGTCGGTTCAATTGATACGTGATTTTATATGAAAAAAATAGTTTTATTGCTAGCGGGCCTGTCATTATTGGCGCCAACATTTGCATCTGCGGCACAGTATCAGTACGATGCCGCGATTACTCAAGGAAGCGTATCATTTTCGCAGGCGCAATTTTATGCAGGCGAGACGGTTCGGATTTATGCAAACATCGTGAATTTGGGTACTTCTGATATAAGCGGTGGGGTAAGCTTTTTCCAAGGCGCCAGCGCGCTTGCCGCGCCGAGTCCGTTTTCTTTGAAAGCAAATGGCGCGAACGAAGATGTATGGATTGATTGGACGCCGTTGGAAGGCACCTATAACATCATGTTAAAAATTGAGACACGAGAGTCAGATCAGAATCAGTCGAACAATACACATGTAACGCCGATGATGACAATCGCAAAGCGGGTACCGGTACCTCCGCCACCGCCGATCCCTTCGCCATCATCACAGGGCATTGCTCAGGCACCGGCTCCGTCGCAGGGTGGGTCAGTAGGGCAGACTATTCCTGTTGGCGCTGTTCAAAAAAAGAACACCATCCTGTCGTCTGCGGCTGAAATAATCGCACAGAAACTTACGCCGAAGCTACCGATTAACCCTACCGTGAACCGGAATGCGGTTGCGGCGAAGCAGTCTAAAAAAGATGTATCTGTTGCGGCATCTGCTATCCAGGCCAAGCCGGAGTCCAAGCGATTGGCCGTACAGCAACCAACACCAATCCAGGCGGTACTTGGTGAATCAGTACAAAGAGAGCCCGATGCCGTTGTTGCACCTTCCATAATACAAGAAAAGGCGCAGGGGTTTGAATCGAAACAAGCAACCAGAGAAAAACAGACCGATCCGGTACGGTCGGGGGTGGCATTAGCGGTATTGTTTACTCTTCTTTTCTTGGGCGTTGGGTTCTATTTTCTGAAAATAAGCAGGGAGTAATATGCTTCTGAGCTATCTTCGCAGTAAGTATAGTCATGATATTGATGAGGGGTGGGGAGCCTTTGAAATAGGGAATCACGAAAAGGCGGAAAAACATTTTCGCTATGTTCTCAGCAATGAAGATGATCCGCGGATTACCGTTTTTGATGCCGTTGAAGCGCATAACGGTCTTGGAGCGGTGAGTCGGGCACACAAGGATTTTTTGATGCATGGCGGTGGTATAAGGAGGCAGAGTATCTATTGGATCAGTATTATGATCGTGCATGGCCCGGAGCTCTTTCATGGAGCTATCCCCACGATCGCCCGGCATTGCGGATGCTTATTGGACTGGGACATACCGCGTATGCCCGCGGTGATACAAAAACTGCTCAGAAGTATTATGCAATGATTATTGACCACGATAAGAAGGATGAGCTGGGCATACGACACTATATGGCAGGAATAGCCGCAGGGAAAAAATTTCAATTCGATCATTGGTAGAAAAATACACTTTTTATGGAAAGTGTATTTTTTTATCGGGGATTGTTTTCGTGAAACATCAGCTCATAGGGGGTGAGCGGGTTTTGCGGGTAACTATATCGGCGGAAGGGAAGAAATAGGGGGGATGTACATGGAGGTTTCCGGTAATCTCGAGCACGACGAAGTGGTCGAGCCACAGGAACTTCCGTCCGGACAGGAGGTTCGGAAGCCGACTCGGGAGGAGATGGAGGATATTATCCAGCGCTATGGCTGGATCATGGGGGACGAGTGGGTCGCGCAGATACGGTCGCGATATACTCAGTAGGTTTTGCTCGGGGGACGCTGATGCGGACCCCGAGTAGTTTTTTGTATTTACGAATCGGTTTTCATTTGGTACGGTGCAGATGTTGACGATGCGCGATCGGAGGGAAACAAATGGGTTCGGTCTACGGAGGGTTCCCTTCAGATATCCCTGCAGATCAGAGTGCCGAGCAGGTACTCGGGCTCTGGAAGGCACTTCACCAGGGCGCCAAGAAGGAGGCGGAATTACACCTCGCATCGATGAGGCGGCGTGAGGAAATGCGGCGCTTAGTTGTTCTGTGGTGGCGTCCCGCTTGACGTGGAGGCGCTGCCGTGATGGTTTTTACTCCCGAGCCTTCATAGCTCAGTCGGTAGAGCAGCTGAAATTAATCAGCGGGTCACAGGTTCGAATCCTGTTGAAGGCTCCTACTGGATCCACCCTTCGCCTCGGATGGCGAATTTGCACAGTAATGTGCGAATCGTGCGAAAAGCACAGTGGATGCCAGCCAGCTCTGAAAGTCGTTTTGCGCCCAGCGTGAATCGACTTTCTTTTTTTAAGGCCTCTTGACACTATTTATAAATATTCTATACTTTAGCAATCTCACTACTTGAGTGCTAATATGATTGATGAGCGAAAAATTGAATTGATGACGCGATTGGTTGACGAATACATTTCCTCGGCCCATCCGGTCGGATCGCTTGTCTTGGTTGAGCGCTATCAGCTTTCATGGAGCACTGCAACGATTCGCAATGAGATGGCTCTGCTTGAAGAGGCGGGATATATGTTTCAGCCCTACACCTCTTCGGGACGTGTTCCGACCGAGCGCGGATATCGGCTGTATATCCAGTACATGCGCCCTGTGCGCCTTTCGCAAAAGTCAGCCGCATGTCTTGCGCAGACTGTTGAGTCGCTCTCGGACATATCGACCGCGTCGTGCAAGAAGCTTGCATGCGTGCTGGCGGACATTTCCGGTGAGATAGCATTTGTTTTTGACGGTGTGCATGCGATCACCTCAGGCATACAGAATCTTTGTGAAAAGCCGGAGTTTCATGACCCTGATTTCATGGAGGATATTATCGGCATTATGGATGATCTCGATGAATCATTACCTGCCTTTTCGCTCGCACTCACTGAAGGTCCACAAATGTTTATCGGTGATGCGAAGCATTTTGGTAAAAGGTGTAGCGTTCTCCTTGTAGCGACTCAGCTCAAAGGTGAACAGGTGATCCTCGGGCTTATTGGCCCTCTTCGCATGAACTACGGAAAGAACATGGCACTCCTCCTATCCTTTACTAAACCCCTACCATCTAACTCCTAACGCATACCTTATGTCTGACGACACACTGACCCTTGAAGGCGCCTTCAAAAAAATTGAAGAGCTTCAGGAAACAATAGAAGAGCTCACAAAACAAAATGAAGAGAACTTGAATGGCTGGAAGCGCGCAAAGGCGGATTATGTCAATTTTAAGAACGATTCCGATAAGCGGAGAGACGAACTTAATGGACTTGCAATGATGACATCGGCCGCGCAATACATTCCGATTCTTGATAATTTCAAAAAAGCGTTCCAGTACTTGCCTGAGGATTTGAAGGGTTCCGAATGGGTGAAGGGCGTTGAACAGATCTATAAGCAGATGAAAGAGGTGATGAAAGGACTTGGCGTCGAGGAATATGCAGACAGTGTTATCGGCGCGGCGTTTGACCCAAACAAGCACTATGCCGTCGGCGAGGAGCGGATCGATTCGCATGAGGATGGAGCCGTAACACAGGAAGTGAGTCCCGGCTATACCTTTCGGGGCAATGTGATTGTACCGGCGAAAGTTATTGTTAATAAAAAATCCGATTCGAGCGCGAGCCCCGTACAGGCGGATGAGACACCCGAAGATCCTCAGACAGATTCACAAAATTAATAAAAAAACCATAATATTTAATTGTATTATTCTATGGCAAAAATATTAGGCATCGACCTTGGTACAACGAACTCCTGCATGGCTATTATCGAAGCGGGGGAGCCAAAGGTATTGGAAAATAAAGAGGGAAACCGCACGACTCCGTCTGTTGTCGCGATGAGCAAGGCAGGTGAGCGCTTGGTGGGATTACTCGCAAAACGACAGGCTGTTACCAATCCGGAAAATACCGTTTTTTCCGTGAAGCGTCTCATTGGACGGCGCTTTGGCGATACGGAAGTACAGCGCGACATAAAGCTCGTACCCTACAAAATCGTACAGGCAGGCGATGGCGTCAAGGTGGGGATGGGCGGCAAAGAATACTCAGCCCAGGAAGTATCCGCAATGATATTACAGAAGCTGAAGAGTGATGCGGAAGATCGCTTGGGTGAAAAAATCACCGAGGCGGTTATTACCGTGCCGGCATATTTTGATGATTCACAGCGCCAGGCGACGAAGGATGCGGGAAAAATCGCAGGGCTGGATGTAAAGCGTATTATCAACGAGCCGACAGCAGCCGCGCTCGCGTACGGATTTAATAAAAAGAAGGATGAGAAGATTGTTGTCTACGACCTTGGCGGTGGAACATTTGACGTGTCTGTCCTGGAAGTTGCAGATGACACTGTCGAAGTAAAAGCGACAAATGGCGATACTCACCTTGGCGGTGATGACTTTGATCAGATTATTATCCATTGGATTATCGATGAGTTCAAGAAAGAGAGCGGTATCGATTTATCAAAAGATCAGCTTTCATTACAGCGCCTGAAAGAGGCGGCGGAGAAGGCAAAGCACGAACTCTCAACCGCAACCGAGACAGAGATCAATCAGCCATTTATTACGTCAGACGCCTCGGGTCCCAAGCACTTAGTGTTGAAATTGTCACGGTCAAAGCTCGAAGAACTGGTTGATGGGTTGGTGCAGAAAACACTTGAGCCGTGTCGCAAGGCTCTTGCTGATGCGGGATTGCAATCAAATCAAATCAATGAAGTTATTTTGGTTGGCGGTATGACGCGCATGCCGCTTGTACAGCAGACGGTCGAAAAGTTTTTTGGCAAGAAGCCGAATGTCTCGGTAAACCCCGATGAAGTCGTCGCGATTGGCGCGGCTGTCCAGGCAGGCGTATTGCAGGGAGAAGTGAAAGACGTATTGCTTCTTGATGTTTCCCCGTTATCTATGGGTTTGGAAACACTCGGTGGTGTCATGACAAAGCTTATCGAACGCAACACCACCATCCCGACATCCAAGTCGCAGATTTTCTCAACAGCCGCGGACAATCAGACATCGGTTGAGGTTCATGTATTGCAGGGAGAGCGCGAAATGGCAGTGGACAATAAATCGCTCGGACGATTTACCCTTGAGGGTATTCCGCCTGCACCGCGCGGCATACCGCAAGTTGAAGTGACGTTTGACATCGACGCAAATGGCATCTTGAACGTATCGGCAAAGGACAAGGCGAGTGGCAAAGAGCAGAAGATTACCATCACCGCGTCGACCTCGCTTTCCAAAGAGGAGGTTGAGCGCATGCAGAAAGAAGCTGAAATGTACGCGAGTGAGGATAAAAAGAAACGCGAATTGATCGATCTGAAAAATAACGCGGACAGCGTCGTCTATCAGACCGAGAAAACACTGAAAGAATATGTCGATAAGGTGCCAGCCGAAGTGAAGACAGAAATTGAAGGAAAAGTAGAGGCGCTCAAGAAAGTAAAAGACGGCGACGACGCATCTGCAATCCGTACAGCACTCGATGAGGTAAATCAGGTAGTGTCAAAGATCGGAAGCGCGATGTATCAACAGCCAGGAACTCCAGACGCGGCCGGCGGACAGCCCGGAGATGCGCAGACGGATGGTGGCCAACAGCCGGGAGCCGGTGAACAGGGACCGATCGACGCTGACTTCGAGAAGAAGGACTAATATTCTCTGACGCGCTTAAGCGAATAGGGGCATCTCTCTGTATCGACAGGGCACACTTCGTTCAAAGGTCGCTACACAGAGATGCCCTCTATTCGCACTGAGCTAAATGAAATCTTGTGCATTACGCAGCTATCAATAATGTCCCGTGTTGTCATTCTGGATCCCGGATCGAGTCCGGGATGACAGTTTTTCAAAGTAGAATTGAATGAAGCTCATATTCGCGACACACAACGCAGGAAAAGTGGGAGAAATGCGGCAGATCTTATCCGGTCTGCCGTATGATATTATTTCCGCAGACGAGGCGGGTGTGAGCGAAGGCCTGCCCGAGACGGGAAACACCTGTGAGGAAAACGCACTCCAGAAAGCGCGATACGTCTGTATAAAAACAGGCGAGAGCGCCTTTGCCGATGATACGGGCTTGTTTATCGACGCGCTTGACGGACAGCCGGGTATTCATGCGGCGCGGTGGGCCGAGGATGGCAGTCATGCGACAAAGACACTTACTGAGCTTGCCGGTGTCCCTTGTGAAAAAAGAACAGCACGATTCGTATCGATTGTCGCGCTTGTTTTGCCTGATGGAGGGGAGCACTTGTTTAAAGGGGTCGTTGAAGGTATTATTACGGATGCGGAAAAAGGAACAGCACATCCTCACTTGCCGTACGATACGGTGTTCATGCCACAAGAGGACACGTGTACTTTCGCCCAAATGAGTTCGGATGAAAAAAACGCGATAAGTCATCGCGGACGGGCATTTCAAGAGCTTAGAAACTATTTACTCTCTGTTATACAAGTGAAATGAAAGATTACTACTCAACATTAGGCGTTGCAAAAAGCGCATCACAAGATGAAATAAAAAAGGCGTTTCGAAAACTTGCCCATCAGCACCATCCGGACAAGGAGGGAGGAGACGAAGCGAAGTTCAAAGAGGCAAACGAGGCGTATCAAGTTCTTTCCGATGAGGGAAAGCGAAAAAAATACGACCAGTTTGGTTCTGATTTTGATAAGCATGGTGGCGGACACGGTGGTTTTTCATGGGAGGACTATGCGCGACAGTCGGGATTTGGGTTTAACAACGGTGTCGAGTTTGACCTTGGCGATCTTGGCGAGATGTTTGGCGATATGTTTGGATTCGGCGGTGGGCGTCAGTCGTCACGGCAGTCCCAAGGCGCTAACTTACAGCTTGAGCTTACGATTGAGTTTCGCGAAGCGGCATTTGGTGAAAAGAAAGATGTGCGATTTTCTCGGCAGATCGTGTGTACACACTGCAAGGGGAGCGGCGCGGAATCAGAATCGGCGCGCCATACCTGTACGACTTGCAATGGCAGTGGTCAGGTGATTTCAGTGAAGCGCTCTATTTTTGGCGCTATGCAGACCGCGTCACCGTGCACGCAGTGCAAGGGGACGGGGTCGATTATTGAGAAACCGTGTAAGGAATGTCATGGAGATGGACGGACGCGAAAGGAAGTGACACTTTCTGTTTCTATCCCCGCCGGTATCGATGACGGAGAAACGATTCGTTTGCGCGGCGAGGGGGACGCGGGACAACATGGTATGCCCTCAGGTGATTTATTTATCAGAATGCGGGTAAAATCGGATAGGCGTTTTGTGCGACAGGGCGCGGATTTGTATTGTACTGTCCCGTTGAAAGTGACAGATAGCATTCTGGGCGCGAGTATTCCGATAGAGACGCTTGACGGTACTGTCGATATGAAGGTGCCGGCTGGCACAAAATCAGGAACACAATTTCGTCTTGCCAATCTCGGTGTTCATTATTTGAATAAGAACGGTCGCGGATCACTGATTGCGCAAGTAGAGGTAACGCCGCCAAAATCATTACACAAAAAACAGAAGGAATTGCTTGAGCAGTTGAGAAAAGAGGGCTTGTAGGAGCCCTCTTTTTGTGGTATACTAGCTTCATGCCTGCAAAAAAGAAATCACTCACACAGACAAATCAAAACCAAACAAATGTGTTTGGTTTTTTGGGTTTTAGTGATTTGCCGGTGGAGAATAAGTTCGAGATCGCAGGGGGTATTGGATCCTGGATTCATAGCGAGTTTTTGTTGCGCGTTATTCAGTCTTTGGACGCGAAGCATATTGAAGAGTTTGTTGCGCTTGTGGAAAAAAGCGAGCATGATGAGGACGCATTGTTGGGCTACATCCAAACGGCGATTCCAAACATGAATGAGCTCTTGGAGGAATCAGTGATGGCCGTTCGCGCAAATCTTAGTATCCAAAAGAATTTATTACAGACAGCAGTATGACGGAAGATACTGAACACCCAAAATCATCGCCCCAGGAAACAGAACCGCTCTCGCCCGAACAAGACAAGCGAGCTTCTGGCAATGCCGAGCAGGAGGCGATTTTGCAGAAAAGCGCAGATACACACGATGCGTACGAATTGAGTCGTGCGGATACGGCAGCCGGGCTTGCTAGGGCAGAGAAAACAATCCGCACGATACAGGCAAAAAATACGTTTGACGGAAAGTGTCCCGAAGGTCACTCGGTTGACAAACGCGCGAACGCATTCGATACGCTTAGTAGGATACTTCGAAAAACACTGGGTATGGCAGGTATGGTCGCGGCAACATTTGGCGCGCTTGAGCTTTCAAAAATTACGACCCTCTCCGCGCAAGCGGCGGCGCTGGATAAATCTCCAACAGCCGTAGAGTCGATTGATCAAAAAAATAACACTAAACTTCGGGCGTTCAATGATTTTAAGACAGATTTTCAAGCACAGTTTCGGTCGGGGGTGGATATAAAAAAATCACTCGATTTTCTGGTTGGCATTGCCCAAAAGCACCCAAACGATTTTGTGAATCTTCTTGAACAGTCATACCAATCGGTTGATCAGGAGCGTTATGGTACGCAAGATGGACGAACTATTACTACTGACTGGGCTCTCTCACATGCCGATATGGTGCGTGCCATAGAGGATCCCTCATTCAGCAATAACAACGCAAAAGAACTTATACAAACAATGCTTGACAGTGGCCATGATGTAAAACTCGGATTTGCGGAAAAAGACGGAGTTGTATTGCGAGAATACCCAAGCCAGGCCTATAGCGAAAAGCCGCGCGCTGAAAACAGTCATATTGTTCGCCGTGATATCATATTTAATACAACAATGTCCGGCAAGGATTATGGCGTTCGGGGTGTTATTAGTTATGACGAGAAGGGAGCGCCGTACAAACTTTTTGTTGAAGCACAGAAAAAAAACACGCACGCATTTGAATCTGATTCCATCAACACCGAATCGGATGAACGAATATCACTGCTTGCATCCGAGTTCCAAGAAGAATTTTCTCGGTATCAACACGGAGAGATGGGTGCGCGTACCTTTGGAGAATACGCAAGGCCGGGACGAGAGCTTATCGAACACATTCGTGTTATGGTAGAACTAGAAAAGAGGGGTTTGACTGATGAAGCGCAAGTGGCCGCGCGGGAGATTGCACAAGTCGTGCATAGGACTGAAAGCGGCAGTATGGTTGCAAAAGAAGCGGCAGAAGGGAAGGGATTTTTTGATTACAGCAAATTTCCAGAGCGCGTCCAGCAAGAACTAGCCAAAGAGCTACCGAGTATTGACCAGCTGAAGGAAGTTGTGAATACGCGAGGTAGCGTTGTTCGTCATCAATTTGAACGCGATATCACCGCAAGGGCACGGGAGATGATGTCCGGCACAGAGAAATAATAATAGTTCATAACATAACACAGGAAACCGCTTGTTCATGTTTTGTTATTTTATCAAAGGTGATATACTATAATCATCTGGACTCATAGTATAAACACTGACATGAATCCGATAGTAAACGTTAGTATAGATCCGCAATTGTTCAACTTCGCGCACCCTTCATGGGATACGTTTATTGTTATTTTTTTTGTGGCAGGCGTTATTGCGTATTCTTTTTTTGCTAACCGAGAGCGATTGGCCGTGATGTTGCTGAGTACGTATTCGGCCATTGCTATTATGACCGCAACCCCTTATCTGTACGGATATATCGCTCAGCTTCCCGCAAACGGCGCTTTTCCCTTTCGTCTGGGCATCTTTCTTTTTCTTTTCTTGCTTTTGTTTGTACTTTTTTCGTACAATATGTCACTGCACTCCGATATGAGGCAGACATGGTTTCAGGCCGTGTTTTTAAGTTTTTTGCAAGTTGGACTATTTTTGAGCGTGGTGCTGTCTTTTCTGCCATCTGAAATTTTTTCAACACAGTTCGTGAAGTCGTTTTTTATTGATGATCTCCCTCGGTCCCTTTGGATGATAGCGCCCGTCAGTGCGATGCTTGTCATGCATAAGCGTCCAAGCGGAACAGGGGCCCTTTCATAGCTATGTCTGACGGACTTCCATTGAAAAGACCCGCAACAGAGGTTGCAATTCCGGAACATGTTGAGGGGCCGGTAGAAAAACGTGAACGGCCCAGTATCGGTCAAGCCGAACATCCAGCCGAAAAGAAACCGAAAGCGGAAGGTGCGCCCGCCGTAGTGCCGGTAGCCACGCCGGTACGCGCGCCGCAAAAATCCCCGCTACTCCAGGAGATAGAGAATGTGATGGAGGAGGGGCTCTTGCCAACGTATAAACAGCTTACACCAAAACAGCGCATACAGTTTAAGATCGCGGGTGAGAGAACGGCCAGTTCGATTGAAAGGGTGCTCAGACAAACAAAGGTAAAACTTATTGAACTTATCCGGCTCATTCGTCGCTGGCTTCAACTCCTACCGGTGAACGTTTTTTTTCTAGAACAGGAGGCAAAAATAAAGGCGGAAAAACTGTTAGCGCTAAAAGGAAAGGACGACACTCAAAACAGACGGTAATGAGTTATCACGTCAATGGAGGAGCAATCATTTTTTACATCAGTATCCCAAACCATCAGCTCGAACATACTTTTTGAGCTATTTTTGTGGCTTGTTGTTATCGGCATAGTCGTGTTTGCTGTGCTGAAAATTCTTCGTTTTGTACTGCATAAGATTTTTGAAATCCCGCTCTCGCTTGAGAAAAAAGTTTTGCAAATACGCGTGCCCAAGGAGTCGGCAAAGAAGGAGGAAGAGGAAAAATCATCAAAAAAGGACTATAAGGAGCTGATTGCCGTTGCCGAAAGTCTGTACTCCGGACTGGGACACATCAAGCCGAAATTTCGTCCGCTTGCTTTTTTTATCGGGCGTGAAGATCATTTTGCCCTGGAGATAGTCGCACGCGAAGGACTTATTAAGTTTTTTGCCGTTGTGCCCGGATATCTTCAGCAGTTTTTCGAACAGCAGCTTCACGCGCAGTATCCGTCGGCGCAGATTGAGGAGATTGAAGACTATAATATATTTCGTCCAAATGGTGTGATTCTCGGCGTTCCTATTGTCATGACAAAGCACTGGATGTATCCGCTCAAGACCTATAAGAAGATGGATTCCGATCCTCTGAATGCGCTGACAAACGCAATGAGCAAGGTGGAGGAAACGCAAGGCGCCGCTATTCAGATCATGATTCGTACCGCACCTCGCGGATGGGCAGGAAAAGGGCAGAGGGTTGCCCGCGCCATGCAAAAAGGGAAGACATTACAGGAGGCAACGGCAGGACCGTTTTCTAGCGTAATGAATACAATACTTCATGGCATATTGGGTGGGATCCTGGACGCGGTTTTTTCTTCAAAGGTAAAGCCGCAGATGAAGGGTGATTCAACACCATTTCCGAAGCTGACGCCGACAGAGCAGGAGCTCATAAAAACAATGGAAGAGAAATCCGGCAAAGTAGGATTTGAGACCTGTATTCGCGTTGTGACATCTGCCGATCAGGAGCATGTTGCAAAAATGCAGATGTATAATATCGCCGATGCGTTCGCGCAATTCCTGGGACCGGAATCCGGCGCAATGTTACGCAAGAAGAAATATCTGTTTTCAAAACGTGCCGTGATAAAAAGCTTTATCTATCGCCGGTTTGATTATAGGCGTAAGTTTATTCTCAGTACTGAAGAGCTGGCGAGCGTGTATCATTTTCCGCTCAGCAGTACGGAGACCCCGAACATCGAATGGCTCCATGCTCGTACCGCACCCGCGCCGGTCGATATTCCAAAAGAGGGAATCATTTTAGGCGAGAATGTGTATCGCGGTGAGCGGACACTTATTCGCATGTTGCGTGAGGATCGCCGCAGACACATGTACACGATTGGTACGACCGGTGTTGGAAAGACGACGATTATGGAGAATATGATTATTCAGGATATCCGCAATGGGGAAGGATGCGCCTTCATCGATCCTCATGGAGAGGCGATACAGCATATTCTTGAATGCATACCGCCGGAGCGCGCGGACGATGTTGTTCTCTTTGAGCCCGCCGACACGGAGCGGCCAATGGGACTTAATATGCTTGAAGGTGATACGCCGGCGGAGGTTGACTTTGCCATTCAGGAGATGATTGCGATTTTCTACAAACTCGTCACCGACCCATCGATGATTGGCCCGATGTTTGAGCACTATATGAGAAACGCGATGCTTGCGTTGATGTCTGACCCCTCGCACCCCGGAACAATTGTTGAGATCCCACGCATCCTTACCGATCGAGACTATCAATCGTATAAGTTGCAGACGGTGACCGATCCGATTGTGCGCGCGTTTTGGGAAAAAGAACTACCGCAAACAGCCGGGCAGACAAAGGGAGAAATGCTCCCGTACCTTATTTCCAAAATCGGTCGATTTATTGAAAACACGATGATGCGAAATATTATCGGACAGGAGCGGAGCGGGTTTGATCTGAGAGAGGTGATGGACAGGAAGAAGATTCTGTTGGTGAATTTATCAAAAGGCCAGGTCGGAGAGCTAAATAGCAATCTTTTGGGTCTGATTATCGTGTCCAAGCTTCAGATGGCGGCGCTCGCCCGGGCAGATTTGCCGGCAGAGCAGCGCAATGATTTTTTTCTGTATATTGATGAGTTTCAAAACTTTATTACCGATAGTATCGCAACCATTTTATCAGAAGCGCGTAAGTATCGTCTTGACCTTGTACTCGGACATCAGTATATCGGACAACTCTCGCCAAAACAGGGTGATACGAAAGTGCGTGACGCGGTGTTTGGCAATGTGGGGACTATTGTCGCCTACCGTGTCGGTGTTGATGATGCCGAGCTGATGGCAAAACAGCTCGCGCCGGTTTTCAACGAGTATGATGTCATCAATACCGAAAAGTATACGGCGAGCGTTCGCTTGCTCATCCATAACACTGCCGCGCGGCCTTTCTCCATGCGTGCCGCCCCGCCAATTCAAGGGGATCCGAATATTGCTGATGCAATCAGACAGCTTTCTCGTTTGAAATACGGTCGCGACCGCGCGTTGGTTGAGGCGGAGATTCTTGAGCGATCACAGCTTGGATAGGGCATGTACTTAGCCCCCCGTCAAAAGGTTTGGTTGACCCCACCCCCGGGTTCTGGAGTGGGGTTGAATTTTTTTCTTTGTATGATACAGTTCTATGAAATATACACTCCCACTTCACTATGGATGTCCAGTTTCAATTGAATAACAACAGTAGCATCTCTCAGCGCGAAATCGAGTACGACCCGCTTGGTGAGCAGGAAGTGGCGCCGGCTTTAGAGTTGGACAATTTTTTTTCAGATGAATTACAACAGCATTGCGATGAGCCGGTCGTGTATGAATCGTCCCTTCTCGATGGTGATGTGTCTCCTGCGCCGACGCCCAGATCCCGAGCGGAGGAATATGTCGATTCGACCGATTATTCGGCAGTAGATGAT
>CAYJLM010000005.1:1793-23565 GCA_964370875.1 uncultured Gammaproteobacteria bacterium | reverse complement strand
GGCCGGGCCCGCGGGTGAGGAGAGGGTGGCGGTCCCGGCCGGGGCCTCAGAGCCGGTACCTCCGAGTGCCCCGGCCGCGGGCTGTGGCTGGAGGCTCGGCCGTGGCCCGGGTCGGTCGGCCCTCGATTGCACGTTCGGCGAGATGCACGGAGGCCGACACAGTTGGGATGACGTCGCCACCAGCAAGGGCGGCCGGGTCATCAGGCCGGAAGCATGAGCCAGGGCCAGCCCGTGCCGCTGCACGACGCGCGGATGCTCGCCGAGGCCCTGCGCGATCGCCTCGCGCCCGCGTGCGAGCGGATCGAGATCGCGGGCAGCGGCGAGCTATCATACGTTCGCAATGCAGGCGACCAAGGTCTGTTCCGGGTGCGGACAGGCGAAGCCCGAAGCGGAGTACACCCGCGACCGACGCCTGAAGAGCGGGCTGACCGCTCGGTGCCGGTCTTGCGTTCGGCTCTGGCGCGAGCTGCTCGTATCCGAGTTCTCGGAGCGCCGTGTCGCGGGTGGCCGACGCCCCAGCTCGCCCGAGTACTGGGCGCATCTCGAAGACGCGTACCAGCGGCTGCGCGCCATGAACCGGCGCGGGCGGGTACCCGATGAGTCAGGGACAGCCGGTCCTTCTGGAGCAGGCGACGACGATCGCCGAGGAGCTGCGCCGCCTCCTTGAGCCCGCCGCTGATCGGATAGCCATCGCGGGGAGCATCCGCCGGCGCAAGCCGATGGTGCGCGACATCGAGCTCGTCGCGATCCCGCGCTACGCCGACGTCGAGGGGCTGTTCGAGATCGCCGAGCGGGTCGACCTGCTCGACGAGCGGATCCGCGACAAGCTCGCCACCGGGACGATCGCCGCGCGCCAGGTCGAGGTGCACCGCAAGGGCGGCGCGGTTGAGTCGCAGGAACGGATGGGCGAGCGGTACAAGGCGCTCGTCTTCGCCGGCTTGCCTGTCGACCTGTTTATGGCCACCCCGGACAACTGGGGTTGCATCTTCGCCCTGCGCACCGGCCCCGGCGACTGGAACGTGAAGCTCGTCACCGACTGCCAGCGCGTCTTCCGGCGCGTCGAGGGTGGGCGCGTCATTGCGATGGGCCGGCCGATCCCGACGCCCGAGGAGGTGGACTTCTTTTCGGCTCTCGGTCAGCCGTGGGTCGAGCCGCAGGATCGATCAGTGGACCGCGTGGCGATCGGGCGGCCTGCAGCCATCGACAAGTGAGGAGGAAGGGTATGGGCAAGGTCATCGCGTCGTATCTGGTGAGGGTGACGTTGCGGGAGCGGGACGAGGCGGCTGGCGAGGCTGCCGCCGATCCGATCAAGTCGGAGCCGCTGACGATCGCAGAGATCGAGCGGCACATCACGGAGATGCTCGACTCCTGGGACGACTACCTCACCGCCAACGTGAGCGCAGAGAGGACGGACCGCTAGATGGCACAGGTCGCAGAACCGCCGGCGGAGAGCACCCCCGAGCCCGAGCACGTCGGGAAGTGGACGCCACCGCGGGAGGCCGTGGTGGACGTGCTGCGCCGGCGACTGGAGGGCAGGCTGCAGGACGTCGAGGGCGGCCCGTGGGACGGCGTGCGCGTCGTCACGGCGAAGGACCTCGGCGAAGCACTGGCCGAAGAGCTCCCGCCGGCATCGCTGTTCGTCGCCGAGGTCCGCACGCCAGGCTGGGTCACGGTCTCGGCCGTCTGCCCGCGCTGCGCGATTCCGACCGACGTCTCGGTCTCCATCACGTCGCAGCTCGTCTCCGAGATCGGCGGCAGCGAGATCAAGCTGAAGGCCAAGAGCAAGGGCCGGTCGCACGTGTGCGGCCAGACGCGCATCGACGAGGCGGCCGACGGCGATCAGGGCTCGTTCGAGCTCACCGACATCATCGGCGACGACGCCGAGCCCGAGGACCTCGGCGACGTCGGCGACCAGGCGGCCCATCTCGACGGCGACGAGGACGTTCCGCGCGAAACGCTGGCGGCCGAGCCGGAGGACGACGTCCTCGCCGAAAGCGGGCTTGACCTCGGCGGCTGCCCGTTCCCCGGCTGCATCCTGGCGGCCGAGCACGAGGGCCGCCACTCGATTCCGCCGCCGGCCCCTGACGTCGACGACGACCTGCTGCCGCTCTGATGGCGCGCTATGCCGAGGGGACGAAGGTCTCCGTCGAGTCGAGCCGCGGCGAGATCAGCGGGATCCTCGCCAAGCACGGTGTCGAGCGAATGGGCTGGGCCAGCGAGCGGGCGGGCGACACGCTGATGTTCGAGCTCGGCGGCTACAGCTTCCGGTTCAACATGGCCAGGCCGACGCTCGAAGAAGTGATGCGCCTCTACCCGAACGCCTACGACCACAACGCCAAACGCGAAGCCGAGTGGCGCCGGCGCTGGCGGGCCAACGTCCTGCTGCTCAAGGCGAAGCTGGAGTTCATCGACGCCGGCGACACGACGCTGATCCGCGAGCTCCTCCCGTACGCCGTCCTCAAGGGCGGTCGCACGGTCGAGGAGGAGATCGCCGGCGGCGGGCTGCCGATGCTCACCGCGGGTGGCGGGCGATGACGCCCGAGCAGGCCGAGCGGGTGCGCGAGGAACTGTGGCAGCGCCATGACAACGCCCGCGGGCACGCCCTGGAACGAACCCTCCGACCCAGCGTGCGGGCCCGGATGCGCCAGCGGGCGGACGTCTACGCGGAGGTGCTGGCGCTGATGGCGACGGAGGAACGGCGGCTGTGACGCTCGCGGCAACCAGGCCGACGATCGATGCCGTTCTGCGCGCGGTGGAAGTGACGTTCGAGGTGGACCGCGCGGTGCTCGTCGGGCGCGACCGGACGCGCGACACGGCTCACGTCCGCCAGTTCGCCATGCTCGCGGCGTACCGCCTGACTGATGCGACGCTGGAGGCCATCGGTCGCGCGCTGGGCGGGCGCCACCACCCGACGGTCATCCACGGGATCCAACGGGTTGAGATGCGCATGGACCTGCACCCGGAGCTTGCCCGCGATCTTGAGGCGGTGCGGCGGCGGTCCGGCGTGAGGGAGGCCGCCTGATGGTGATCCTCGGGCCCGTGCCCCGTCAGGGCTGCCGCCGAGTAGAACGATCGTTCGATCCGCGATATACTCATCGGGCTGGGACTAGCAGCGCCCAACCCGATATCTTTGCAAGCGCCGTCCTTCCTGCTAGTCCCAGGTCGGACGGCGCTTTGCGTCTGGAGGACTAGACCAGATGCCTTGGGGACGCATTGACGACTCGCTCTATGACCACCCGAAGCTCGATGCGCTGGGCCGCAACCGTCTCGCCTGTGTCGGTCTCAACACCCTCGCCCAGAGCTGGTGCAACCGCTGGCTGACTGACGGCCACGTGCCGGCCGATCGGGTTCGCAAGCTGGGCGGAACGGTGGCGCTTGCCGAGACGCTGGTCACTGCCGGGATGTGGGAACGAACCGACGGCGGCTACCAGATACACGACTTCCTCGACTACAACGATTCCCGCGAGGAAGTCACGGCGCAACGCGCCGCAGCCCGCGAACGTATGCGCGAACATCGGAGGAACAGGAACGGAAGTTCGGATGATGTTCCGGCGAACCTAGCCGGAAGTTCGGATGATGTTCCGGTCCCCCGCGGGCGCCCGCGCGCGCCGGCGCCCCAGCGTTCCCGTCCCGTCCCGTCCCGTCCTTATCCCGTCCCGTCCGAAGAGGGGGCGCGTGTGGCGGACGTCGCCGCGGCGCCACCGCGGCCCCCCTCGCCGAGACAGACCGTAGTCGCATGGCTGAAAGCACACGACTACGGAGACCCCTCCGGCTGGGCGCACAAGCCCTTCAACGAGATGGTCCGCGTCTTCGGCCCGGATGCCGTCGTCGCGGCGTTCGAGCAGGGCCGACAGTCCGGGGTGAAGCTCGCCAACCCGCTGGTCCGGTTCGCTGAGGGCGCGTTGACACCGCGAACGAACGGCACCGAGCCGAAGGGCCACACCCGACCAGCCCAGGAGGTCCGAGATGCGTTCCAGCGCTGATGTCCCAGCGCGCTTCCGGGAACGCAGCCTCGCGACCTACCAGCCCGAGACGCCATCGCAGACGAACGCCCTTGCGGCGGCGAGGCGGCTGGCGGCAGGGCTGATCCGCGGCCTGGTGCTCATCGGCCCGACGGGCGTCGGGAAGTCGCACCTGGCCGCAGGTGTCGTCAACGCCATGGGCACGGCTATCGACATCCGGCGAGCCACGCGACGGCAGGCGTGGGAGACGTGGGCCGCGGAGAGCGAGGCGCACGCCGCGCGACAGCCCAAGTGGCCCGAGCCGACGCCGGAGTCGGTGGCAGCACTCCGTGTGTGGCGCGAGGCACGCGACGAGCGAGAGACCCGCAAGACGAAGTGGGCGGCCATCCGGGAGGACCACTGGAACCGGCGGCCGGACGAGCCGCGGCCGTCAGCGGAGTGGGACGCGTGGGACGCGGAAGCGAAGACGCTGGAGCCGAAGATGCGCGAGCTGCTTGGCGGCGAACCGCTGGGGCCGCTGCCCGTCACCGAAGCGTCCCCGGCGGCGATGGCCGAGTACCGGGAACGCCACGCGGCGTGGGAGGCAGAGCGTCAGGAGGTCAACGCGGCCCGGCCGGTCATGGTCCACGAACCCGAGCCGGCTTGGGAGAACGTGGCCGAACTGATCCTCGATCTCCGCGCCGAGATCGGCCGACCGCACGACGAGCGAGAGGCCGAAGAGCGGATCACCGCGCTGCGTCACCATGCAGCGCTCGTCGTGCTCGATGACCTCGGCCGTGAGAAGACGTCCGATTGGACGGGCGAGACGATCTATGCCCTCGTCAACGCCCGCTACGAAGCGATGCTGCCGACGCTGGTAACGAGCAACCTCACGGCCACTGAACTCGGCATGTCGCCGTACTGGCCGGTCATCTCCCGGCTCGCCGAGGACGGCGCACTCGTCGAGATCACGGCGCCCGATCGGAGGCTGCGGCGATGACCGAGTGCAGCGGCGTGGCCTCAGAGCCCTTGCAGCCGGCTGACCCGGCGGCAGCCGATGAGCCCGCGGTCGACGAACTCGTCGAGGTCTTCGGATGACGGAGGAAGGCGACCCCATGACCGACACCACCGACCTCGAAGCCGCCGCCCGCGAGGCCGCACCGGGACCGCACCTCGGGTACGACCCCCGCCATCCGCACGAACGTGACGCGGGCGTTCCGCCCCAGCTTGACCGCGACGGACGCTGCATCGTCTGTGGTTACGTGGTCCAAGAGGTTCGAGAGGCCCGAGCAGCCCTGACCGAGCGGGTCCGGCGGCTGGAGGCGCTGACGGAGTACGCGGTCCACATGGCACGACGTGGACTTCGATGTCCAACCGATGACGGTCGGTGCTGGTGTGGGTTTGAAGATGCCCAACGTGCCGCCCTGGAGCACACCCGATGACCGAGCAGACCCCCGCCACCTGCGACCACCCGAACCTGCCACCGCTCACCACACCGACAGCAATCGCGCTGGACAAGCACTACCCGGAGGAGGGCTTTCACGAGTCGTTCCTCGCCATCGAAGCCGAAGCCCGCGCCGCGCCGACGCTGGAACTGGACGACCGACCGTGCGGTCATTGCGGCGTTTGGTGGCGGTTCCACGGCAACGGCGAAATCCTGGGCCCGGAGTACTCGCGTGACCATTCATGGAGGCCTGAGGCCCCCGTAGCCCCGCCCTCCGACCGCGAGCAGGCCCGAGACGCGGTGCCGCTCGACCGACTCATCGATGGGCTGGCGTGGCTCTATCGCTCCAACCCGCCGCAGTGGCGTTCGCCGGTCGGGCTGGTAGGCGAGCTGTGCGACGAGCATCTGGACCGCTCTGGCGCCCTGCTCGACAAGGTTCGGGACCGGTCCCGCGCCCTCGACCGCCTCCCCCCGGAGCCCGGCGCGTGAGGATCCTGGCGATCGACCCGGGCAGCGCGGAGTCCGGCTGGTTGATCCTTGCCGACGGCCGCCCCGAGCGCTCCGGCACCAGCCCTAACGAGCAGCTCGTGGCCGCCCTGCGCCACGGCGCCCACGCCGACGTCGTCGTCATCGAGCAGATCGAGCCGCGGTACGGGCTCCAGATGGGTTGGGCGACGCTCGACACGGCCCGCTGGGTCGGCCGCTTCGAGGAAGCCGCGCAGCAGCCGGTCGTCCTGCTCCGGCGCAGCGTGATCCTGCGGCACCTGGGCGTGGTGACCAGCCCTCGCAAGGGCGAGAAGCGGGTCAGTGCCGACAGCGGGGTCAACCAGGCGCTGCGCGACCGTTTCGGCGGAGCCGCGGCCAAGGGCACGAAGGCCGCGCCGGGTCCGCTTTACGGGGTCACCGGCGACGCCTGGAGCGCTTTGGCCGTCGCCGTTTCGTACTCGGAGGGCGCCCGATGATCGGGTACAATGAGCGAGCCGAGTACAGCGGTCCCAGCCCGAATACAATGCCTCCGGCCCCCGCTCGGCTGTACTCCGACGCGGGGGTCGTTGCATTCCGGAGTACAGACGGAATGAGCACTGAGACTTGGCGTCCTGCCAGCGGATTCGAGGGTGCGTACGAGGTCTCTGATCTCGGCCGAGTCCGCGGCGTGGCCCGCCTCGACACAACCGGGCGTCGCGTGCCCCCGAAGGTTCTGGTGAACGCCCGAATGTCCGGGCGCTACCTGCGGATCCGACTCCGACTGGCGGGTGGGCACGCTGAGAAGTACGTCCACCACATGGTCCTAGAGGCGTTCGTCGGCCCTCGCCCGGTCGACATGCATGCCTGCCACGGCGACGGCGACCGTTGGAACAATCGGCTCAGCAATCTGCGCTGGGACACGGCGTCAAGCAACCAGCGCGACAAGATCGCGCACGGCACGATGGCCCGCGGAAGCCGCAACGGTTACGCATCCCTGACGGAATCGCAGGTCCGGTTCATCAAGACGATGCTCGGGCTGGGAGTCGGTCCGACCACGCTCGTCCGGGCGTTTGCGACCTCTCGCAACCACGTCCAGCAGATCAAGCGTGGTCAGTCGTGGGCATGGCTCTCGCCGGGATCCGTCACACCGCGGGAGCGAGAGATCGCTGCGGCGCTAAGCGCCGCGGCTCAGCAGCGGAAGATCGCCGTCCACCGCCAGCACATCTGGCCGACCCCCGGGCACGAGGTTGCAGCCGCTGAGGCAGAAGCCGGGCTGAGTCGCGCGCTCGCGATCGCGGTCGCCTACAGCGAGGGCGCCCGGTGATCGGCCGCGACGGCTGGCACGCGTGGGCTGGCCTCGGGCCGATCTCGGTCGCGGTCTACTGGAACCGGGCGCTGGGCTGGCGCCCAGTGTTCTCGATCGTGTGGGACCTCCGGGTCGCGATCATCCTCCTGAAAACGTTCAATGCCGGGCAGCGATCTCACGTGCGGCTGGAGGTCTTCCGATGACCCTCCGCCGCCTGCGCCTCGACGCGCTGATCGTCGTGCTGGCGATCGCCGGCGGGCCGCTCGCCCTGCTGCCAGCATCGCCCCAGAGCGCCGTAGACCCGCCAACAGCCGTCGTTTCCCTTGCCAGTGGGCTCGGACACAGCCTCGCGCGCGAGGGCTCTTGGACGTCTGGCGGCCTCGTTCGAGTGGAGGTGTCGTGGTGAGCATGCAGGAGCGGCTGGCCGTGTGGCGCGACCCCGCGTGGTGGGGCGGAAGTCCTGACATCGAGGAGGCGGCTCTCCGGCAATTCGCCTTCGTTGTGGCGGGCGTCTTCATCGAGGAGCACTTCGAGGCGCTCGCCGAGTGGATGTCGGACCCGAGCGGCAACGACGAGGTTCCGGGGTTGGCTGACTGGATCGACGAGTATGCGGACCGACCAGTGACCGAGTCGGATGGCTGGGGCAGGCGCTCGTGATCTGCATCGCATTGGTCCTCGGCGCCGTCGTCGTGGCCGCCGTGTGCGGCTACGGGTTGGGTTGGGTGGCTGACCCACCACTTCTACGGCCTGCTCTCCGCGGCCGGGGTGGCACGCCTGCCGTTCAAGAACCTGCGCACGACGTTCGCATCCCGGCTGGCCGAGGCCGGTGTCTCGGACCGGGTGATCGCGGACCTGCTCGGCCATGCCCGGACTCACACCACGCAGCGCCACTACATCTCGACCACGGCGGACGCGGCGGTCGAAGCGATCGAGCGGCTGGTCGGGTGACTGCACTCACCGCTGCACTCACGGATCGTGCGTTCTGGTCGCGCGACGTGGCGTCCCGTTCGGGGTTTCGTGCTTGGAGTGGCTCCGGCGGTAGGACTCGAACCTACGACATGGCGGTTAACAGCCGCCCGCTTTCGTGCTCACGATGACCCGTTCTGCACTCACGACTGCACTCACGCTGGTAGAATCCGGTGAGGTGGGACTAGCGCCAGACCATAGACTCACGCTCGCGCCGGTTGCTCTGCTAGTCCCAGACGGCCGGCGCGCCGCGTTTCCTGGAGGGACTAGCTCCGTGGAACATCGCTCCCGATCGTCGGATCCCGTCGCGCGGTTCTGGGCGAAGGTCGAACAGAGCGGCCTGTTCGACTGCTGGAACTGGACCGCGGTCCTCGATGAGCGGGGATACGGCAAGTTCCGCGACTTCCCTGACCGCTACCCCGAGCACGCGCATCGGGTCGCGTGGCGCTATGCCAACGGGCCGATCCCGCCCGGTCTCGTCGTCATGCATGACTGCGACAACCGCCGCTGTGTGAACCCTGCCCATCTGCGCCTGGGGACCCAAGCCGACAACATCCGCGATCGGGGCCAGAAGGGCCGAACGCGGAACGGGGTCACCGGGCGGCTGGTCGCATGACTCCGAAACCCCATTCAGCGGACGCCGCTCGGGCCCCGCGTAGCGGCCGGACGGATCGGACGATCTGCGAGCCTCCGGACGCACCAACTCCGGTACGAACTGCGGTCACCGTGGACGTGATGCGGACGACGCGCGTCTACATCGGCGGCCGCGACGTTTCCGATTGGGTCCGAGACGTGGAGATTCGCCTCCCGAGTCCCAAGCCATGAGCGAGCCGATCATCGTCCTGCGCGAGCGCCTCGGAGACGGCTCCTTCATCGACGAGTGGCCGGACGGGCACCGGCGCCACGTCCGATATGACGGCGGAGCGTCGTCCTCGCACCCCGCGGGGGAGTGCCCGGACTGCCGAGGGACCCTCTGGCTGCCGCGGTTCGTCGAACGCCCGATACAGACCTTCGGCGAGGAGTGGCCCGCCTACTACCTCGTCGAGAAGTGGGAGCGGAACGAGCGCGGTGAGCAGCGATACGTCGCGACCCGCTTCTACGTCCCGGATCCGAATAAGCCATGAGCGGCTGCGCGATCGCCGCCTGCCCGGGCCCGGCCGCGGTGCCCGTCACCCGCGGCATCCGCCGGGGCCGCGCCGTCGAGGAAGTCGAGACGCGCGTCTGCCGGCTGCACGCTGACACGGGCGTCGTGGCGGCGGAGCTCGACGATCTCGGGCACGTCGTCTGGCGCGCCGATCTCACTCGCCTGCGCTACTCGGCCACGTCCCGCCGCGGCCGCATGTTCCGGATGATGCTCGGGGCGATCGGGAGGCGATGACGACACCGGACGAATGGCACGACGTAACTCGATGCCCAGACGGGAGTGAGCACACATGGGGGCCGAGCCGGCGAGCGGTCCATGTGAGCGGCACCGTCTTCGAGGTGCAGGGCTGTGAACGCTGCAACACGGGCAGCATCGTGCTGGTGAACGCCCCGGAGATGACCATCCCGTGGCTGGCAGAGCATCTGTCCGGCTGGCGCGAAGTCCGGTGACCGCCCACCCCGCCCCCCTCACCGACCGGCAGCTCGCGGTCCTCGTCGCGATGCTCCGGCGCGTGACCATGAAGGAGGCTGCCTGCGAGCTCGGGATCAGCGAGCAG
Organism: uncultured Gammaproteobacteria bacterium; assembly: GCA_964370875.1. Classification (GTDB taxonomy): domain Bacteria; phylum Patescibacteriota; class Patescibacteriia; order JACQRZ01; family JACQRZ01; genus JACQWH01. The sequence goes on along the minus strand of CAYJLM010000005.1, from coordinate 13,743 downwards.
ACCGTCAAGGGCCACCTCAAGGCGATCCGGGTCCGGCTCGGCGTCGAGTCCACCGAGCAGGCGATCTACGTCGGCGCGCGGCGGGGTTGGCTCCGCGTGCAGACGGGCCCGGGGCATAGTCCGAACGTATAGGTAGCCGCCAGCGGTTATCTGCGTCACGCTTAGCGGTGCATGACCGCGCCGACCCCTCGCCCGTGTCGCCCCTCCTGACCGGATGGTCCTCTGCCACGCCCCGACGCGCGCCCGGCCGGGTCAAGTCGCAAGCGACTGGCGGTCGTGACGGTTGGACTGGGCGGCGCTCGTCAAGGGCCTCTCGGAGGCCGGTGGTTGGGCCGTGGCAGTGGGAACGTGGGCCGCGATCGGCGTCGGCCTCGTCCGCAAGTGGTGGGTCCCGGGCTGGATCCACGAGGAGCGGATCACGGAGCTCAAGGGCGTGAACGGCGCGCTCCAGAAGACCGTCGACGACACGCTCAAGGACCTCTCCGATGACGTTCGCTGGAACTTCCGCGAGCGGCTGGAGGCGGGCCGGCTCGGCCGGGCGCGCGACGATGCGTGAGCGTCTGCACCGGCTGTTGCTCGCGCTGATGCCCTGGTACGACCCGGAGGCCGCGGTCCGCGAGACGGCGCAGGCCCTCGACCGCGCCCGGACCACCGACGAGCGGCGGCAGATGATCCTCGAGACCTACCGCGAGGCCAGCCGGCGCTACGGCAGGATTGGCGGCCGGTGAGCCCGCTCGACGCGGCCGCGCTGGTGCTCTTCCTGGCACCCCTCGCCGACTGGACGGCCGCCGTGATCCTGCTCCTGGTCGCACGCCAGAAGCCCTCCAACGCGGCCGTGACCGAGCGCGCGACGATGCAGGTCATCCTGGCCTTCGCGGCGACGTTCGCCGCCGTGCTGGGCTGGGCCGCCCTGACGCGCATCACCGTCGGTCGCGACGTCGCGCTGCTCTCGCTGACCGCTGCCCTGATGCTGATCTCGGTCCCCGCGGTGATCTGGCTCGTCATGCTCATCCGCGGCGACTTCGGGCGGGACGACGGATGAGCCACCTCCACGGGTTCACGCCCGACCCGGACGACGAGCGCAATTGCCTCGAGATCGACCCGCACGTCTGCCTCCAGCCGACGGGTGTCTACGGCCAGCCGGATGACGTGCTCGCCGGCTTCCTGATGTGGCACGACCGCGACGGGGTTGTCGGCCGGTGCGGTGGTGGCGTCGCGGTTCGGGACAACGGCGATGGCCGTGCGCGATGGCAGATGACGGGCTCGCTCGAGGGCGGCGACCTGACGCTCTCGCCGTCGATCCTCTGCCGCACCCCATTCGACGGTCGTGAGTGCGGCTTCCACGGGTTCGTGCGCGACGGGCAGTGGGTGCCGGCGTGAGCTACCAGCTCGTCGCCTCGCACGTGAACCTCGGCGCGGCCCGCGGCCCCCGGCTCGCATTGGTCATCCACCTCGCCGAGGGCGGCGGCACGGTCGGCTACCTCGCGAAGGCCAACCCCAACGGCGTCAGCGTCCACTTCGTTGTCGAGCGCTCGGGGCGCACCGTCCAGATGCTTGACCTGTCACACATGCACAGCAGCATCCGCGTCTCGGCGATCCGCACGACCGACGACCCCGACGGGTTCTACGGCGTCACGGCCGCCCGGGCCGTGATGGGCGCCTGGGCCGACACGAAGCGCAGCCTGGGCCCGAACCACGCCTCGATCGCGGTCGAGGTGGAGGGGTTCGCCAAGGACGGCCCGAACACGTCCCAGCGTGCCGCGCTGCGCGAGCTGTGGGCCGACCTGCGCGATCGCTACCCGGGCATCCGGGCGCTCGCCCACCGGGACTTCGCGGCGTACAAGGCCTGCCCCGGCCAGCGGATCGGCTGGGAGGACTTCGGTGGCCACGGTGCCGCGAAGCCCGAGCCCGTGCCGGCGACCCCACCGATCGCGCCCGAGCTGCCATCGACGCCGGTGCCTGCCGGTCTCGAGGACCCGGTCGTGATCGTCACCGAGTTCGCCGAGCGTCGCGTCGGCGACATCCCCGCCGAAACCCGCAGCTTCAGCTTCGACCCGCGGACCGCGGCCTTCGCGGAGCTCTCGGCGATTGGGCCGGGCCCGGTCGAGATCGACGGCCAGGTCGTGTTCCTCCGCCGCCCCACCGCGCCGCGGGGAACGTTCCTGCGGATCGTGACGGGCCCCATCGGCCGCCGACTGGTCTCGGCCGGCGCAGTGCAGGAAGAAGGAGGCTGACGTTGGACCGACCGAACCTGTGGGGCCGTGAGCCCGCGCTCATCGCCGGCGCCGTGCGCGCCATCATCCTGGCTGCCGTGGCGTTCGGCCTGCGCTGGACGCCCGAACAGATCGGCGCGCTCATGCTGGCACTTGAGGCCGTCCTGACGGTCCTCGTGCGTCAGAGCAGCACGGCGATCGCCGCCCCGGTGCTGTCGGCCGGCACCGAGGTCACGACGCCGGCCGGCGACGACGCCGTGGTGCGCCGCGCATGAACGATGACCGCCACAGCCCGACCGATGCCGTCGCGCTGCTCGCGGCGATCCTCATCGTGATCTTCGTGACGTGGTTCCTGCTCGGCCAGTGACGACCATGCCCGACGAGGGTTCCGCGCGCGACGACGCCCGCCCGTTCGACAGGGCGAAGCAGTGCGGTGCGAAGACGCGCCACGGCGGGCCGTGCCGGCAGGCGAAGGGCGCGCGGACAGGGCACAAGGGCACCGGGAGCTGCTTCCTCCACGGCGGGCGTTCGCCCAACGGGCGCAAGCACGCCCAGCGCGAGCAGGCCGAGAAGGCCATCAAGCAGGCGAAGAAGAGCCCCGCGCTGCGCGACGTGCTGGCGCTGATCGACCGGGGCGCCCTGACGGGCGACGCGAAGGCCGCCCTGCGGGAGATGCTGGCGGTCGCGCTGTGGCGCGAGCAGGCGCTGCGTTTGACCGCCGAACGCGACCCGGGCCCGCTGTACGCGGCCAACCACTCGGGCGACGGCGTGCCCGGCGTCCTCTGGCAGATGCACGGCGATGCGATCAAGGCGACGGCCGTCATCGCCAAGATGCTGACCGACCAGGAGACGGCCGACGACTACGTCGAGGTCGAGCGCGCGAAGCTGCGCACGGTCGCCGACGCTCTCGAAGGTGCGTTCGCCGATGCCGAGGTCGAGCCCGGACTGCGCGACCGCGTCATGCGCGGCATGGTCGCGCGCCTCCGGCCGGCGATGGCGCAGCTGCCGTCCGGCGTGGAGCTGTCGTGATCGCCGCCCCGCCGCCCGTACCGGCGACCGCCCACGAGATCGCGTGGCTCGCCGAGCTCGCCGACCTGCTGGACCCCGATACGCGCTGGCAGCCGCACTGGTACCAGGCGCCACCGGACGCGATCGTGACGCCGCCCGGCCGGGAGAACGCGCTGAGCGGCGATGTCGAGCACCGGCGCGACTGGAAGGTCTGGTTTCTCAAGGCCGGCAGAGGAACCGGAAAAACCGACGCCGGCGCGCACGCCGTCGACGACCACGCGATGGGCCCGCCGTGTTTCGGTGGTCAGCGCGGGCACCGCATCGCCGTGGTGGCTCCCACGAGCGGCGTTGCGCGCGAGGTGTGCGTCGAAGGCGAGACCGGGCTGCTGCACGCCAACCCGCGGATCCGCTGGAATTCGGGCAAGGGCACCATCCACTGGCCCAACGGCGCCCGGGGCCAGACCTTCAGCAGCTACACCTACGAGGATGCGCAGCGGCTCCGCGGCCCGCAGCACTGCCTCGTGTGGTTCGAGGAGGCGGCGAGCGCGCGCTACCTCGACGAGGCGTGGAACCAGATCCAGTTCGGCCTGCGCCTCGGCCCGCGCCCGCGCGTCATCATCACCTCCACGCCCAAGCCCCGGAAGCAACTTCGTGCGATCGAGCGCGAGGCGGGCACCGTCGTCGTCCGCGCCATGACGATGGACAACCCGTCGCTGTCGCAGGCGAAGCGAGACGAACTCCAGGCCAAGTACGGCGGCACGCGCCTGGGCCGCCAGGAGCTCAACGCCGAGGACCTTGACGACGTCCCGGGCGCGCTCTGGACGCACGACGAGACGGCCGAGGGGCTGGGCATCATCCGCTACCGAGCGGCGCCCACCATCACGCGCCACGGCCTCGCGCAGCCCAACCTGGCGCGCGTCATCGTCGCGATCGACCCCAACGTGTCGAGCGAAGAGGGCGCCGACGAGGCGGGCATCACGGTCCACGGTCTCGGCTACGACCGGGTCGGATACCTGCTCGCCGACCGCTCAGCCGCCGTCGGCCCCACGGCCTGGGCCAAGCGGGCGATGGAGGCCGCCTCAGAGTTCGGCGCCGACTCGATCGTGGCCGAGGCGAACAACGGCGGCGAGATGGTCCGGGTCACGCTGGAGGCCGCCGGCTACAAGGGCCGCGTCATCCTCGTCCACGCCAGCCGCGGCAAGCGGACGCGCGCCGAGCCCGTCTCGATGCTCTACGAGCAGCAGCGCATCTTCCACTGTGAACTGTTCCCCGAGCTCGAAGAGCAGATGACGACGTGGACGCCCGAATCCGGCGAGTCGCCCGACCGGCTCGACGCGAACGTCTGGGGCTGGACGGAGCTGCTCGTCGATCCGCCGGCCACCGTCACCTCCCACAGCGGCATCCCCGACAGCAAGCCGCAGGTGCGCGTGCGCGGGGATCTGGTCCTCCGGGGCAAGCGCTACGTCGATAAGGACCCGGTGGGCGTGCGATGAAGACGATCGCTGTCAGCGACCTCGGCGAGTACTACTACGGCGACTACAAGGAGCCCTTCGTCCAGCTGGAGGGCGCGCAGCCCGGGTACCCGCGGGGCGCGTTGCTGGTGGCGAAGGATGGGAGCGGCAAGCTGCTCTGTGCCTACTGTCGCGACGAGTCGAAGCCGACCGGCCAGCGCGGGCGGACGTTCCATAACCTCGGCAACCACGCACGTTTGACGCATGGCCTTCGGGCGGCGGATTACAAGCGCGAGGTCGGGCTGTTGCAGAAGAGCGCGCTGGTGAGCGAGCGCGGCCGCCAGATGTCGATAGCGACCGCCCTTCGTCGCGGACCACGGGGAGGGCTGCCGCCGTCACCTAGGGGCGTGTTCGGCCACGGGGTCGCCGACCGAGGTGATGTGTTCACGGGCAAGCGGGCGCCCGAGTACCAGAACAAGACCGGGCAGTGCTTCGCCCAGATGATTGCCGCCGCCCGTAGCGTGTCGGTTTCGGGCCGGCCCGTGACTTTCTCAGCACTGCGCAAGGTCGGCATTCACGAACGCGCTGTACGCCGTTACGTCGGGTCGATCGAGCGGCTGAGGCAACTCGTCGGCAGCGCGGAGCCGGGCCGGCAGGTTCACATGACGCCCGACGTGATGCTTCTCGGGCTGCGCTCGCTCGCCGTCGAGTTGGGGCGCACCCCGACGGGCTCGGACCTTCGCCGTTTCGGGCTCCCACACCAGCGCACTTATCAGAATCACTTCGGAACGTACGCTGCGGCCTGCGCGCGTGCTGGCCTACCGGCCAACCTCCCCGTCGCGCGGCCCATCGCTGCCGACGAATCACTCGCGATCGTCGCTTCGTACGCCGCGACAGGCTCGATCGGAATCGTCGCCAGCCGGACAAGCATCGGCCCTGAGCGTGTGAAGCGGTGCCTGGCCTCGTTCGGTATCAGTCCGCTGCCGACTAACCACCGCCTCCGGCGCCCGCAGATGGAATTTGCGGCGACATTGGCCCGCCGCCTCGCGGGCTGGCCCGAAGGGATGAGCGTGTGACCGAGCAGCGCATGCACCCGTCCCGCGCGGCCGCCATTCGCGGCCAGATCCGCAACGCCGAAAGCGAACTCGGGCTTGCGCAGGCCGAAGTGCGGAAAATCGAGGGCCTGATCACCGAGTGGCGGGACCAACTCGAAGACGCCCGCGAACACGTGCCCTTCATCGATTGGGGTCACGGTCGGCCAGCGCTCGCGTGCGCGTGCGGCTGGGACGAGGACCTCACCAGAACATCGTGGCGGGACCATCTCGAATGACCGAGCAGCAGGCGCCCGATCCGATCGCCGGCCTCCGCACGCAGCTGCCGCCCGTCGACCAGGACTTCCTGCGCAAGGCGGCCGCGATTCCCAACGAGCGCGCGGCGCGCTACACCCTCGCTGAGCAGTACTACCTCGGCGACCACCACGTTGAGCTCACCGACCGGGCGAAGCAGTTCCTCGAAGCGTCGGGCCGGCCGTACGTCGAGAACTTCTGTGGGACGGTCGTAAACGCTCTGGCCGAGCGCCTGCGCGTCACTGGCATCACGTCGGACGACGACGCCTTCGCGGCCTTCGTGTGGGACGTCCTGTGGGACCGCAACCGGCTCGACGCGCGCATGGGCCCGATTCTCACCGAGACCCTCAAGAAGGGCGACGGATTCCTGATCGTCAACTTCGATGCGGCGGCCGGGCGGCCGACGATCACCTTCAACAAGCCGGACCGCTGCCAGCTGCATTACGACGACGGGGAGAAGGTCTGGGCGGCGAAGAGCTGGGACACGGCGGCGAAGGGCCCACTGAACCCGAACGGCCGGACGCTGGTCCGCCTCAACGTGTACTGGCCCGACCGGATCGAGAAGTGGTTCCGCCTCTCCAGCGACGAGGTCGGCGTGTGGTCCGAGTGGGTCGACGAGGGCGACGTGAGCTGGCCGGTCGACTGGACCGACGCTGCCGGCGAGCCGCTCGGCATCCCGGTGTTCCACCTGGCGAACCAGGCCGGCGTCGACAAGTGGGGCTGGCCCGAGCACTGGGGCAACCTCCCGCAACAGGACCGGCTCACCAAGGAGCTGATCGACCTCTCGCTGATCCTCGACACGATGGGCGCGCCGCAGCGCTGGGCCAAGAACGTGGCCAACGCCGGAAGCCTGCGGAGTGTGCCGGGCGAGGTCTGGTCGACTGAGAACGGCGAAGCCGAATTCGGGCAGTTCGAGGCCGCGGACCCGGCCGGCGCTCTCGCCTCGATCGAGGCCACGCTCCAGCGGATCTCAGCCCTGTCACGCACCCCGTCCCACATGATCATCGTCTCTGGCGACGCCCCGTCGGGCGAGAGCCAGAAGACCGCCGAGGCCGGTCTCGTCGCCAAGGCGGACGATCGCAAGCCGGCCTTCGGCGAGGAGATCATCGGCGCGATCCGGATGATGGCGACGCTGGCCGCCATTTACGGCGAAGGCGCGATGCGGCCTTCGCTCGACCCGGACCAGATCGCCGAGGTCCGACTCAACGTCCAGTGGGCAGACTCGCGGACCCGGAACGAGAAGGAGCACGCCGAGTACCTGCTGCTGTTGCGCGAACTCGGCGTCAGCCGCAAGACGCTGCTCGGCATGGTCCCGGGCATCGACGCGCAGACCGAGCTGGAGCAGGCCGAGGCCGACGAGGAAGCCGCCGCCACGCAGTTGCTCGCCGCGCTCGACTCGGGCGGCATGTCGATGGCGCCCGGGCAGGGCCGGCCGCCGGGCATGACGCCGGGCAGGCCACTCGCGGGCGCAGCCGCCACTACGGCCGCGCAGTTCGGGAAGCCGCCGGTGGTGGGCGCGTGACCGAGCGCCACGTGGTCCCGAGCTGGCAGGATCACGTCCCCTCGCCGCGCTGCTGGTGCCAGCCCAGGCCCGAGGACGTACTGCCGGCCGGACGCCTGTGGCTCCACCGGACAGCGCACGACGACCCGCACGTCTACCCCGCCGCCGCGGACCCGGCACTCCGCGCGCCTGGGCGCCGGTGGCTCCTGGTGCCCGCCTGATGCCGACCGCCACGCGCACGGCCACCGACCGCCGGCGCGAGCTCGCCGCGATCGAGGGCGACGCGCTGCGCAGCCTGCTCGCGGCGTACCGGCCGATCGCTCGCACGCGCGGCCTTGTCGACGCGCTCCTGGCTGCGATCACGGAAGCCGCCGCGGCCGGCGTCCGGATCGACCGACGCTGGCTCAATCAGCTTCCGCAGTTCCGCGAGCTCATCGTCCAACTGCAAGCCGAGCTGCTGCTGTTCCGCTCGCACGCCGCCGGCGTCGTCACGGATGCGCAGGGCCGCGCGCTAGCCGCGCTCCGTGCCGAGGCCCTGGTGCGCGAGGCGCTCGGCGAGCTCGCGGCGCTGATCGAGGTCCAGCCCGTCCACCTGGAACCGGCCGAGAACCTCGTCGGCCGCACGCGGGACGGCCGGCCCATCGCGGAGGTTCTGGGGCGCACGCTCACCTCGCCCGCGGACGAGATCGCCGCAATCATCCTCGATGCCCAGCGGCGCGGGCTTGGGGCCGACCCTGTGGCGCGGGCGATCGCCGGGCGTCTCGGGATGCCGCTGGTCCGCTCCATGACCGTGGCGCGGACCGAGCTGCACCGCGTCTACCGCGAAGGCACCCGCCAGGCACTCATTGACAATGCTGAGCTGCTCGAAGGCTGGGTCTGGCGAAGTGCTCGGGACAGCCGAGTAGATGCCGTGTGCTGGGCAATGGACGGGACGCTCTTCCAATTCAAGCGCGGCACGGTTGTTAGCGGCCAGCCGGTAATTGACATCATGCCAAGTCATCCGTCGTGCCGATGCAGTATGCAGCCTCGCGCGAAGTCCTACGCGGAAATTCTCGGCGACCCGACGTTCCCGGACCAGCGGCCGCCGATCGTCCCGGGCCCCGACCGGTTCGCCAACCTGCCGCCGGAGGACCAGCAACGCATCCTCGGACCCGGTCGCTACGAGCTGTTCCGGGCCGGCCTGCCGCTGCGCGACATGATCGGCAACGTCCACGACGATCGGTGGGGCGACATGCGGGTGCTGACGCCGCTCTCGCGTCTGCCCCGGCCCACGAAGGAGGCCGCGTGATGACCAGACGCACCAGGAACGCCGCGTCGCCGGCGCCCAGGCCTCGCCCCCGCCCCCAGTCGAACCCAACCGAGACGAGCGCCACGGCGGCCGGCGCCCGCACCGTCACCTGGGCGCCAACCGGCGCGCAGGCGCTCGGCGGCCAGACGCTCGATCTGGTCCCGCCGCCCTACCGCCGGTCCGCCGTCGCGTGGTGGTGCCCGACCTGCGACAACAGCCAGCCGCACACCTTCGCGACGTGCGGAAAGTGCGGCCGCCCGCGGCCGGCGGACTAGTCCGAACGGACACGTAGACAACGAGGGAGGAACAGGACCACCATGACGACAGCGACAGCGACCGGCGCGCCCGTGACGGGAGCGCCCCAGTCGGGCGAGACGCCCCAGACCGCGGCAGGCGAGACCGCGACGACGCCCGTGACGGGCGATACCGCTCCCGCGACGGGAACGGCCCAGGCTTCCCCGACGACACCCGACGTTCCGCTCACCCCTGACGAGATCCGCGCCTTGCGCGAGTCCAACGCCCGGATGGAGGCGGTGGTCAAGGCGGCGAACAAGGAGGCCGAGAAGGCCAGACTCGCCGCCCGAGAGCTGGAGCGTTCGAAGCTCTCGGAGGAGGAGAAGGCCAGCGCGGAGCTGGCGGACCTCAAGGCCGAACGTGAGCAGTGGTTGTTGGAGAAGCGGAAGTTGTTGGCTGACGCCGAGGCGCGGGACATCGGAGCCAAGCTCGGGCTCGTCGACTACCGCGACGCGCTCGCACTGATCCCCGCGGACCAGATCGAGACCGACGCCGACGGCAAGCCGACGAACATCGAGGCCCTCTTCCGGGAGCTGGTCGCGGCGAAGGGCTACCTCGTCGCCCACCCGAGCAAGCCGGTGCCTCCCTCGACGGGCGCGGCGGCAGGCACCAGCGGCGGACGACCGCCGAACCTGACGGCCGACGAACTGGCCGCCGCACAGCGAACGGGGATCGCCCCCGAGCGGTACGCGGCCCTGAAGGGGGTCACGACCCTCGCGGACTGGCAGGCCACGAGGCCCAAGCCGAGCTGACGAAAGACAACCGAACCGACCGGCCTGAGTGCGAGTGATGGCCGGAGCCGGAAGCCCCTTACTCGCAGGGCAAGACTGGGAGATCGAACGTGAGCATGAATTGGCCGGGCACCGCGCAAACGGTCCCGGCCGTGGTCAACACCTTCAGTAGAGGTGCCGACGTGCCGAATCGTAGCTGTTCAATCGTTGGATGCGAAGCCCCACACATGGCGCGCGGCTGGTGCCTGCCCCACTACATGAGGTGGTATCGGCACGGCTCTTCGATGACCGAGGCACCGGTCCGGTCGCGTTCGCAGAACGAGCCGATCGAGGCTCGGTTCAGGCGATACGTCGACGTATCTGTGGGGGCCGCTGAATGCTGGCCTTGGGCGGCGCGCCGAAGCCGCGACGGTTACGGGCGGCTCTGGGACGGGCAGCGATCTATCGAGGCACACCGCGTTGCCTATGAGGTGTTTCGGGGTCCGATCCCTGCGGGTCTGACGATCGACCATCTCTGCCGGAACAAGGCATGCGTCAACCCGGCGCATCTAGAGGCCGTCACGGCCGCTGAAAATATCCGAAGGGGCTTTCAGGCTCGCAAGACCTAATTGCCACCACACCCCAGCCTGCGCGTGAAGCGAGTGAGTGCAGGTACCGGGGAACCCGAACTCGCAGGGGAGCAACTGAATGGCAGGCTTTCGGTTCGCGTACCGGCTCTCGGGCGGGTCGCCGACGATCCAGACGATCAAGGCGAAGGACACCGAGACGCTCACGACCGGCGACATGATCAACCTCGAGACCGGCGAGGGCGACCTCGGGGCCGGCAGCGATGCCGGCTTCCTCGGTGTCTACGTCGGCCCCACGGTCGCGGCCACCGACTCCACGACCGACATCGATGTCATCACCGATGCCGATGCCGTGTACGCGGTGACCGACGCGAACGCGCGGCTGCTCGGCGCGACGCTCGACATCACCGGCGCCACCGGCGCCCAGGGCGTGACCACCAGCTCCGCGAAGGAGTTCGTCGTGGCCGCCCCGTCGAGCGCGACCGAGGAGACCCTCGTGCGCTTCAACGTCGGCAAGCACTTCGCCAACGTCGCCCTGTAGGCGGGAAGGGACTGATCGATGCCAGCAGTCGCCGCCAATTGGGCGGAGCTTCTCACCCCCCAGACCACGGAAGCGTTCTACGTCGGGTTCACCGACTCCGGTCGGCGCGCCTCGATGATCGACCGCATCTTCCGCGTCCTCGGCTCCGAGCGCTCCTTCGAGGAGCACGTCGGCGTCGGCCAGTTCGGCTCCGGCGGCTGGAACTTCGAGGACACCGGTCGCGTCGCCTACGACGACGAGTTCAAGGGCTACCTCACGAGGTGGACCCACCACGAGTACGCGAAGGGCTTCATCGTCCAGCGCAAGCTCGTCGACGACAACCTCACGCAGATCATCTTCGACCGGGCCGAGAACCTCGGCGACAGCGCCTTCCGCCACCGCGAGAAGTGCGCCGCGCTGCTGTTCACGAACGCGTTCACCGACTCGGGCACCGACGACTACGGCTTCGCGATCGCCGGGGCCGACAGCGTGGGCCTCTGCTCGACGGCGCACCCGTACAGCCCGACGGACGCGACCACCCAGAGCAACGAGGGCACGCTCGCGCTGACGCGGGACAACGTGCGGACGACGCGCCAGAACCACATGGCACTCGTCGACGACCGCGGCGACGTCCTCAACGTCATGCCGGACACCCTCCTGGTGCCGCCGGAGCTCGAAGACGACGCGCTGATCGTCAACCGCTCGCCGCTGGACCCCGCCAGCGCGAACAACGCGGTCAACCCCCAGGCGGGCCGCTGGCAGGTCGCCACCTGGCACTACCTGACCGACGCGAACGCCTGGTTCAGCATCGACGGCGTGCGGATGAAGCGGGACCTGATCTGGTACGACCGGATCCCGCTCGAATTCGCCCGCGAGCAGGACTTCGACACCCTGCAGGCGAAGTTCCGTGCGTACAACCGGTGGTCGCGAAATTGGCGCGATTACCGCTGGGTGTACGGCCAGAACCCGTCGTAGCCGACTGAAGGAGACGGGCGGGGGCCCCGCACCCCCCCCCCCCCCCCGCGCGCCCCC
>CAYJLM010000005.1:0-1783 GCA_964370875.1 uncultured Gammaproteobacteria bacterium | reverse complement strand
ATTCCGGCTGGGTGACCGCCAACACCCCGCCGTCCCCGCCTCGCCGCCCCGCCGGGCCCCGGCCCCCCCCCCCCCCGGGCCCGGCCGAACAGGAGGACACGATGGGCAACACGAACTTCCCGGACGGGATCAACGTCGGGTCCCTCTCGATCGACGACGTCGAAGTCACCGCGACGGCCGCCGAGCTCAACGCGATCGCCGGCGGGGGCCTCAGCGCGGCCGAGCTGGGCGTCCTGGACGGCGTCGTCGCCGGCACGGTCACGGCCGGCAAGGCGATCGTCACCACCACGAACAAGCACATCGACGCGCTCGTCATCACGGACGGCGGCCTCGCGCTCGGCGCTGGGGCTGGCACAGCGATCACGTCGACCGCGGCAGAGCTCAACCTGCTCGACGGCAGCATTGCCGGGACTGCGGTCGCATCCAAGGCGGCCGTCCTCGGTACGAACAAGAACCTCGACATCCTCGCCGTCGCCGATGGCGGGCTCTCACTGGGGGCAGGCGCAGGCACAGCGATCACCAGTACGGCTGCTGAGTTGAACCTGCTCGACGGTTCGGTCGCCGGTACGGCCGTTGCGTCGAAGGCCCTCGCACTCGGCGCCAACAAGAACGTGGACGTACTGGCTGTCGCGGACGGCGGGCTCTCCCTTGGCGCGGGCGCCGGAACCGCGATCACCTCCACGGCTGCCGAGCTCAACACCCTGGACGACAGCGCGGCGTTCGCCGACGGCCTCTCCCGCGTCCGGGTCGCCAGCGCCACGTACGACTTCGCTGAGCACGGCGGCGCCATCAGCGCCATCGGCCTCGGGGTCACCCTGCCGGACAACGCGATCATCCTCGACGGGATGGTGGACGTCATCACCACGCTCACCACGGCCGGCGGGGACGCCGGCACGATCGCCCTCCATGCCGAGGGCGCCGACGACATCGTCACCGCGATCGCCGTCAGCGACGGCACCAACCCGTGGGACGCGGGCCTCCGCGCGATCAAGCAGCTCGGCACGTCGACCACCGCGACGAAGCTCACGGCGGCGCGCGAGATCACCGCGACGATCGGCGGCCAGGCCGTCACGGCCGGCAAGTTCGTCGTCTTCCTGCGCTACGTCCTGAGCGCGTAAGGCCGTGGCCGAGAGCGCGGAGAGCAAGGCCGCGCGGTACGAGCGGCGCTACCCCGGCACCGGGGTCGGCGCCGCTCAGGCTGCCGAGCGCCAGGAGCGCCTCGACCTGAAGCGCCGCCGGCGCGACGGCGGCCGGGGCCTTCGTTACTTCGGCGTCCCCGAACTCCCCTGGAAGCGAGGCGAGTGAGCGATGGCGGGCACGATCACCTTCGACCACCAGTACCAGGGCCGGATCGGGCGACTCGTCGCGACCTGCACCGCCGACGCTGCTGACGGCACATTCCCCGCGACCGCGATTCCGCCGATCGACGGGCGGCTGGTCGCGCTGATCACGAACCCCGGCGCCACCGCGCCGACGGACAACTGGGACCTGACGCTCGTCGACGACAACGCCCTCGATCGACTCGGCGGCGTGGGCGCGAACCGTGACACGACGACTAGCGAGCGCGTCGCGATCCCCGGTGCCCCGGCCTGCGCCTCGAACGAGACGCTCACCCTCACGCCCACCGGCAACTCCGTGAACTCGGCGATCGTCGTCATCACGCTGCTCTACGACACGTCGGGTGGAGCAGCGGAGCTGACCAACCCCTACGTCGAGGTCTCCGCGACCCCGACCCTCGACACCTCCGCCTACGCCTCCGGCGACTCGCTGCACACCGCGGTCC
>CAYJLM010000004.1:0-25872 GCA_964370875.1 uncultured Gammaproteobacteria bacterium | reverse complement strand
GTTGCGAGCTGCCGAATTGCTGACGGCATCGTTGCCGAGAACAGCATCGTCTGGCGAATCTTTGGTACTGTTTCTAAAATCCGATCGATCTGAGGTGCAAACCCCATGTCCAGCATGAGATCAGCCTCGTCCAGGACAAGCACCGACACAGAGTCGAGCTTGAGCGTTTTTCGTTCAATATGATCGTTAATGCGCCCCGGTGTTCCGATGACAACGTGCGGATTTGTTTTCAGTGAGCGAAGCTGGGTTTCCATCCGCGCACCGCCAATAAGTACAACGGTTTTCAGTCCGATTGTTCTTCCGATTTTTCTAAACGTCTCATCAACCTGCAATGCAAGTTCGCGAGTTGGCAAGATAATAAGACCTCGCCCCTTCACCGATGAAAGGCGCTGAATAAGCGGGATGGCGAATGCCAAGGTTTTCCCTGTTCCCGTTTGCGCTATGCCGAGAATGTCCTTGCCCTCTATTGCGGAAGGTATTGCATCTCGCTGAATTGGCGTAGGGTCTGTATACCCTAACGATCCAATAATACTAAGAAGTTTTGGTGCAATCATCAGGTTATCGAACCCCGATTGCACAGTGTGTCCTGTGTCTTTCATAAAAAATATGGCCCGAGTAATCTGGGCCATATCTGTTAAAGACGAGTGACGCAAAATTTCGAGCACGCCGATGCTATGATCGGTTTACTTACTAATAACTAAAGTATACACCTCTCTTTCGTTTTGTCAAGAGATTGAACACTTTTTGTGTTCAGATTACTTGCCTCTCTTCCTTTCAAGCGGATTGAGCACCTTCTTCCTCATGCGCACGCTTTTCGGTGTCACCTCGACAAATTCATCATCCCCAATATATTCGAGCGCGTTTTCAAGCCCCATCTCACGGGGGGTATTCAACCCCTCAGATACACCATCACCTTTTGACCGCATATTGGAAAGCCGTTTTTCTTTGCAGATATTGACTTCAAGATCTTCTGACTTTGCGTTCTGTCCAACAATTTGCCCGGTATATACCTCCTCGCCCGGCTTAATAAAGAGAACGCCGCGCTCTTGAGCATTGATCATGCCATAGCTATTGCTGACCCCCGCCTCAAAGGCGATGAGCGATCCGTGGGGTGCGGAAACAAAATCGGAGATTTGCGGTTCATAGTCTTTGAATAGCGTATCCATAATCCCCATACCGCGCGTCTGAGTCATAAATTCATTCCGATATCCGATAAGGCCGCGCGTTGGGATAACGAAATGAAACGATGCATGGCCGTTATCAACATGCATATTTTTCAGCTCGCCTTTACGGTTTCCCATATTTTCAATAACGACACCAACATACTCCTCAGGAACGTCAATCCATACATCTTCCATCGGCTCGCACACCACTCCATCAATCTCATGCATGATCACCTCCGGACGCGACACCTGCAGCTCAAACCCTTCGCGGCGCATACGCTCAATAAGAATAGCGAGATGAAGTTCTCCGCGTCCACTGACAATAAATTCGTCAGCCCCGCCTCCCTGTTCAACGCGCAGGGCAACATCGGTATCAAGCTCCTTGAAAAGCCGCTCACGAATATTACGCGACGTGCAATACTGTCCTTCTCGACCGGCAAACGGTGATGAGTTCACGGCAAACGTCATCTTGACAGTCGGGTGTTCAATATCAATAACCGGCAACGCAACCGGATTTTCCTTGTCGGCAATCGTATCGCCGATGGTGATAGCGGGTATACCGGCAATAGCAATGACATCGCCCGCCTGTGCGCTTTGGGCGTCGATGCGACCAAGCCCTTCAAATGTCATCAATGCACTTACCTTCTGGGAGCTCTGCGTTCCGTCTCGCGCAATTCGGACAACTGCCTCACCATACTTCACGGTTCCATTCGCAATGCGTCCAATGGCGGTCTTTCCCTTAAACTGATCCTGCGCCAATGATGTGACGAGCATTTGAAACGGCGCGCTCGCGTCCCCGCTCGGTGCGGGGATATACTTTACAATGGCATCGAATACAGGAGTGATGTCTTCCATTGCATCCAGGTCCGCGGCAATACCGGCCTTGCCAAGTCGTGCGGATGCATAGAGAACGGGAAAATCAACTTGTTCATCCGTTGCACCAAGATCGATAAAAAGCTCAAATGTTTTCTCGAGCGCAAACGTAACGCGCGCATTTGGCTTGTCTATTTTATTAATAACAAGGATAATCTTATGTCCCGCCTCAAGTGCCTTTTTTAATACGAACCGTGTTTGCGGTTTTGGACCTTCTTGCGCATCCACCAACAACAAAACGCCATCTGCCATTTTCAGCACGCGCTCTACCTCTCCGCCAAAATCGGCATGCCCGGGGGTATCGATAATATTAATCTTCACATCGCCGTACCGAAAGGAAGCATTTTTTGAAAAAATAGTAATCCCGCGCTCTCGTTCGAGCTCGTTGGAATCCATGATAAGATCTTCATTTGTATCCTTGCCAAATTGCACCTTTGACTGACGAAGCAACGCATCAACAAGTGTCGTCTTTCCATGGTCAACGTGGGCAATAATCGCAACATTTCTAATCGCACTCATAGGTTATTCTCCTTCCTGTTCATCTGACTTGCGGAAAACAACCTTCACAATCGGGTCATAGGCGGTGTTGCGCATATCACGAACTTTAATAATTTCTCCTTTTGCCAATGAGGAAAGCACCATATCCGATATCCTGTCCTGCTCAACTTTCAAGCTCTCAGCAAATTCATCGAGCATATCCAGCTCACGGGAATATTCGCTTTTAATGCCGTCTTCAATCTTTTTCTTCTTTTCGCGAAGCGTCCGAATCTGCGCGGTGATATCCTGATAGTCATACGACTTGCTCAGCGCCTCACGATATACCGACCGGATCTCCCGCTGCTTCTTTTTCGTATCCTGAATTTTAAAAAATGTATCTTGAATGGTGCTCATAGGTATTTTTGAAAATAAATAATTTACAGTTTTGCCAAATCAATTGTCGTATCGATACGAATCTGGGCCACGAAATCAGGAATGTGGCTTACGAGAATCATGGCACCTTCATATTCATCCAGCGCTTTTGCGATAACCGGAAGATGGCTAAAATTAATATGGTTGGTTGGCTCATCAATAATAAGAAGGCCGGGTCTCATGAGGACAAGACGGGCAAAGAGCAGGAGCCCCTTTTGACCTTCCGACAAATATTTGATCTGATGCTCCAAAACGCGCCCTTCGAGAAGAAAACCGGCAGCCGTTGCGCGCAAAATCTGATTATCCTTCTCTTGCATGACATCCCACAAACTGTCGTAGGCCTTTTGCTCGAAATCCAGTGTTGAGAAATCCTGGCGATAATACCCTGTTGTAATGCCCTCGCCGAATGTCACGCCTTCAGCTTTTCCGGTTGCAACTTTTTCAAGAAACGTGCTTTTTCCAATCCCGTTCGGACCGGCGACCAACAAGTGCGAACCGCGACCCAAAACAATATCAACGTCCTTGTTGACAGGATCGCCACTCTTCATAATACCAATCTTTTTTATCTCAAGGATGCGGCCGTTAAATACATAGGGAAATTCTTGTACCGGTATAGTGAAAGGGCGTATCGTCTTGTCCTCACGCCGCACTTCAACCATGCCCTCCTCCATATCTTCAGCATACTCACGCATGCGCTTTGCGACCGAACGGAGCTTGCCGCCTTTATGGGCGAATACCTCTGCCTGCGCTTTCTTCTTCTTTATTTCAGTCTCCGCGCGCGCGTTTTGCATGCGCTCACGCTCAACGCGATCGGCAATCTCCTGAACAACATCATAATAATTTCCGACGTATTGCTCTACTTTATGCGTATGCACATCGAGATACAGCACGCCGTCGGTAAATGCGCTCAAAAAATCCGCATCATGCGAAATGACAATCACGGTTTTTTCATACATCACCAAAAAGGCTGTCAGATGATCGATGCCATCCTGGTCAAGATTGTTTGTCGGCTCATCAAGCAACAGGATATCGGGGTTCTGAATGAGCGAATACGCCAAAAGGAGGCGTGCCTGCTGTCCGCCCGAATGCTGTCGAACTTTTTTTGTAATATCTGTCTGAAGATTGACCGCTTCAAGAACATCGGCGATGCGCTTATCCAAATTATATGGCACTTCGTCAAAGGTTTGGGCAAACCAATCGCGCACAGTCATGTCCATGTGTTCCGGCGCGACAACCTGTTTCGCAATTCCTACACTTGCGTCTTTTGGTGCAAAATGAATATTCCCCGATTTTGGCTTCAGTTCACCCATGATCATCCGAAACAGCGACGTCTTACCCGCTCCATTTTGACCCATGAGCGCAATCTTTGAACCGTCGCGCACCGAAAAGCTCGCCTCATCCAAGACGCGTTTTGTTTCACTATATTCAAATATAACTTCTTCAAAACGAAGAACAACTTGTTGTGCCATAATCCCCACATACTAGCCGATTTGAAGGATTTAGGCAAGGGGTAACGTCAAAAAAAGCTGAAAAAACCGATGAAAGCGGATGCGCCATTCATACTAAGAGACACCAAGAACAAAAACATCTTCCGCTTTTTTGGATATATCCATAGCAACAGTAAGAATTCCACCGCAACAACGCATCCCTCGAGGATGAGAATCGCCCCCTCAATATCTGCCATCCCGCGCCACCGGAATGCCTCCAAAAACATAAGGGAGAGATAAAGAAGCGGATGTGTTATTCCGCTTATCAACGCGATACGTATTTGGTCTACTGCTGTGCGGAATCCGAATAAAAAAACAACCACCCCTTCAATAAGCAGTGTTACCAATAGAGTAATAGCATATGCCATAAACTCAGCCTAATTTTTCTTGTGAAGTTTCTTCAGAAAAAGAAATGAAATGGCGGCAAGAAGAACAAGTCCCCCGACTTTTACTGGAAACCATGTGTCATTCGTTAATCCCTGCCTTTGCGTCCCTTTACAAAATGTATAGTCGGCGTATACACCGCGAATTTCCCAACGGCCAACATAGAAGTCAGGGTTATCGCGATACTGCTCGCATCCGTTTCCGTAGGAAGTACTGCAAGATATTTTCTCCTCGCCCGACGCGCATCCTCCTCCGCCTTCGTGGGGACCGGTGTCTGCAAAAAGGTACGAAGGAAAAAAAATAACGAAAAGAAAAAAAGAAATGCCACGACAACAGTCGTGACGACTATCGGTTTCACCTGCCTATATTTATTCTGTAATAGCTCCATATCAATAAGAATACCACACGCCCGCTCCATATACAAAAACTCCGCAGATATTGCGGAGTTCTAGATATTACTTCTTTTCCTCTTGCTGTGTTGTAGGATCGTTCGATCGCGGAAGACGCACCTGAATTGATTGCGCCGTTACACTGCCATCCGTATTTGTTTTACCAGTAACGGTTACCGATTTTCCGCTTTCAAGATCGTCTTTTGTGCCGGTAACAAATTTTCCAACTTCTGTCGTGTCGGAAAAGAATATGATCTTCGATCCGCCGTCAGGCAGTTTTACAACAAGACTCTTGTCGTCTTTTGAAAGAATATCGCCCGAGACAAATCCCCCGCCTGCACCCTGCTGTCGCATACCACGAGCGCCAGCGCCGTTCTGTCCTGAAAATTGCGCGGAGCGCTGGAACCCTTGGGCGTTCGCCGCGCCTATTCCTTTCGCACTTTTACTTTCGGCATACTGCATGCCACTCCAAAATGATCCGCCGCCTGCAATAACTGCGGTAGCAAGCGCACTGAGAACAATTTTTTTCATACTTTGTTACATAATAATTATTTTGACTTACAAAACTCTTGTTTGGGTGTTTCTCCGCAGGGGCATACGGACTCCGACGGGAGGAGTTTAAGGAATTTTTCAGCAGAAAAATATCCGGCCCCGAGGAAGAAATGCTCAAACAATGAGAGTTTCGTAAGTCAAAGTAATTATTTTAATTATTCATATCGTAATGCGTCAATCGGATTAAGTCTCGCCGCGCGTTGTGCCGGATAGTACCCGAAGACTATGCCAATAACGGTTGATACACTGCACGCAAGCACAATGGATTGCAACGAGACAATTGTCGCAATACCCGCAAGCCGTGCAATACCCACGGCAATACCCCAACCCAAAATAATCCCAATGACACCCCCAACAAATGTGAGCATGATAGCCTCGATAAGAAACTGTAAACTAACATCTCTCCTGCGCGCGCCGATTGCCTTGCGAAGTCCTATCTCGCGCGTTCGCTCTGTGACAGCAGTCAGCATCATATTCATAATACCGATACCACCAACAATCAAAGAAATTCCCGCAATAGATGCCAAAAAGAGCGTGAAGGTTGTCATCACCTGTGAAAGTGTCCCCAAAATATCCTCTTGTGAAACAATCGAAAAATCCGGCTCAAGAACATGATGCCGCTCAAGAAGGAGCGCGGAAGCCTCTTCTTTTACCAGCGACATCTGGTCTTTTTCTGTTACGCTGATAGCAATTGTTGATAAATAATCCGACCCGCTCAAGATCTTCTCCATCGTTGACAGCGGAATAATAACCGTGTCGTCCGGATTAAAAAAACCGGTGCCTCCTTTTGCTTTTAGTATGCCGATTACCTTAAAGTTTATCTTATTTATTCGAATTGTTTTTCCGAGGGGATCTCCGTCCTGACCAAAGAGATCCTGTGCGGTTGTCGGCCCCAGCACCGCGACGCGCGACATGCTCCGGTCATTTGCTGAAGTGATAAATATACCCCGTTCCATTTCCATGTTGTGTACCGGAGCATACTCTTCCCGACCTCCAATGACAGTAACATTTGTATTACTGCCAACTTGCGATGTGACCTGAAAGCGGCGCTGAGATTCCGGAGATACATACTGCACACCGCTCAGGCCGGCCAGCGCATCGGCATCGGCGTCTTTCAGTGTCTGGGCGCCTCCTCTGCCAGATGAAACGAATCCCCTCCCCGGCTGCAAAACACCGGGCGCAATAGTAAGAAGGTTCGAACCCAACCCCTCAATGCTTGACTGGATTGTCCCTTGCGCGCCCTGACCTATCGAAACCATCGCGATAACCGATGCGATACCAATAACAATGCCAAGGACAGTCAATCCTGACCGTGCCTTGTTTGCAAGAAGCGCAATGGCAGTTTCTTCAAAAATATCACTGAGTTTCATGATGGGTATTAAGAATTCGGCGATTCTTTACCGGACTGTCTTCTATAATCACGCCGTCTCGAATATGAATAATACGCTGTGCGTGTTCCGCTACATAGGGCTCGTGAGTAATGAGGACGATTGTTCGCCCTTCTTTCATGTTCAGCCGTTGGAAGGTATCAAGAACCATCTCACCTGTTTTAGTGTCCAAGTTACCCGTCGGTTCATCGGCGAGAATAAGAAGCGGGTTGTTTACGAGCGCGCGAGCAATAGCGACTCTCTGCATCATTCCTCCCGACAACTGATTGGGAAGATGACCCCAAAATTCTTCAGGAAATGCCGCCGATTCAAGAGCGTCCTTTGCGCGTTTCTCACGTTCGTGCCGCACCATACCCGCATAGACCAACGGAAGAGCGACATTGCGCAGAACATCTGCCCGCCGCAAAAGGTTGAAGGACTGAAAAACAAATCCTATTTTTCCGTTTCGTATATCTGCAAGCTCATCATCGGAAAGCCGGGAAACATCCTGCCCGTCAAGCAAATATGAGCCACCACTCGGCGAATCAAGACATCCGATAATATTCATGAGTGTCGATTTTCCTGAACCCGACGGCCCCATGATCGCCACAAACTCACCCGTACGAATGGTAAATGTCACACCGTGCAATACCGGCATTTCAGCCCCTCCGACACTATATGATTTTTTAATCTCGGAACACTCTATCATATCTTATCGCCCTCCTGCACCACCACCATTTCTTCCACTAAATCCTCCGCCGCCCCCACTGGGCAGTCCGGGGATGCGAATTGCTGATGACTGAGTTTGAGGTGTTGTCGCGGCGGCCTGTACGTTCACACTATTCACGACAACCATATCCCCCTCTTTCAGCCCGGATACAACCTCTGTGCTTTCATCGTTCGATATGCCAATCTCAACCGGTACGCGCCGCGTTGGCAACGAAAGAATAACACCGCCCGTAACAATACGCGCCCGAGGATCATTTTCTGTCGGCACCTCAACATACTGTGTATCGCCCTGAGATTTTATCGCCGTATTGGGAACAACAAGAACATCCGGGTGAACAGCGGTGATAATATTCGCCGAAACACTCATTCCGGGCATCGCTCGATTCTCTTGCGTGTCAAACGTAATTTTGACAGTGTATGAAACTACTCCTTGCGACACGGTGCCAATCGTATCAATTTCGGCAACCTCACCGGTAATACTTACGTCCGGCAATGCGTCCAGTGTCAGCACGGCTTTTTGCTTCACGGCGACTTTTGAGACATCTACCTCATTGAGCGTAATCTCGGCTATCCGCTGTTTTGTAATCAGAGTCGCGAGCACCGTACTGGGTGAAGCGGCGTCTCCTTTCTGTACGTCCGAATTTGCAACAATACCATCAAAAGGAGCAGTTATTGTATAGTCGAGAAGTTTCTCTTTTGCGTCCCGTAACACGTTTTTCCTCTGCTGAATTGCCAGCTCTTGAGATTGAACATCAAGCAGGTCGGGACCTGCTTTGAGCTTGTCCAGCGACGCGGTTTTTTCTTCGATGCTTCTCTGTGCGTCGACAATTGCTTGCTCTTTTTGCTGCACAGTCAATTCAGAATTGCGAACATCAAGAGAGTCTGGACCATTAATAAGCTTGGACAACGATTCCGCCTTTTCGGTCATCGTCCTGTCCGCCCCTGCAATAGCATTGGCCGCATCATGAATAGACCGTTTTGCGCTTGTTATATTTGCAACTGTTGCGTTGCTTTTCCCAATATACGTATCGAGGGTATTCCTGTCTGTTGTTACAATAGACGGAACGGTATTCCCAAACCACAGCATCTGATCTTTAACATAATCAAGGAAATTTTTCCCGGATTTTATCGATGTGTCAGTATCCGATACCGCGGTTGCAGTTTGTGCAATAAGCGTATCCAGGACTTCGTGATCCGACGTGCGCGTTGCTGCTTTATAGAGAACAAGCGCCGCATCGTACCGCGTCCGTGCAGTGTCATATGACTGAGAAAGATTTTGCTGATAACCGGTAGTCTTTTCATAATCACGCTTGTTTACTTGATTTGCAAACCAGTCGATATTGAGCTGATTTTTCTCAATACCGCTCTGAAAAAACATATCGTCCATATTTGACAGAAGACTGGGCATATCTAAAAAAGCTGAAACAACAGCGCTAAACCCGTCGTCGTAGGCCTTTGCAAGATTTTCGTCTGCCTTATTCCGAGCTTCCTCTGCCGATACCACTCCATTTTTTGCCTGTATGACAGAGAGTGAATCGGGCGGGCTCTTTAGCTTATCGAGATTCAGGCGCGCCGTTTCTAGGTCTTTGTCCGCCTGCTTTTTTGCCTCCTTTGCCGCTGAGAGTGAATGCTGTGCCTGTAAAAGCGCAAGACGATCGGCCGGAGCCTGTAATTTCTTCATTGAAAGCTGGGACGACTCAAGATTGTCCTGCGCGTCTCGGACTGTTTTCTGCGCATCGCGCGAATCGATGATTGCGATAACCTTTCCTTCTTTTACCTCATCGCCCTCTGAGACATTCAGTGTGATAATATCGCCAGATACTTTTGGTTTCACGTCTACTTGATTTGACAGCGAGATTTGTCCGCTCCCCGAAACGGTTGTCGTCAGTGTGTCCTTCTCGACGGTACCGAGAATAGACCGTGTTTCACTTTTCGGTTTCGTTGATTGTCGGTAGGTAAAGTATCCCCCTCCCCCCAGGACAATGAGAATCAGGACTATAATACTAGTTTTGTGTCGTGAAAAAAAAGACAAATGTTTTCCGTTCATATTATTCCTTTTATAAACCTATAAAACAATCGGGGTGCAAATGTTTTACCCTTGGGGTTACCCGGCATAACACGAATAAATTTCGCCACAATCTGTCCGAGATTATTCGGCTCTCCGATAATAACGACTGCATCATTTTCATTGAGCTGTTGAAACGGGATAGTCGCCTGAAAGCGCTTGACGATAGTCTTCCGGGTAGTCACTACCGATAGCTCCTGATCGTTTTGATCTTTGATTGTTAACACGGGTCCTTCGATTTTCAAGATCTCACCAAACACGCCATGGCCTTTCACTAAATCGTCATCGCGCAATGAATTAATAAATCCACCGCGGGGTCCGCCAAAATTCCTATGATAATTTTCCCCCCACCGATACGAAAAATTCGCTTTTTTATATCCTACAATAAGTCCTAGTTGAAAAATGAGCCCGCCAACAAATACCCCTCCAAGAATCCAGAGAAATACTTTTGCCTGTGGCAGTCGTGCCCGTAGATCTTTTATGTTCATACCGTATGTACTGAATGCGTAAACGAGATTTTTTTTAGCATTCGAATGTCACGCCAAAAAATAGGGATGACAATGCTCAACACCAATACAATACCCAGCGTAACGCTCGCGTAAAAAAATGGAAATGATTCAAGGAGCACAAAAAGATAACTCCAACCGTTCGCGATCACTATGTCCGAATCAGAAAAAAGCGAAGAGAGGAATATAATAAACCCAGACTGGGAAAGCTGTAATGCAGTCATACGGACACTTTCAACAAGAACACCAAAACATACAACCGCGCACATACTAAAAAAAGCCGTGTTGCGTCTCAGCCGGAACAGCTCTTCCTTATCAATTTTTTGCAAAATCCCTTGAACGAGCCCTTCTGGCGAAGCGGGACGTTCCAGTGATATAAATATATTCCGTGTATCCATACGGTTTATAATACGATTACCGACGCTTTTAGGGTGCAATGTGTGGCTCGGATAGTCTTTTTTTCAATAAAAGAAGCGCCCGTCTATGACGGCTTTTTATCGTATCAAGTGGCTCATTAAGGATATCCGCTATCTCTCGAAATGTCAGCCCTTCCATATAATGCAGAAAAAGCGTGGAGCGATAGGGCGGGGACAAGGAATCCAGAATTTCAGATACATACCGCTCGTTCTCTTTCTTCTCAAGAACATCTTCCAGAAAAGCATCAGGGTCTACTATCGATTCACCAAATTGAAACTCGGTTTCGTCATCTTCAAACTGTGAAAAAGGGATTGTTGTCTTCTTTTTCAATGCATCAAGGGCGGTATTTTTTGCTATGCCAAACAGCCACGTCTTAAATCGCTTTTGCTCATCGAATCGACCTACATATTTCCATGCTTTTACAAATGTGTCTTGAGTACTGTCCTCTGCCTGGCCGCTATCTCGCACATAACCGTAGATAAAATGATAGATCGGCCGCGCGTAGCGCGCCACAAGCTGATCAAAAGCATTTCGATCACCCTTTCGATAGCAAGCCACCAGTTGTTCGTCGGTCGGCTGTATTATTTCGCAAGTCATTTCATTACAAAGACCTCAATCCTTTTTCGGTGAGCTGGTTTCTAAATCCTAACACCCTATCATGTTCATTGAGTGCCAGCAACAGAGAAGAAACGGCTAATGCAAAAGATGATACACATCCAACCAGTGCCGGCTAATGAGAAGCTGTGACTCACGAAGGGTGATAGTTCCCAAACACATCTGCGCATGGAGATAATTTTCCACTTCATCCTTTTCATGAAACCCGGGTCGCGGTTCCGCGGCTTTTGGGAAAAGATTTGCAGTCTCGTTCGAACCACCGAGCTGCAAGCTTATCAGATGATCGATCTTGTACTGGCCGGGGGAACGGGATGAAATACCATACGCCGCGTAGATCGATTCTTTTTTTTGGGATGAAACATTGCGCACGGATCGGCTATACCCCGGCACGCATATTTCTTCTCTTGTAGCATTTGGAAATATCGCACCGGGCGTACACGCACGATCGGGATATGCCCCGTCCACCTCGCAACCAGTAAGCTTACTGCGAGGTTCAAACTCTGATACATCGGCCCTCGCAATCGTTCGCAGTGTTTCTGCGCTCAACGGCTCCTTGTGTGCACGGGCACCATAGGCCACGCCAAGCACGGTGCCGATAGCAACAATAATGAGAAATTTTTTAATGGATGGCGACATGGATATTATCGACAGTATGTATCGACCCGCTACCGAATTCTAATTGCGAATCATTTGCAACTGTATTGACGGCACGGCGTACCTACGATATGCTTACTGTATCCATAGTATCACAGCTCATATGCGATTTCTACTAACCGGGCGCTTTGTCATTGCTCTACTTATATGCCTCATGGGCGTATCGCTTATTGTGGTGCGCATTGCGACGATCCCTCGCCCCGCTCAGGTACTGGATCGGGCAGGAAAGATTTCCGTCACCACATCATTTTACCCCCTGTTTTACTTCGCCTCACGAATCGCTGGCGACAATGCGGATATAACAAATATTACACCTGCCGGATCCGAACCACACGACTATGAACCGACTCCTCAGGACATGGTACGCATTGAACAGAGCGATCTCCTTGTTCTCAATGGCGCTGGTTTGGAGGTATGGGGTAATGCCATTCGCGGCGTGTTGCAAAATTCGCCCATCGTCATTGTCACTGCTGGAGAAGAATTTGCACGTATACTACATACATCCGAGGGGCGCGACCCACATGTATGGCTCGATCCGATATTAGCAATCGAAGAAAGTAAAAAAATAGAAGAAGCGCTTGAACGTGTTGATCCACCCTCAAAGGAAACGTACAAAAAAAATGCCCAATCGCTTATAAACGATCTCGTCTTGCTGGACGAAAAATATCGTGAGGGCTTACGAACATGCCAAAAAAAGGATATTATTACATCACACACAGCATTTGGATACGTCGCGGCAGAATATGGCTTTAACCAAATCGCAATTACGGGACTGTCGCCCGACGAGGAGCCCACCCCCAAGGAACTTGCCGAACTCTCAGATAGTGCTAGACAAAAAGATATTCGCTTCATTTTCTTCGAATCGCTCGTAAGTCCAAAACTTGCTGAAACGATCGCGCAAGAAGTAGGCGCACAAACACTTGTCCTTAATCCCCTCGAGGGTCTCACTGAGGAAGAGGACGAAAACGGGAAAAACTATCTCACGGAAATGGAAACAAACCTTACCAATTTAAAAAAAGCACTCGAATGTCGGTAGATCACTCAAAAAATTGCATCGAAATTCATGATGTCTCCTTTCGCTATGCGGACGTACCCGTCTTGGAACATATTACACTGGATATTCACGAAGGTGACTATCTTGGCATGATTGGTCCTAACGGTGGCGGAAAAACGACACTCCTCAAAATCATGCTTGGACTTCTCAAGCCGTCCGGGGGTGAAATTTTACTTTTTGGCAAAGATCTTCACGATTTTCGTGAATGGTCTTCAATCGGATATGTCCCTCAGAAGGCGACGCACATCGATCCGCTTTTCCCGGCAACTGTTTTTGAAGTTGTTGCGATGGGTCGCTATGGTGTCAAAGGACTCTGCAATCGACTCGACAAAAACGATCATGCCCGCATTCATGAATCACTGAAGCAAGTCGCCATGGACGGCTTCTCCAGTCGCCGGATCGGCGATCTTTCACTCGGACAACAGCAGAGGGTTTTTATTGCCCGGGCATTGGCAGCACAGCCAAAGATTATCATTCTGGATGAGCCGACAGTCGGCATTGATATCGCGGCGCAAGAACAATTTTATACTCTTCTCAAAGCACTCAACCATGACCTTGGATTGACGCTTGTTCTCGTTTCGCACGATATTGATGTCGTTGCCAATGAGGTCACTGAAATTGCGTGTATCAATCAGACGCTTGTGTATCACGGCAACCCTGAAAAATTTTTTTCCGACGACGCAATCGAACGTCTGTATGGAAAAAACGCGCGGCTTATCTCACATAATCATTAACTCCCATGGTTAATCTTTTCCAGTACGGTTTTATTGTTCAGGGACTCTCGGCTGGTCTTATCATTGGGGCTATTGCACCGCTCATTGGAATATTCCTCGTGCTCCGCCGTTATTCTTTGATCGCCGACACCCTTGCACATATCTCATTGGCCGGCGTCGCGCTCGGACTGCTTTTGAAAATCAATCCTCTACTGACTGCTCTTGCCACGTCGGTCGTTTCATCTCTTGCGATTGAACGATTGCGCACGAGTAAAAAAATTTACGGCGAAAGCGCCCTTTCACTTTTTCTTTCCGGGGGGCTTGCCGTGGCCGTTCTCCTTATTGGACTTTCGCATGGATTTAATGCAAATCTCTTTTCGTATCTTTTTGGAAGTATTGTCACCGTTCGCCAGCATGATGTAGTTCTTATTGCCGCTATCTGTATTCCTGTGGCAGTTGCCATTATCCTTTTATTCAAAGAATTGGTTTATCTCTCGTTCGATGAGGAAGCAGCGCGCGTCAGCGGCATTCCAACGCGCCAACTCAATATCCTTCTTATTATTCTTGCGTCAATCGTTGTTGCGCTGTCCATTCCCATTATTGGCATCCTTCTTGTTTCCGCATTGCTTGTTCTTCCTGTCATTACCGCAATTCAGCTCAAAAAAAGTTTCATGCAGACCCTCATTTTTGCTGAAATTATTTCACTGGCATCAGTATTGACAGGAATCATTATTTCCTTTTACGCAAATCTTCCTTCCGGGGCAACAATTGTTTTGGTTATGTTTGCAATCTTTCTCTGCGTGTTTTTTTCAACACAGAAACGCGTATAGCTACCCTTTCTCAAAGCGGTTGAAATGCCAGCTGAATAAAGAACTTTAATACTCATACATGGGGACGCGCCCTCTAAACTACTCAGATATTTTTTGACCGACAGCTTTTTCTAATATCTCCGAATGAAAAGAGTGTGTTATATCTTTGCGTGATACAAAGCGTTCTTCCGCAAGTGAAATTAATGTTGTGACGAGATCAACACCAGACACACCGACCTTTTTCCAGTTGTGAATATAAAGACTACCGGGAAGCGTGTTCACCTCATTAACATAGACAATCCTGACAGCCGAATCAATCAAAAAATCAACCCTGGCAACCCCGGAACATCCAAGCGCTCGATACGTTCTTTTTCCAAAATCTTCAACCTGTTCCAGTAGTTCTTTTTCAATATTGGCCGGAATCTCACTGTACTGACTGTTGGCTCCGCATGCTTTTTTCCCGCATGCAAGATATTTGTCGTTAAAATCAAAAAATTCAGTATTATTAAGCGGCCTCTCAATTGAAGCCAACCGCACCTCGTCATTACCCGTAATTGGCAAGGTAACTTCAATAAGATTTTGCACGCTCTCCTCAACAAGCACTTTGTCGTCATAATGCAAGGCAACCTCAACGGCATTTTCGAGATCGTGATGGTGCGCGACCTTCGTGATGCCGATACTGGAACCAAGATGTACTGGCTTTACAAAAACAGGCCAGGTTAATTGTAAAACTTTTTCTATCCAGGCATTTTTTTTAGTTTCCCAGTCATTTTTGGTAAACCAGACAAACGGAACAACCGGAATACCCTCGGCCGCGACTACCTGTTTCGTCAAGACCTTGTCCATCGCGACGGCTGATGAAAATATATCGCACCCAACAAAAGGAATATTCGCCATGCGCAATAATCCCATCAAGCTTCCATCTTCACCAAACGTTCCGTGCATAGCAGGAAAAGCGACATCAATCTGAACAGTACGCGTTCTGATGCCGGGCCAGATTATCTTTAGACCGTTATCGAACAGTATGTGTATCTTCTTCTGTTTTGCCAAAAGGACATCAAGGTTGTCTTGTTTGAAATACTCAAGATCATTCATGGCCTTGTCTGCGTACCATGACCCATCCCTCGCGATATAGATTGGCCAAACATCAAACTGCCCTGCAGCAAGAAGAGATTGAATAATAGGAGTATGCGCGGTAATGATTGAAACATCATGCTCCGCGCTCCTGCCTCCAAATATAACGGCTATGGTTTTTTTCATACATGTTTTTTATTGATACTGATCGGGCCAATCATTCTGCAGTAAAACAACATCTCCTTTCACAGTCAGATGCGGCAACGCGGCAAGGGCGGCAAGGGCATCATCAAACCATGCTATCTCTCCGCTATACCCTTGCTCATTGAGCCCCGTTTCAATGTAAGCAGTTACAGAATTTTTTATCAAGATAACTCTCTCTATGTTTGCCTTCGCCAACCATCTTCCGATTTGTTTATGCACTTCTTCTGTTCTCAGTCCCATCTCCACAAGACCAGGCGTGATATAAAATCTTCGATGGTGTTTCAAGGAGTCCAAAAAATCAATTACCGCTTTTACGCCATCAGGATTGCCATTATAACTATCATCCAGCAATATCACGCCCTCAGCGTCAATCTTTTGTTCCATTCGATGGTCAAAAGGTTTAGTATTCTGAATGCCAATAATTATCTGCTTTGGTGATAATCCAGATTCCAAAGCGATAGTGGCAGCGACGGCAAGCGGACCGATCTGATGCAGACCCAAAAGATCCGAGTGTAAGTCCATCCTTATATCGTTCTTTATAAGGATAAAAGATGTTCCCGTCAAATCGGTTTTTGGATTTTCGATATTCAATCCTTTGCAGTGTTCGCGATCATATATGATATGACCGGGACGAACATTGTTCCTAGCTATTTCATTCTCACCATTCACATAGACCGGCCTGTCGCCAAGATAGTCTGCGAGTTCAAAAATTGTTTTCGCCGTACGATTCAATGACCTAAATTTCTCAAAATGTGCCTCGTTCACACCGGTGATGACGCCAATCGTTGGCCGTACTAGATTACAAAGTTTTCTCACGTCTCCGGGGTAATACTCCCCGAACTCAAAAATAAGAATATCCTCATCTCCTTTCAACGTTTGTACAAATTGGCTAATTCCAAGTGGGGTATTGTAGTTATGCGGCGAAGCGGCCACATGCTTCCCTTCCGATAACACTGTTTTGAGTATTTCGCGCATTGTCGTTTTGCCAAAACTTCCTGCAATACCTATCTTTACACCGGTATGTGCCCGTAATTTTTTTTGCGCGCTTTTTACAATGAAATACTCGAGAGGCCACTGAATGATAATTTTTGAAATGAGAAGCGGAATAATTATTCCGTATGCTAAAAAAAACGGCGCAAGGATGATAATGATGACAAATGCGACAACAGAACGCGGACTCATTTCAATCAAAAGAATGAAAATGACAACACCGAGGAGGAAAAAAACAATGCCCCATGCAATTCCGAGCAACAGAAGACCTTTTGTGGTTTTTACAAATTTTTTTCGTCTCTGGATATGGTTAAAATTTTTAACCGCATTGAACCATGACACATAATCACGAACGGAATACTCACATGCTTGGAGCATGTACACGAGAGACTGGGGATAACGCAAAGAATACCGCGAGAGCCAATTTTTTATCATACAAATTCTTGAATGAGCCGCGCAACTTCATGCGGTTTTTCTCTGTGAATAAAGTGTCCCGCTCCGTTAATTATGTTTAACCGAGAATGAACGATGAGTCGAGAAAATTGTTCTCCGTCGGAGATAGGGGTTTGGGTGTCATCGGCGCCCCAGATCAGAAGCGTTGGCAGTGATATTTTTTTTGCGCTCTCACAAAGGTCCTCGGCTATAATGTTCAGGAATGATTCTTTCAATGCGCCGGCATCCAAGTAGTCGCTCCCTATCGAGCGATACATTTTCTTGCGTATCTTATCTCGCAAAAAAACAAGGGGGAATATTGATATGATCCGCCCTCCGATCTTTGCAAGAAATTTTATCGCTGTATTCCGCGCTGTTCGATTCTTAGCAATACCGGCAGCACCAATGAGTATAATGCTGTTGAGCTGAAGATCCTTTGAAGCGACCCCTTTTATGATGATTCGTCCTCCAAACGAGTGCCCGACAAGCGTATCGACTGAAAGATTCAATTTCTGAATAAAATTCAGAACAAATTGAACGTACTTGTCTAGATCCCAGCTTTCATTCGGATTTTCGCTTCCCCCAAACCCCGGCAAATCGAGTCGGACAATTCTTTGAGATGCGGATAATAACGGCACGAGAGGATCAAACGTATGGAGACTATCTTGCCAGCCATGCAAAAAAAGTATCACCTTGCCGGTGCCTTCATCTCGATACTCGGTTGCCAAATTTTGAACAATTATTTGCATGGCTTCATAATTTCCCCTTCGTCCGACTTACCGCACCCTGCAAAAGCTCAATCGTTCGTTCGAGTTCCTTAATTTTATGCTGATATTCTTCTCTTAAACGGCGTTCATTAACACTATATCCTCGAACAAGATACTCCTTCAGAATTTTTGTTGCCCAAATACGAAATCGCGTTGCATGGCGCGAACTGACGCGATATCCGACCGCGATGATAATATCGAGATTATAGTATTCTATGTTTCGAGTGATATACCGCGCGCCTTCCCGCTGAACCGTTTCCATTTTGGAAACAGTTCCCTTTTTTAAAAGCTCCCCCTCTGCGTAGATATTCTTAATATGCTTTGAGATGGCGGCTTTTCGCACAACAAAAAGATTGGCGATCTGTTGCTGGGACAGCCAAATCGTCTCCTCTTTCAGCGTCACTTCAAAGTGCGCCCCATCCTTCCGTTCGTAAATAATGATACCATTTTTCTTTTCCATATCTCTATTTTTTTAGCATTGCAAGGCACGCCCTCATATCTTTTTGAAAATGTGAGGTCCGCATAAAAATGGGCAGTCGATACTTTTTCGCCTCTTTTTGAATATATTCATTGAGCACTACTATAAATTCCGCGACTTTTTCGTATGTCTTTGGTTTCGCACCCTTCAGCCAATCATGCGGGTCAGTGTTTGCAAGTAGTCCCCGCAGCACATTTTTTGGATCGCTATCAACAAGATACACAACGCGAATATTCTTCCTTTGAGCGCTATTCCTCTGAATGAACGCGGCGACATCTTTCGGTAAGAGATGAACGCCCTCAAGGATAAGCGGGCTTTCCATGTTCATATGATCCTGCAGAAAGGCAAAGACACCTTCACTCGTCGAATGCGCTTCGCGGAGCTGATTTTTAACCGTTACAGAAATAGACTGTTTGAACACCTCATCATTATCTTCTGCGCCAGTGCAAGGAAAAAGAGCGCCTCGCTCTCTCTTTGGTGTCATTGCATAAAATGCACTACGGAGCGCATCTGACGAAAGCCATGGCGTACCCGTTCTCTCCATCAGTACTTTTGCAAGCACGCTTTTACCAAGGCGCGGCGCGCCACCGATCAAATAGATCATACAACGTTACAATAATTTCGTAAAAAATCAATTTCCTTTGTTGTAAGATACCGCCACTCGCCTCTTTTCAGGCGACCGGTGACGAGCCCGGCATACGAAGTACGGTCAAGCTTTTCTACCCCATACCCCAGTGCGTTAAACATTCTGCGAATCTGCCGATTACGCCCCTCATGCAAAGTAACAATAACATCCTTTTTGTCATTACGAAAATACTGCACCTGACACGGGGCTGTTTTTTTATCATCGAGCATAATCCCCCCTTCAAAACGCTTCTTGTCTCTTTCGGTTAACGGCTTATCCAGCCCAACGCGATATACTTTCTCGACCGAATACCGCGGATGCATGAGCAGATTGGCAAGATCGCCGTCATTGGTAAGGAGCAATATCCCTGTCGTATCTTTATCAAGGCGGCCGATTGGAAATATGCGTGCATCGATTTTGACGTAATCCATGACCGTTTTTCTCCCGTGGGTGTCGCTGGCAGTTGTGATGCAACCCGCCGGTTTGTTGAAAAGAACATACACATGCTTTTTCGATGCTGTCTCAATCCGTTTCCCATCGATCGCGACACTATCCGTCTCAGATACTTTTATCCCCGGCTGCTCAAGGATAACGCCGTTGATTGCAATGCGCCTTTGGGTAATAAGCTCATCAACTGCCCGCCGAGATGCTATCCCCCTATCTGCTAAAAATTTATTGATACGTATTTCCATTGCCATGTATTCCTTTTCTTATCCGCTTTCATTTCTGAAAGTTCATTCCATTCCTTTCTTATCCAGCTCTGTATTGATCGCCTGCACCACTTCGGCCAATGGCCGATCCGTATCAATAGGCACCGCCCCTCCTCGTATCATGCGATCTTCAAACCCCCTGTACCAGCTTAAAATATGTTCCTGCTCGGACTTTTCCTTTGCAAATTGGTTCTCTGTTCGCGTATCAAGACGATGAAGGAATACCTCCGGCGAACAGTGCAACAAAAAAACATGGTCAAACAAATGGAAATATTCCTCCTGATTTCTTGTTAGGCCAAGCACAGCAATCATTTTCCCTTGCGCTTGAGTGAACAGCTCCTTGAGCTTTTCTGGATCAAATACCCAATCATGCGCCACAAGCCAGTCTTTGCCAATGCCATAGTAATACTCAGCGCGCTCGTGAGTCTCTTTATTTCGCCAATGGCACAGTCCGGGAATCGCGTCGATATCAATAGCAAAAAATCCCCGCGCTTGTAGTTCCTTGGCGAGTGTTGATTTTCCTGTTCCGGAAACGCCGGTTATATATATTTTTTTGGATGTGTTCATGGCGATATGCTCTGTAGATTAAGATAGGTGCCTCCGATGAACAAAATAATCATTGCGCAGAGTATCAAACAAAACAGGAGGGCTGCTTTTTTGTGAATGATACCATATTCAATCCTGTTCTTTTCTTTGTTCGAAATTATAATACACTGGCGAAGCCGCGCAAATACGCGCGCAAAGCATGCATAGAACACAAACGAAATTGCGTATGATACTATCAATAACATAAATACCGCTGTTTCTGAGTCGCATGTTTTACACACTCCAAGAAAACGGGACGCGAATTCCCATGGAAACAGAACGACAGCGCCGGTACTGAAGCTAAAAAACGCCCCGAGCGGAGCTGTAAGCGGATATGCTCCAAGCGCTATCCCGATAAACCCGAAGAGTGTCGCCGAACCAATAATCACCAAGGATGTTAAAATTCCTCGTAGAGCATCATCTTTAATATCCATACCGTTCAAAAAGAATATCAGAAAATTGTTTTAACGCATCTCCCTTTGTTGCGTTTTCTACCTGTATGAGAACGTCGGCGTATTTTTTTGTCGGCTCAACGAACTCATTATGCATAGGAATGAGCACTGCGTCAAAATACGCCCTATCGTCTTCGGTGTCGTTAAATTTTTTCCTCCGCGCAATCCTCTGCTCGTGAGACAGATCAAGAAAAATGGAAAAATTAAAAAACTCTCGAATGTCCGGTTTCATGAGCGCAAGATACCCGTCGAGAAGGATGAATTGTGTCGGCTCTACCGTACGCGACATACTATCTTCTCCAAGTCCATGAGCATCAAAACGTTCATTTCTTTTCTGAATAACAATAGGGCGCCCCTCTTTGAGCTTTGCCAAATCCTGCGCAAGCTGATCCCAATGGATAGTATCGGGATGATCCCAATTGATAAAGTCGCCATGACGGGGAATCAACTCTTTTTCTTTTCGATAATCATCAAGATGAAGAACACGCGCCCGCTCCGGATACAGATCGGCAAATGAATGCGCGAGTGTTGATTTACCCGCACCCGACCCACCGGCTATCGCAATGAAGATTGGTTGTATCATATTATTTCACGGGATAGTCATCGAGAAAATTTCCAACAACCTCGTTTACCTCTTTCATAATGTCTGGATGATACCGGTAATCATGATCACCGTCCAGCTCGTGCAGGGCTTTAGGCTCTGCAGCAATTTCATATTCCTTGCGCACTGTCTCTGGTGAGACAATCGTATCGCGGAGTCCAAGAAAAAATAATTTTGACTTCACGCACTGTTGTAATCCTTCGAGGGCGTCGTACCGCGCGGCATCATGGAAATATGCGTACGGCAAACAAAAGCGTTTTTGCTTTTTTGTCTTTTCTGTCCCCGGCGGCATATCGCGATACGATATATGTACCTCACCCGTTTTTTTTGGCATGTCGAACCTGGTCCCACCTGCTCCGGACATCATTGCGATAATATGAGAAACATGAGGATTTGTCATGCCCGCCAACATCGCAACAGTTCCACCCCTGCTGTGCCCCATAAGTACGGTCGGTTTGTTGCCAAAATATTCAATAAGCTCATCAACAGCTTTGAGATAGTTCGTCATGGTATACAACTCGATACCTCCCAGACTTTCCCATGTTCCCGGCGGATCAAACGTCACAGCGCAGTACCCCTTCTCGGCAAAGTATTCAACTGCCACGCGCACGTGAATGTAATCTTTACTATCAAGCCGTCCGGGAAGCACAAGCGCGCCTTTTGAAGCATTGGGGTCACCCTTTGAATATACTGACAGCTGAAAACTTTTCGTCTGAATCATAATGCAAGTGCTGCCAACGCGCCTTCCGATACCGCCTCCGTGACTCGCCCGCCCTTGTGCGCGTCACCAACAACGCTCGCTTTTTTTATAACCTTCCGCAAATCGCCAAGCATTCCATCTTTGGGGGTTACGCCAAAACACATAACAACCGTATCGGCAGGCATCGTTCTTTCTCCCTGAGGTCCTTCAATCGTCACGGTCGAAGAACCGATTTTCATAACTCTGCAACCTGTTATTACTTTTACTTTTTTCGTTTTCAGGCGCCCGAGAAGAAGCGCACGTTCATCAGTCGGCGCTTCCGTTGCAATCGAATCGCTGGCCTCAACAATACTTACCAGATGCCCTTTATCCGCAAGAAGCTCCGCCACTTGTGCCCCCATACATCCGCCACCCGCAACAACAACCTTTCCTTTTGCTCGTGCCAGCCCCTCAACAAGATCGCGGGCAATAATCACGTTCATCTTATCGGCTCCTGGAATATTTGGTCGCGTGGCTGACGAACCAACAGAAATAATAACAGCGTCAAACTGACCTTTTTTGATCATGTCGGGATGAAATTCCGTATTCAGACGAATATCAACTCCAAGCGCCTCTACGCGCTTTATAAGCCTACTCATAAAATTTCCCCAATCCTTACGATAGGGCAGTGCCGCCGCTGCGTTCACCTGACCACCAAGCACACCTTTCTTTTCGTAGAGCACTACCGTATGACCTCGTTCAGCAGCCGTTTTAGCCGCGGAAAGTCCGGCTGGACCGCCACCAATAATGAGGACTTTTTTCTTTGCTTTTATTGGTCGCTTAAACTCCAGCTCTCGTCCACATGAAGGATTGACCGTACAGAGCACATCCTCTTGCGCAAATAGCCGACTGATACACCCCTGATTGCAGGCAATGCATGGATTAATTTCATCGAGTCGATTCTCGCGCACCTTATTAGGGTAATCCGGATCTGCCAAAAGCGTGCGGCCAATGCCAATAAAGTCTGCTTTTTTTAATTTCAATATTTTTTCGGCGTTCTCAGGTTTTCGTATTTTTGCAACGGCAATAACAGGGATGCTTACCGCTTTTTTGACTCCAGCCGCAAGATGAACAAGCGGTTCGTCGGGTATCGCCATTGGCGGAATAAGATAACCGCGGGCATACGATGCATAATTTCCCGCGCTGATGTGAAGTCCGTCAACACCAAGCCGCTCAAGAGCTCTTGCAATCTTTACCGTATCCGAAAGGTGCAACCCACCCGCAACCATTTCATCGCCTGAAAGTCGCACAAGAACAGGATACTCGCCTCCAACCGCTTTGCGAACAGAATGATATATCTCTTCCAGAAAACGAAAACGATTCTTAAAATTTCCTCCATATCCATCCGTCCTCCGATTTGAAAAAGGTGAAAGAAACTGTGTAATAAGGTAGCCGTGAGCTCCATGAATTTCAACAAAATCCAATCCTGCCTTCCGCGCACGGCCCGCTGCCGCGCCATATGCGCGAACGATTCCATCAATCTCTTTTACTGATAACGCATGAGGTATTTCCATCACTGTCGGGTCCGGGATCGCAGATGGCGCGATTGGTTGCGCGCCGGAAACCCTTGATGATGTCTGTCTGCCGGCATGATACAGCTGAATACCAATTTTTGCATCGTGCTTATGTGCGGCCCGTACAAGTCGTGCAAGTCCCGGAATCGTCTTGTCGGTATGGATACCCAGCTCATGCGCAAATCCTTTACCGTCCGGTCGGATAAAACTAGCTTCCAGAACCATCATGCCGACACCCCCTTGTGCGATACGATCAATATGCGCTACATAGCGATCGGTCACATATCCTTTACCGTCTGCGTAATTGCGAACCATGGAAGGCATCACGAATCTATTTTTTACTTCAAGGTGACCAAACCGACCTTTCTGAAAAAGATGTATAAATGGCATACTATTTTAACAAATACCCTTGAAGAAATATGTCCCTCAAGGGTATCGATTGATATTATGAATGATGTGTTAGCTATTCTATCGTTCCTGCGGTTGAGTTTGTGGCACCTCATCCCTTTTTTGCCCCTCTCCTTGCTGTCCTGGATTCTGATAGAGAGAATTAGTTCGCGGCTGCATCATATTATAATACCCTGTCGGCTGCTCATACTGCCACCGTTGCATCATTGAAGGATATCCGCCACGCATCATTTGATAAGGCGCATAGTCATACCCGTAGTCAAAAGACTGCCTCACGCTTCCGATCTGAATACCCAACCAAAAAACACCGGCAATAATCAAAATACCAATTACCCACCGTAGCCACATATAGTGTCCGCTACAAGCACAAAATATATCCGAACGCTCGCAGTTCCCGCCGCGGCATCCCTTTTCTCCTTTGTTATTTCCTAACATAGATGTTTCACTATTTTAATAATTATTTTTTTCCTCCTTCGACCTTTACGTATCACGCCCCGAAAAAGAAGCGTGAAATTCTCAAAAAAAATTGAGAGGTACCGCCTCCGGTGCTACGTTAATTATACCATACCTCCATCTATTCGCCATTCCTCTTCGAACACGTCCTCTCATCAACTGATTTTTTATGTGGTGCTCTCTTCCTATACCATCCAACGCACACAGGAAGCATAAACGTCAATGCATAATACAGATACACATCAAATTTATAATATCCGTCTACGGGTTTAAATGCCTTTACCAAGAAAAAATAATCACACAGAATAGCTATCAGCGTCCAGACAACCGCAACAAGAACAAAGTACCTCCATGAATTACCCTGAACCTTTTTAACCAAAACCCACAGGGTAAGCACTATGCCGATTGGCATAATAATCCAGCCGATCAACGAGAGCGGCACAAACGAAAAAAGAATCATGCCAAGAGCATATCCGACAAGCCACAGAACGAATCCCCAGCCCAACGCATCCTTATAGAATTGTTTTGTCATATTAAAAAATCTGCGCGTCTCAGTTTATTGTAAATAACGGACAATTGAAATAATGAATATTGCAAGAAAAAAGAACATCCCATACGCACATGTGGAAAGCCCGAGTGTATAGTTGTGTGAAACACCACGCGCAAGCTCCTTCATCTCCGGAACAACGTATTGGCCGGCAAAAAGAATGCCGACGAAAGAAACAATGAGCAATCCAAGCACGAGCGCGCCGGAGGATATGTATCCAGGGATATACGCGATAGTCATGCAAAACATGATAAAGAACATGGCAAAACCAAACACGCACGCGGGTTTCCCAAGAAAATACGGACACGGTTCATTGAACGCGCATACTTTCGTAATAAATTTCCGCGCTGTCAGATATCCGGAAAACAACACACCACCAAGCGTGAGCCAAAATACAATTACACCATATAATTGCTGATCCATATAGATAATAGTTATTATTCTTTGTAGTGATCTTCGGTATCCTTCAAGGCATCCTCCTTTGTCTTGTGCACCGTCCCTTCTTTATGTTCGGGCGGAGTGTAGATGGTATACAGCTTGAGCGGCTTGTCTGAAGATGTATTCACGATATTATGCTGCGTTCCCTCGGGAATGATAAGAGCGCTGC
>CAYJLM010000003.1:0-26669 GCA_964370875.1 uncultured Gammaproteobacteria bacterium | reverse complement strand
CACTA
Source organism: uncultured Gammaproteobacteria bacterium (assembly GCA_964370875.1). Taxonomy (GTDB): domain Bacteria; phylum Patescibacteriota; class Patescibacteriia; order JACQRZ01; family JACQRZ01; genus JACQWH01. The sequence goes on along the minus strand of CAYJLM010000003.1, from coordinate 26,664 downwards.
CCCATTTGTGAAGCTTTCCCATTTGGTCCTGGTGTATCAGATAATCCTGGTCGAAAATTAATTGCCATATTATTTATTAGTTAAATTATTTACGATTGTTATTAAAGCATCAATTTGATTTTGTAGGTCATTACATCTATGTGCGAAAGTAAGATATAAGTCTTGTTTACTCTCAAACATACCTATAAGTTGACCTTCTCTTACTGGTTTTGGTTTTAAATTATGTGTGATAGGTAATAACTTTGGGGGGACTGTTCTAATACGATCTGAAATTTCTGCCATATCAGCACCAAGAGGTTCGAATGTATCAGGATTAAATTCTTCTACTGGAATAGGATTCATCATTTGTGATAATTTTCCTGCAAGAATTTGTTTTCTTTCATTAAGAGGAATTGTTTTATCTAAATAATCTACTTCTAAATTTTCCATATATTTATATTGCTGTTAAATCAAATTTATAAACTGTTGCTGCCGATTTTTTACACATAAATTCATTTGTGCCTCCAGAATCATAATAAATAATTTCTCCAGCACCTAGTCCACTACTACTTGTTTGAGCCTTAAGAACTAAACTTTTAAAATTATATAATCCAGTTGTCCCATCATCTTTTCCTTGTATATATGTGCCATGTACTTTAACAGTATAAGATTCTTGATAAGGAATTAAGGTAATATCACGATTAATACTCTCACCTGATATTTGAGGAGTAATTATGTTAGAAATATCTGTTAATTCACATCCACCAAAAAATATTCCTCCCCCAGTAGTACTTGAAAGTGATAAGGTATAAGGACATGAAATAGTTATTCCTTGATCATTTGTAATCTCTAAATCACTACCTTGCCCATAACCAGTAAGATAACGTACTTCACGTAATTCATATACAGCTGCATAGTCACTTCTAAAAAAAGGAGTATCTAAGAAATCGTCTGGCCAATCAGGGAGTGCTGCACTTCCTATACCAAAATATCCAAGTACTGTTGTACCATCTCTTACTTCAAGACGAGCACCATTAAGATTAATATTATAACCTGTCTCAATTACAGGAAAACCAGATTGCTCAGGAACAGGTGGTAAAGCATCTGTTTCTACAAAAGCATCTACATTACTACTATTAATAGTATCATTACCAAAACCTTTTCCTAAAGTTAGAGTTAAAGAATCTATATTTAAGAATGTATTATAACCATTTTCTAAATAACTTTGCATATTATATATCCTCTCCAATGGTATCTGAAGCGATTACAAATCCTTCAAATTCCCAAGATTGATTTTTACTCTTCTCACTAAATTTAAAACGATGACGATAACCTTCACCACCAAAATCTATATCCTCTACATTTTTATTTAATATTATACCTCTTCCTTCTGAATATGTATCTTGGTTATCTTTATCAATTGACATAGTCATTCCTTGAGGACTTTTAGAAAACACTGTCATGTGATTGGTAAACTTTAGTATCTCAGGAGCACCTAAATCTAAATTATTAGTAACAAAAAAACTATCAATTTCATTATCATTGTCACCATAAATATTATCCACTTTATTTGCAAATTTATAAACATAACCATCATCATCACCAAAATAAGTTCTTTGTTTTGAAGCTTCAATAAATAAAGAGGCAGACTTCACTGTATTAAAAGTACATCTTACATACCATTTTTCTTTCTGAGTATCAAAACATAGCCAAGTATTAGTATAAGTAATTCCATTTACAGTAACGTTACCAATAAATAGACGATATTCACGATTATATTGAGCACCAATACAATTGGCTAAATTCGCTTGAGTAATTGCATCTATAAATAAACCAACTTTGTTTGAAATTAATTGTGGTTGTGCACCACCCCAACGCCAAATACCATTACGATTAAACCAATAAGGAACACCATCAACTTTAACGATTGATTTAAAAGAATCACAACCTATATCAGCAACTTGTTTTCTTTCAGTTTCATCATATTTCCACATTGAAAAATGTTTAAATACAAGTAAACGATCAAATGCCTCACAACCACCAGTAATCTCATCACCATCATCATACCCAAATTCTATAAAATCAGTAGCCTGTGTCCAAGTAATAGCTCCTGCTGTTGGTGTACCACAAAAATAAGCACGACTTCCATATTTTGTTGAACCAATATAACAATTTAAAACATAAAGTAAATCTCTATAACGAACAATATATTTACCTTTTGCCATAGAAGTTAAATCACTATCTGCTGTTGAATATGTAATAGTAGAAATAGTGAAAGGACTTAAGAATGTTGTGCCATAAATACCAACACCAAATACTTTTCCTAAATAATTAACAGCAGAAATTTCAGCACCTGCCGCCCCTGTAATAGTTCCAGATGTTATTGCTGTCCAAGACGTAATAGGACTACCTAAATCAGGTGCAATATATTTAAAAACATAGGTAGTAGTACTATCTGAACCCGCAATTAAATAATTATTATTAGTTGAAGGTTGGTTATAAGAATGCAAAAAATTAACAGATTTATCATTAATAACCTGTGAACTTGAAGCTAAACTATAACCAGGGACTTTTTGCAATTTACCAATTTCATACTCATAGCAATTTTTCATTGCACTAAGTTCATTAACTGGTTTATTAAAATCAGTTACTCCAATATTTAAGAGCCCGCTAAATTCTAAATAACGTACTTTTTCTGCCATATTATTCTTCGTCCATAAAATTAATATTAGTTTGTTCTGTGGCTTCTGCATTTCCAAGTTGATCTGGCCCAGTAAACTCTTCAACTTGTCTCTCTAAAGCACTCTGGAAAAAGACCATCATTTTATCACCACGTTTGTCATTACCTCTGATATAAGAAAATTGAGCCGCACAGTAATACATCAAAATCGTAATAAATTCTCTATCTAAAGCATTAGTTAAATCAGTTATTCTAGTTGGGTACTTATAATACTCATAAACAATGGCGAATGCACCACTTGGTGCTGGAGATAAATAAAATTTATTATTCTTAGTAGTAAAATAACTAGGATCACCAGTAGAAACGGTTGTACCATTATTTGTATAAAAATCATATTTATAACGAGTGATCCAATCTAATGTATAACCATCTACAATTAAATGTTCAAGTATAGAAAGGTCATCTGGCTTGGCAATATAAGCAGTTCCTCCAGTAGTATTAGTACCACTAGAAATAGTATGTAAGAATGGCCACTTTCTTTTACGAGCCATAATTTCATCTAATCCATCATTTAAGACATCAATAGCAATATCCCAAGAAAGTTTAGAACCTTGATTTTCATCAATAGAAGTCATTGCCTTACGCAAACCAGATTCTATTACTTTTTTAGCACTTATTTGACTAAAGGTAGTTGAAGTTATTTCTTCACTATACGCAGATTCTTTATCATCAGTAGAATTATAATAAGAAGTTACAAAATAACTATAAGTTGCACCTTCATAAGTATAGTCTGTATATTGACGACTAGGGTCTAAATTAATTGTTGCTATTAAGACATTAGTGCCACCAGTAGTAGTACGACCATAAATCTTGAGTTGATTATAATCAATAAAGGTTACAGGATCAGAAGCACTATGACTAAAAGACAAGGCTGCTACTGTAAAAGAATCAGCATCAGTATTTGCACCATTAGCATCAACTAATTTAATTTCTGCTTTTTCTTCTCCATAATTGCCAATTAAAATATAGTAATCTGAAGTTCCTGTAATAACAAAACCATTAGTTGATAAAACTGGTAATGTTGTTGCAGTTGCTACAGTATCTGAAGAAACTAATGTTTTATCATTACCATCAAGTGTTGGGTTTGCTATTTTGAACTTATTTACAACGGGTTGCGTCATATATTTTATTTAAAAATCTTAGGTTTTTTGTCTTTAATAAAAACACTAACCCTAGATTTTATATTAGATAATAAAGATATTAATTTCGGTTTTTTGTCAGTTGTTACGGACATTATTTTTTACCAATGAATTTATTAATTTCTGGAACAACATTTTCTTTAACCAAATATTTAACTATAACTTCATAAGTACCAATAGAAGATACAAAGAAAGCACCTAGTTTTTGTAATGTTTCATAAGAAATAAGATCTGTAGTAGTTAAAGCAGTAAAAGCTGCTGAAGCTACTAATACGCCTGAATAAATTGTTAACTTAGCTGGTTTTTCACCATACTTTGTAACAATCTTTTTATAAAGTTCAGTAATTAATACTGTAACTAAAACTAATAATGATGTCATATCTTTTTAATTAATTCTTTTTTTAAATTTAGTATTCTTCAAATGAACAAATACTATTTTACCACCTTCCCCATTTACGATCGCTTCAACTTCTTCTTCGGTTTTCAAAACTAAACCTTTTAAATTATAGTCTTTTGGGCCATAAGCTAGTTTTAATCTCCAGCCACCCTTTACTTCAGTGGCTACCCAACACCATTTCTTTATCATATATTTATTATTTACCAACTTTTTTTAAAGCTTCTTTATCTGCTTCATCAAAACTTTTACCTTTAAGCATTTGTTTTCTCATATAATTAACATGAGTAATTGAGTGATAGGTTTTATGTTTATTTAAAGCTTCTAAATCTTGTACTGTTAACATATAATTATTTTTTCTTTTTCTTAGTTTTTTTGACTGGTGTCTTTCCAGGCACTTCCATACCCATCATCATCTCTTTTTTCTCCATCATCATTTTGCCTTTCGGCATTTTCATTTTTTTCATAATTTTATAATTAATTAGTTAATCTTTTATCTTTACCACATCTTTCACAAACTTTATGATCTCTAAGATTACAAAATATAGATTTTATATACTTCCAATTATGTAATCCCAATAAACAAAGTAAGTTTTTCATTTTATATTTCCCTTTCAGCCCAAATAATTGTGCCAGCAGTTGGAATTTTGTCTAGTTCTTCTTGACTGACAATTTCAAATGGGACTTTTAACGCCTCTAAAGTAGGCATATCCACGATCATCATCTTTTTATCACCTGTGTGATTTACAAGATAAATGTCTGGGCTACCTTCTGTTTTAATTGCTTTCATAGTTGTTTCATTAGATTTTTCAAAAATAATAGCTTGCATTACATAAGGAAGTAGATAATCTTGTCCTAAATTTTTAACAAAATTAGGATAACTATCATAAATTACAGTTAAAATATCTTCTATGTTTGGTGTGACAACACAATGAACAGGATCTTGATAACATACTACAATTGGATTATCTGTATTATATCCAGGGCAACAAGCTATCGCTAAAAGCAATGGTCCGTGTTGCATCTTTTTCTGTAATATCTTTCTTCCTTCTGATTTAATTATACCAGAAAGTTTAATCTCTTCATATTGCACAATAAAGATATTTTTAAATTCTTCAGCTAGTTGATCCATTAAAGGAGTAATTTGTGCTGGATTGATAAACTCTGCTTCTGTTTTTGGTGTGCCAAATGGAAGCATTGCCTCTGGGATTAGACCAACATTTTTGGCTGAATCAGGTGTTTTCCAAATATAATTACCAATACCAACTCTTGTGCCAGTTTTAATATAAGTATATTTATCTGAGAAATTTACCTTACCATTTACATCAATATAACTAATATTGGCACAATTCTTTCCATTTAAAAAAGCTTTAGCTCTGTCAGATAACATATTCTTTGCTATCTGAAAATCAAGTTGAATTTCAAAACTAGACAAACCAGCAAAGTTCGTACAACCCCAAACATCAACATAACGATTACTTTGTCGTTCATTAGTTGGTAAGTTTCCTAACCAAACACCATTAGGATTTAAATTTTTCCAAACTATCTTAGAAGTAGCACCTAAAACCCAACGACGTGGATCTTGTTCTGTTTCTAAAAGAACAGCATTCACTGGTAATCCTATTGGCTGTAATATTTTATCTTCTTCCATATTTTTTTAATTACTTTTTTTTGGTAAACGTTCTTCTAAAATTGTTTCAATTCTCATTAATCTTTCTTTTACTTCACCCATACTCGACTCAATATGTGGTAAATGATTTTGCTTTACAAGCAACATATCTTCTGTCAAAACTTTGAATCTTTCATTAAAAGTAGCTTCTATCCTTGTGATAACAACATTTTGGTCTTCATTTGGTTTACGTATCGAAATAACTATGGCAACTATTTGTCCTATAATTAAGATTCCTAATGATATGATTGTAGGTAGATTAAATTCCATAAATTTAAAAATTATTTCTATCTTGTTCTATTTGATTAGCCTCGACATCTGTTCTCTCTTGCCTTAATTGCTGTCTATCATAAGCAATATTTTCAGCTCCTAAATTAGCAAGCCAACAAGCATCTGTTATTGCCATTATTTGTCCATTTTCGTCTAAATATTTTGCTCTTGCAAGTCTTAATTTAGCACTATCAACCTCAGATCTATGAGCTTGGATTAAATTAAGTAATTGTTGATTTGTTAAATTTCTATTTATCATAATTTTATGCTATTAAACCTAATGATTGAAGTTTAGTTTCTAAATCGTTTACTCTATCTTGTAAATTTTTAACGACTGAAATAAATGTTCGTAACTCTTCTGCATCGACAAATCCATAAGGAACTACATTAGTAACGTCTTGCAAAGCATAGTCAGGTGTTCCAGGTGCCGTGTATGTAATTGTCGTTAATGCTGTCGTTAATGCTGTTGGCTGTACTATTGGGGCTGAATTATAGAAAGCAAGTTTTTGAGTTGTAGCCGTTCCGAATTTAGTACCAGTAGTTGTGCCTAAAATAATGTCATTAGCGTCTATAATTTCTAAATCTCCATTATCCCATTGTTTAAAACTATCGACATAAGCAGCACCATCAACAGAAGCACTCCAAAGTCTATATGCGGTTGTAGGATTGGTACCAGTGACTGGAATAACATAGCTTCTAAAAATTGAAGTTTCAGAGGCAGCACCATCCCAAGCAGTACCACTTAATTGTTCGTTTGGTGATATTTGGACAGGGACACCACTTGTTGCTGCTGTCGTATTACGAGCATAAAATCCATAGTTAGGTGTAGTAATTAAATTATTTCTAGTTAAAAGTATTGAAGTTGTAATATTTGGTGTGGCAATAGTAGGTGAAGTTCCTAAAACATTAGATCCTGAACCAGTATTTACGACAGTACTCATATTTCCAGCATTATCTATATTGACCATGCTTGTAGCTACTGGAACTGGCGGCAAAGTAATTGTTTGATTTGCGGCTGGCCCAGCTAACCAAGTTGTTCTAGCTCCATTAACAAGACCTAATTGACCTTTAATAGAAGAAGTACCTATTGATAATTTTTGTGAAGCTTTATCATAAGTCAAGCCAGAATCAGATATAAGATTTGTATCATCTGAAAAGAAGGGGACACCATTTGCAACATTAGTTGCAAGTGACGTAACTAGGGCATACCAATCTTCAGTAGCAGTAACATGATCACCAAAGATAAAGTTGTAGCCAAGAGAGCTAGCCATCTTTACAGTCTGAAATTTTACAGCATGGCCATAATTATCATATAAAAATAAAGGCACGTAAGTAGAAGTTCCTGCACCAGAATCATGAATACCTACGTGAACACCAGTAGTTTCAACTGACATTTTAACACTTGAAACCGCCTTAAAATAAATAGTAGTATTACCATCAAATAATAAATCGACTCCGACAGCTGTAAGTTGCACTCCTGTTATTCCATCATTTGCTACATTTAAATAACCAAGTTGTGCCCCTAAAGCTGTAATACTATAATTTCCTAAATTAACATTTGTAGTTGCACCTACATATGGAACATAATCATCTATATTAAAGTTTTTTTCTATGTTTATCATAAAACAAGTACACGATATGCCGAATTAGCTATCCATGTTATACGAAGTGAATCAACACTAAGATTTTCAAATGAAATCTTTTCACCATCTTTCATAGTAATTTCATCGCTAAATGCTATTCCATCAGTCGAAAAAGCTATTGTAAAATTACCTGCACCATCATTTAATATCCAACCTTGTGTAGCATTACGCCCTAAAGCAGTATTAAAATCTAATGTAACAGGACTATCACCTGTAACAAAAGAGGTATCTTCGAAAAATTCAGGAACATCAACAATAGCAATAGGAGAAATATTAACAGTTGAACCAGTTACATCACCAGTAACTGATCCACTAATAACCCAAGGGCTTGTTCCTTGATTTACTGTACCAATGACCTTAGTAGTTTCATCAGAAAGACTAACTTTATTACTTGTACCAGGAGAACTTTGATCAATAGAAACAGAACCCAAAAGATTTGCACCCGCAGGTAATCCAACATCACTTGCAAGTACCATTCTTTGAGTACCAGTGTCAACAGTACCAGCTCCAGCAGCAACACCAGCTATACCAACAATTGGATTAACTTTTAATCTTCCAGTTTCTTCCCAACCAGTAAAACCAGATAAATAACCTATTATACTATTTTGTAATTCAGCTGTGGCAGGATTAATAACAACGTCTGCCTCATTTAAGATATTTGTTACTTGAGTTCCATTACTTTGTGCTGAGTTTATTTGTCCAAGAAGAGTATATACACCAGATAATGTATCTTCTGTGGCAGGATTTATAATAGTACCTGCAACATTTTTAATTTGCACATCACCAATATCAATAGATGCTGAAGCATCTAACGCTACTTTTAAATTACCACTAGCATCCAATATTAAAGACTGCCAACGATCATTTACATCATCGTAACCATAAATTCCAACTTCTTTTATATTGATAGACTTTCTTGGCATTTTATATTATCTCATTTGTTAAGAAATCTGCAATTTCTCTATGGATTCTAATATTATTTAAATCTCTTTTTATATCTTTCCTTTGAAGAAGTTTATTCTTCTTAGCTACTCTTGTAACAATATCTACTCTTTGGTTATCCATTTTCTGTAATTTTTTAAAAAGCCACAGACCGCTTCCAATAAACTGATTTGTAATAGTCAATATATCAAAACTTCTTGTGGCTCTAAAGGGACTTTGTCTTTTAATAATTTTAGTCCCGTCTAATTTTTTATCTAGGTATAAATACCTATCATACTTTTTTAGGTTTCTCATCTAATAATAACAAATTAATTATTTCTAACTTTCCTCTTATATAAGCTTTGTCTTCTTTACTCAAATCTTTATTTAATTGGATAATTAAAATTTCTTTTAATTTTTCAATTTTATCTCTAGGTAAAGTTTTAGTATATATCCTAAGAATACGCCATTTAGGTTGTAACCACAACTTTTTCCTAATCTTTATGAAAATTTTTAACATACATTTTTATCATGAACGTCTTAAAGTTAAAACTATTATAAAATCTTCATCTGCACTTGCACTATCAATTTTAACTGTCCAATTACCACCAGAAGCAATGTTAATATCTGAATCATTTAAAGTATTCTGATTGTCTATTTTACTATAAATGACATTAGAGTCCTCATCTTCTATACTAAAATCATAAGTAGTAGTTGCTGTTTCTGGCTTTACAACTATTTGTTGTAAAATAGAATTATTAGTAATTACAAGTTGTGATGTACTACCAGAAATTGTTGGTATAGTAAATGATTGTCTATCTATTAAGATCATTATTTTCCTTTTAAAAATTCTTCAGCTTCTTTTAAAGTTTTATCAGTATCTATTTTTTTATCTACTGGTAATTCTTCAGAAGTAACATTTTCTTCTGATACTTCAGTTTTATCTTCTTTAATTTCTTCTGGAATAATAGTCTGTTCAATCTTAGCTTTTACAGTATCATGAACATAAATTTTTTTATCCCAAATGCGAGATTTGTTTATAATATGAGAACCTAATTCTGTCGTAACTTCAAATTTACCTTTAGGAACAGAATACTCTTTATTCCCAAAGTTAATCTTATAAGGTTCACTTTCATTTACTAAAATCATACAATTTTTTATTAATATTTAATCATTTAAAGTATAGGAAAATGAAATAATAGCTGTGCCTGTACCTACTTTAGATCCAGCATTTTTTAATACTACTTCTGTATCACGTGGAATAGTTGTAAGTGTCATTGAACCAGTATCATATTCTTTAGAATAAAGAGCGTCTTTTGATACTTCTGAAGTTGCTGCAAAATAAGCATCATCAGTAGTAAAATTACCAATAGATAATTTAACACCAGCATCAGCACTTGTTGCTTCAATATACTTAATCCATACCTTATGAATTTCAATTTCTTTATTTTTATGATAAAGAACTATTTCAGTTGCGGCACTACCAGATAAATCAAATACTGTAGTATTGCATACTGTTAATAATTCCTTGTCAAGATCGCTGCCTTTGATCATGTTCGTAATAGTTAAAGGATATTTCCCCTCCCCATTTAGAGGAGGGGATCCTTATTATTTAAATACCACTAATCTCTTCTTTTACAAACTTATCATGGTTCATAAAAGTTCTTTTTTTTCTTGTTTCACCATTTTCATCAATAAATTCAACTTCAATAATATCACTATAAAATGGTTCTACCTCAACTTTTACTTTTACTTCAACTTCTTTATTATCTTTTTTACTCATTCTAGTTTAAATTAACTAATTAGGTTTGTGCTGATTTACCAGAAGTAGCATATGTTGCTGTACTTGGAGCCAAAGTAAAGATATTTTGACCAGTTGTAGCCATTACAGTTACATCAACAATAGCACAACGACTATCTAAATAAACAGCTCCTTCTGTCTGAGCAGCACCAAAACTTACTGCAACAGCAGGTGTAGCAGCACTTAATGGATTGTTAAAGAATGTAGTATTTTTAATAGTAAACATTCTTTCGACATCAGTTGCATTAGCACCATAAATAAAGGTAGCTTCTGTACCACCAGCTTTACGAGCTAATAAACAACCATCCATATAATTATCACGACATTTCTTACCAGAAATAGTAGCAGTTAATGACATGGCTGGTCTAATAACATTGTCAGCAACAATGTTTACAGTTGAACCAATATAACAATTTAACCATTGTGCACTATCACCATTATTTAATACTTCAGCAGCAGTAGTTTCATCTAAATCAGTTGATTTATAAAATTCGCAGTTATTATAAATTGCATATTCTCCGCCTTCAGCAACGCCATAAAGTGAAGCCGCAACAACACTTGAACTATCGAATTTTAAATTTTCAAAAGTATTACGAATACCAGTATTTTTCATTAATGCAATATCACCAGATACAGTAGAATCACCCATTGTAATTCTTGATCCTGCACCAATACCAACACCAGCAGTTCGTCCACTAGCACCATACCAATGGATTCTATTCTTTGTAATATCTAACATTGAAGTAATAGCATGTCCTGTATTACCAGAAAAGATTACCCAATCATTAGCACTTGTTGTAACAGCATCATTTGCAAGTGTTGCTGTTGTTAATAATTTGCTCTCAGGCACACGTGATTGCCAAAAAGAATATACAGGATCAGTTGTAGCAGCAACATAATATACGTTACCAGTAACAGTTGAACCTAATATCTTTGTACCATCAATAGCGGCATCAGGAGCAATATTTCTATTTTTTATCATATTTTTTAAAATTAATTTTAAGATTGTGATCGCCCAATTCACAGTTTTATCCCCTTACCGACCTTTATAAAAATTAATTTATACTATTTACGGAAAGGATACTAAGGCAAAGAACTATTTATTATTATTTATTAACTTCATAACAGTTAGAAGGTCTAACGTTTTATAGTGGCTGCAAATATAATCCCAGTGTGTCCAAACTTCAAAGTCAAGTTTTTGTGCTTTATCACAAAAGTTTAAATCACTACCCATACTTCTAACGCCATCTTCATCCCAACGACTTTCAAATGGTTTCTTAACTTTTTCAAGAACTTGTCTTTTAATAATGATACAACCTGTTCCCCCAGCATATACTTTAGTTAATTTATCACCAACTGTATAACGTGCATTTTTAAATAAATCATTTTCAGTAACTTTTTCAAATACTCCAAATGCTATTGAATTACCTTCTTGCATAATAGGTATTGGACATACCATTATATCTTTATTAAATTCTATTAAATCTAATGGATTACGATTAGGAGTAGTATCTTCATCTATCATTATTAGATAATCACCTTGCGTTTCAAGAAATTGTTTCACAATATAATTACGATTATTATCAACAATAATTTTTTGTGAAGTACCAAACATTATATTATATTTGTCTGAATATTCACCTACGAATTGTAACATTGCATTCATTAACATTGGATTAACATTTCCAGTTGTTAATATAACAATTCTTATATCAAACTTACCATTTGTCATAAATACTATTTAATTATTAAACAGCAGTAATATAACTTGTTGCTGTTAAAGGAATATATTCTACATAAAATTTTACTGAACCAACACTAGGATTATTAGTGCTAGAAAAAGCAAATCTAATATAAGATGCGGTTGCCGCCTTTGCTACTAATACTTGATTTTTTGCAGTAATAGTTTCATCTGGGCCAATAACAGCAGCGTTAGATAAACTTGTAATTGCGGTTGCTGCTGCTGTGGTTTTAGCAATTACTGAACCTGCGGCTAAATCACTTAGTGTAGTTCCAGCTGCACTTGTAATAGGCACCGCTGCATCTGAAGCTGCATAAAAATCAAAACTACAAGCAGTCATATTTGATCCTAATACTGAGGTAACAGAACCATAAATGTTAAGAATTTTTACAGCCCCATTTACTAAAAATACGTTAACTGTTTTAGCACCAGTACCAGCTACTGTTAATGCTTTAGTATTTGATACTGTAATAGTATCTTTTATACTTTTATTAATATTTTGCATATTATTGTATTAAACAGTTAACAAATAAAGTTCCTTTATTTGATGAAACACCAGTTTCTAAAGCAGTCACTTTGATATTCATCCAAGTAATTGGAATCATATAATGTGCCTGATAAGAAGTAGCGGCCACACCACCTGGAATTAAAAATGATCCAGCTGTAAAAGCACCAACACCACCAGTATTTACATACTCACCAATTTGTGTCCAATTGACACCATCATAACCATAAATAGCAATAGTACAAGATGTAGCAGTTTCAGCCGCACCAGTTGTATATTTCGCTACCAAATTCAAAGTTCTACATTGTTGTGTATCAACAATAATACGATCAACATCTGCTTGAGTTGTATCAGCAGTGCTCTCAAGTGTTATTGTGTTTAACACATTAATTTTTTGTACTCGATCTTGCATAAATTTATTTATTAATAATATCCTTATTATTACCCCTCAAATTAATGAGGGATAATGTATAAAAATACTAAAAGCTATTTGACGATATCTCTCAAACTGGAGCACTTATTTGGAGCTTTAATAGCCAAATTGGCATAATAACGCAAAGTTGCATTCCAAGCAGGAGTTGTTGAACTTCTAGCTAAGATAGAACCATCTTCATTTAAGAATGACATTGGAGCTAAATCTTCTACTGATAATACTGATGGATCAATGAAATATAACTCATCGTATGGAGCATCAAAATCAGGCACGATAGGCATATTATTAAATTCCAAACCAGTAAAACCACCATTTAACTTCATGTCTGAAGTATAACGTCTATCTGGACTTAACAATTGTCCATAAGCTGAATATACATCATAAGAAGTCAAAGCATATTTTGGAGCACCTTTCTTCATTGCTTCTAAATAAGTAGTGTGCAATAAAGCATCAGTTAATGAACGTTGAGAAGTACTATCATTAACATAAGAACTCCACCAGATATAACTTGAACGACTTAATCCTTGTAATGTTGTTACATTAGAAGCATCGTCAATCAAACCTTTAAGACCCATGATTTCACGTCCTTTATTGGAAGTATCAGGAGCAGTTGTAGAACCTTTACTGTGAGCCAAGAATACATAGTCATTATCAGAACCAGTAGTGGTTGCTGTAAAAGTATCATTAGCGGTAATAGTAGCAACGTGAGTCCAGATAGCACTAGATTCAGTAGTAGTGGTAGTAGTAGTATCAAACATTACTGGAGAGCCTACTTCTAAATAGTCAGTGACATAACGACCAACCATAGGAGTATCAAATCCAGTAGTACCATTTAATAAACCAATAACACCATTACCAATACCATAACCTTGACGTGAAAGTTGACGTTGCATGTCATTACGAGCACCCTCATATTCACTTTCTAAAGCATCTACTAAAAATTCTTTAGAACGTTTTGATGCTTGTAAAGCAACGTCAGTTAATGTTACGGTATGAAAATTATATTTCATAGTAACATTAGCTTGTAAATAATTTTGATTACCAGCAGTTGGTAAAGTTAATGACTCTGTACCAGCAGCAGATCCGATATTTCTACCATAATGTACGCTGATATATTTAGTTGTACTTCCTTGAGCATGACCTACATTTCTAAGAATATTATTGAATAAAACATTCTTAGAAAACACTTGCTCGTGCACAACTTTGTCATAAATTCTCATAGCCGCATTGGCTAAATTTGCAACAGATTGTCCCATTTTTGTTTATCCTTTCTTATAACTCCTTGTCGGCATTTTCAATTGCTTCAGAAATAGCTTTTCTCATTTCTTGATCATTTTTTGGAAGAACTTCAGCAGGATCATGTTGTATCGGAGAAACACCAGGTGTCTCAACATTTTCAACAGGTTTACGTCCAGCTAAAACTTCTTTTACTTTAAAATCAATAATTTCATTCTGTCTCATAACAGAGAATGCTTCTTTTGGAGTTAAATATAATTTATTATTATCTTTCTGCCATTGCAAGACTTCTTGATCATCATATTTTAATCCCCCCTCTTTACCAGTATAAATTGATTCCAATTCTTTAATTTCATTTTGAATTAATTCTCCTCTTTTTTGTTCTTCTGTCTTTTGTTTGTCTTGTTCTCTTTCATCTCTTAAGATTTGAATTACATCATCCTTAGTTAAATAATCTTGAATAATTGGTTCTGGTTCCTCTTCTTCGGGGACAAAAACACTTTTCATTCTATCCATAATCCCAGAGGATTCTTGGATTTTTTGTTCAAGTTCAGCAATTTTTTCCTTATCTTGCTTTTTAAGATCTCTCTCTTGAGCAAGAGCTGTATTTAAATTGCTAATTTGTTCCTGCAATTTAACAGGATCTACATTTACAGGAGCTTGAGGTTCAGTTTGAACCTTTGGTTCCTCAGTTATAACGGGCTGAGTCGATACTGATGATTCTGCTGGAGGAGTTTCAGCTGCCGCATCATTAACGGCTTTTTGTACTTCCTCTTTAATTTGACTATCGTCTGACATACTTTTTTTCTTTAATTTATTAACGAAATTTTGTTAACCCAGACACCGAAACTGGGATATATTATTACAATTTTTTTACTATTTAATTAACATGGTTTTCTTTTCTTTGTTTTTTTCATAATATTCTTAATTAATTATTATAAATTATTGTTGAACATACTGTTCTTCTGCGGATATGTGTTCATCGAATAATTGTCTATTTTGTTCATAAGCGTCTTTATTTTCTGAAACAAATGCCATATGAAGTTCAGTGTGTTCTGGTGTCCACAATGCTTGTGGTGTTAATGGAACTTGTTGACCAGCTGCCATTTGCATATTCTCTTGATTTGCTAAGTCAGCGGTATCTTCTGGTGAATTTCCAGTTGAACGATGGCTCTCTTTTTGTTTCATCATTTCTTGCTTATATTCTTCTTCTTTAGTTTTATTCATTCTATCTATAATATCACCAACATTAGAAATATTAAGTTTTTCAAGTAATGTCTGAGGATCGATCAATTTTCCTTCTGCTAATTGGAATAATCTTTCCATTTTAGCAACCTCACTGTAGGTAATTTCAGGAACAATCACTACTTTTACTCGACCAGCTTTAATACCAACTGCATCTTCTGGTTTATTCTTGGCACTATTTCCAATATATTTAATTTTTTCACCATCTTGGATTATTTCTTCACTTGCAATTTGGAAGTCTTCTATAATTTCTAGAATAAATTCAGCAATATCACTGAACATGTTCTCTAAATTTTCAACAGGTTCAGAAACAGTTGAAGCATCTGCATTCTGTAATGCTTCAATTGCACGTCCAGATTGTAAAGATCCTGGAGTTCTACCTAAAGATGCTTCTCTAACACCACCAAATTCCTCTAACCATCTTTCTAAATCTTGTGTAAATGAGAATAAAGTAGAAGGTAATGGTTGTAACTGCATCTGTGTAGGAGGAGTAGTACCTTTATAATAAATCTTTTCAGCACCATTATCAGTGATAGAAGATACTTCAACACCCTGTTTAATAAGAAATTTACCAGCTAACATTCTCTGAATATAAGATTCAATTTGAGAAACAGTTTTATCAAGTGATTTATTAATAGGAATCAAAGTTTTAATCCAAGGATCACCATATAATGCACCAGGAGTTTTTTCAGGAGTATATGGAAAAAATGGATAACGTCTATAACTTGTATTAAATACTCTTAGAACTTTACTACCTGTTGTAGTAATAACCTTTATCTTTATTTTACCATTTTCTTCCCATTTTAACCATGTCTCTTTAACAATAGCAGTTGATAAATCATCACTACTACTATTAGTTTTATTATATTTTTCATTTTCAAGTATTTCTTTATAATCTATTGCTGCATCTTTATTATCAGCAGTTATTTCTTTTATCTTATACTTTTCTTTAATTTCAGAAATCGGTTTTTTAAATGTTTTTATAATAAAACGACACTCTTGTACTTCTTTGGCCAATGGATCAAAAACGACATCAAATGTATCATCAACCCAAAATTTTAAAGTATCTTTACCTTCTATTTTCATTACTCCACCTTCTATAATACCTATAGAACATTTCATGGAGTTAATAAATTGATCGGTTATTAATAGAGGAAACTTTTCTCTATCATAAATATACTGAATAATTTTATTCTTTTGTTTTGCCTCTTCTAAATCTTTTTTTTCTAGACCTAATGGTTGAACTTCCCATCTTGGTTGATTCCTTTTAACAAAATTTTTAACACCTCTTACTTGTGATTTTATTTTATTAATAGTACGGCGAACCTCACCATCTGCGACTGGTAATGTCTGTATTTTATTTTGTGACTTATTATAAACAATCCAATGTTCACCTCTAAGAAATCGTTCATTAATATACCAATCACGATGTTGTTTAATATAAGTATTAGATGTTTCATCAAATAAAGTATTAATATACTCAGCAACACCTAATGTATCAGTTGTAATTTCTCCTCGGAGATCTTTAATTGTCATTTTTAATTTCTTTATTTATTCTTTCTTCAAGTAAAAAATAAAATTTCGATGTAAGTGGATGAAAGATAGATAATCTTTTATCACCTATTTTTTTTTCTGGAAATATTAATCTATAACCATCTTTATTAAGTTTTGTAAATACTGCTATGTTACCCAAATAAAGACAATCATCTAAAATAATACTAACAAAAGCAATCAAACCATCTTTTTGTACAACTTTTTTTATACTAATTTTTGTTATTATCATGTAATTGTTGAATAAGTTGTTCTGGATCAACATTTTCTAATTCTATTATTTCATCTTTTTCATCAATATCATCAGTAATTATTTGTTGAATTTCTTTCTCTTCTTTAGGTTCTTTTTGCATGGCATCTATAATACTTTGTAATCTAGTATTTTCTGATTTATCCCTTAAAAAATTATTGTAACCAATAAATATTAAGATGATAAGTATAATTAAAAATTCCATATTATTATTTTCTAAATTCTTGTCTATCTGTTTCAGGAACTATTGATATAGCAGCTCCACTTGTGATTAAAATACCAGCTGTTGCTGTTGCATTTGTAATCTCATGCTTCACTACTTTAAACGGATCAATAATACCTCTTTCAAATAAATCACAGAACTCATTATTTAAAGCATCATAACCTTTTCCTTCACGTAATATTTCACCAATAATGAAATCTGCATTCTGTCCACCATTCTGTAAAATTTTCTTCAATGGTTTATTTAAAGCATCTAAAACTATACTAACACCAGCTTCAAATTCTTTACCATAACTTGGTAAAACATCTAATCCACTGCCAGCTTTTAAAAGAGCAACGCCACCACCCTCAACGATACCTTCTTGAATAGCTGAACGTGTAGCGTTAAGAGCATCTTCTATTCTAAATTTAACTTCGGTTTGTTCAGTTTCTGATGCACCACCTACTTTAATATTTGCAATTTGACCTTTAAGTTTACCTATACGTTCTTTTAATTTATGAATTTTAAATTCATCTTTTTCATCTTTAAGTAATGCTTCGGCTTCTTCTATATTAGTAGTAACATCACCATCTCCACCAGAAATGATTGTGCTTGATCTAGTTACAATTATCTGTTTACAAGTTCCCAGTACTTCTTCACCAGCATCTTCTAATTTTATAACTTCCTCTTTACCAATTACTGTTGCTTTTGTTAGTGTCGCTATATCGCGTATTAAATCTCTTTGATAATCACCAAATGATGGAAGATTTACTGGGACACATGTAAATTTACCTAATAAATGATTTTGCACTAAAAATGCAAGTGCGGAACCTTCTATCTTATCAGCAAATAAAACAAATCTTGAATGTCCAGCAGTAATTAATCTTTCAAAAATAGGAATAAGTTGTGACTGGTTGTCTAAAGCATCTGTACAAATAATAATATTAGGATCATTAGTTACTGCTGATAGTCTTTGAGAATTATTAATGAACGAGTGTGATTGATAACCTTGTTTTAATTCTATACCTTTTACATATTCAACTTCTGTTTTAATTTGATTTCCATAAGAAACAGTTACGATACCTTCGGTGCCAACTTTTTCAATAACTTCCATTATCATCTGGCCAACTTTTTCATCATTATTAGCTGAAATTATAGCTGTTTGTAGTTTCTCTTTATCAGTTTTTAAAGGTCTAATTTGTTTTTCTAAATTACTTAAAACTTCCTTTACTGCATAATCCATACCTCTTTTAATAAGAATTGGATTCATTCCTGCGGCAATATATTTATTCGCTTCGTTAACCATTGAAGCAAGTAATACAACTGTAGAAGTGGTACCATCTCCTGCGGCACGATTAGTATTTTCAGCAGCTTCACGAGTAATCATTACCCCCATATTCTGAAATTTATCCTCTAAAAATACTTGCTGAGCAACTGTTACACCATCTTTGGTAATGGTTGGATAAGAACTATCTTCAAATATAACATTTTGACCACGAGGTCCAAGAGTTACTGCCACAGCATCAGCTGCTATATTTAAACCTTCTAAAATTTTAGCACGTGCTTTATCGCCAAATAATATCTTTTTATAATAAGCCATAATACATTTTTAGTTAATTTCATTATAATCACATGTTCCTATAACATCTTCTTCTGGTAAAAAATAGAATTTTTCACCTTGTAAAGTAAGCTCAAAAATTGCATACTTTCCAAAAATAACTGTTTTACCTTTTAATGATCCTTCTAAAACTTCTCCTGTAATAAGAGACTTTTCTTCATCACTATCATCAATGGCTATATCAACTTTTACTTTTGTTTTTAAATGTTTTTTAATGAGCAAAATTCCTTCTTTTGGTTCTATTATCATACTATTTTTTTATTTCAGGCCTTGAAATATTAAAGTCTGGTCCAAAAGGAGTAATAACAGGCCTTACTATTAAGTTATACTTCTTCTGTAAAAGTTTAAAATCTACTAGAAACATTTTAACATCTCTTTCAAAATTATCTTTTGATTCTTCTTTTGGTTTGTCTTGTGAAGTTTCTAAAACTTCTTCTTTTGTTTCTTCTTCCATACATTTTTATATTAATTATTAATCTATATCAAAATCATTAATTATTCTTGGTCTTATTTTACTTTCAATGTCTTTTTCAACCCAGGTTTTTTCTCTTGGTATTTTTTGAGGTGCATTAGGACGTGTCATTACTATATATCTTAAAGTATCTACAGCATGGTCATCTTTCTTTACTGGTTCTTCACTTTGATTATGTGTTTTTTCTTGAAGTTCAGTTAACTCTTTATATCGATATGTTTGTAATTCAGTACATAAATGAGGACATTTATCTTTAAATATGTAAAGATGTGCTATTTTTTGATTATCTAATTGAAAATATTCGCGAACTCTATTTATTCCAGCTTGAACATCATTATTACCTAATTCAAACTCCCAACCATTATCATAGAACTCTTCTAAAATCGAATAAGGAATTTCTTCTCCTTCTTGAACTTTAGAACGATTTTTATGTGATGTAGTAGGATCAATAACTCTTAGTTGAAGATATGTATTAGCAATATCTCTTTTTTGTCCAATTGATTTTCCTTCTAAGTTTTCTTTACCACCTAATAAATAATCAAACTGATTAAACATATCTTTACTAGATTGACTAGGTAGGGCTGGTTTATAATATTCATCAATAATATAAAGTTTTTGATCCATCGTCCAAGCGGCCATAAGTCCACAAGTTGGATTTCTTTGTCCAAAATCTAATCCCAAGATTAACTCATAAGGTTCTGGTAATTCAAAAGAATCAATTAAATGAATACTAGGATCAAAATCACAATATTCTTTACCATAAATTAATTTACCAGACTTGGTTGCAAAATCTATTTCATATTCTTTTTCCCAAAGAACTTTCAGAGTACCTATTTTTTCATTTTTAAACCATTCTTTTCCATCTCTTTCAGGATCTTTTGTTGGATCAGCTGTATAATGAAGCATAAAAGTAGTAAAGCCATTACTATTCTTCCATTTTTTTATACCTCGTATAAGTTCTGGTCGTAATATATCTTTATATGCCATTTAATTTACAACTAATTTATCAAAACATAAATCCTCAAAAAATGTTCTATCTTCAGCGGTTGAAACACCAGTGAATTTACCACCTGATGATAATGTTGGTTTAGCAGCCGTATAAGCATTCTTAGCCTCTGGTTGAAAAGCCATCTCATCAGACATAATACCACTGGCTGTGTGCATACGAATAATATCTCCACCTTCAGGAATACCTCTAATTTCAGAATTTATATCAGGAAAAGTCATCCGACATCTAACGTGTAATCCGTGATTTTGTGGATTACATTTTAATTCTTGAAAATTACCATTATGATCTTTGTAACGTTTAAGAAATTTAGGCATATTATCCCAAATAAACTTAGTACGTTTTATTAAATCATCAGCATCATCTTCTCTTTTACTTTGAAAAAAGGTCAATCTTCCTTTATGAAAAAAGGTGTCCCAACCATATAAAGCAGTAAATATCCAAGAAATCATCATCTGTCTTGATTTCGGAACAAGTAATAAAGGTTCTTCTTCCCACGTCTTTACCAAAATTTTAATGTACTCTTTTTCAGGAAAGGTTTTAATAGAATTTTCTCTATCATGGACATCTAATGTATAAGCCCAATTAGTAAGAAAATAATATGGATCATTACGACATTTATCCCATTCCAAGTCTTGCAATAATTTACTACGACTTAATTTTTCTAAATATTCAACTGATAACATTTATTTATCTGATGCCCAATTTTTATTCTTATTAAACTTTCTGATTGCTTCAACATAGGCTTCTTGACTACTAAATCTTTGTCTAACTGGTGGTCTTAGTGTTTCTGGTGCTTCTTTCATTAAAGTCTGTCTCAATTCTGGGGTAAGTGTTCCTGCTTCTTTGGTTGGAACAAACTTTTTCTTTCTCTGCTCGATTAATCTTTTAGTAGCTTCAGTTGCCATTCTGGAACCTGCTTCTTGTGCTTTTACTTGTTCATCAATAGCTGTCCGTGCTTCTTTACCTGCTTTCATAATTCTATAAGCACCATATCCAG
Source organism: uncultured Gammaproteobacteria bacterium (assembly GCA_964370875.1). Lineage (GTDB taxonomy): Bacteria > Patescibacteriota > Patescibacteriia > JACQRZ01 > JACQRZ01 > JACQWH01. Next base: position 4,849 of record CAYJLM010000003.1, on the reverse strand, counting down.
CGGCTGCCCCAACTGCTGCAAGACCTGCCCCAGTAGGAATAGTTTTAGTTGCAATTGATTTAATTACTGAAGGAGCTTTCTTAACTACTGGTGCAACACTATTACTTAATCTCTGAGCACCCGCTTTAACACCTTCTAAAGTTAATTTGGTTTTCAATTTAGTAGCAGCCAAATCAGAAGCAAGTGCAGCGTTTTTAGCCGCGGCGGAAGCTCCAACTGTTGATAATCCTTTAGGTAAATAAGTAATAGAACCACCTAATTTAGGAATATTACTCTTAATAGTATTTAAGAATGATGTTTTATTTATTGCCATATTTTCTATTTTTTAATTCTGATGGTGTTGGTGGAACAGGAGGAAGATTTTTTAGCATACTCTTATTTCTTAATTCCGCTGGTTTAGGAACAGGAGGTGGAAAATGTGTAGCTGTATTAGATGGAGCAATAGTTTCTTTTGGTAGTACTTTTTCTTTAGGTAATTCAACTTGGAATTTACTCTTAGGGAAAAACTTTTTAACTGCTTCCTTTACTACTGGACTTTTAGCAATTCCCATACCCAATTTAACAATAGGGCTGGGAGTAAGATTCTTTTTAATACTCTTGATAAAATCATTCTTATTAATCATATATTTATTCTTTTATATTATAAGCGATAGCTAAAGCAATCTTAGTCTTGGCTTTTTCATAAGGAACATTGTGTTCTTTCATATAAGTATGGATAGCTTTTTCACGACTTTCCCCTGGTTTACTAGAAACCAACTCTTTAACATTGCTTTTAAAAGCTTTATTAGTCTTCTTTTTACTTAGTGGCACCTAGGTATGATTAGAACAATAAACTGTATTATCTTTTGGAATATTATAATCAGGAAAATTATCTACATATTTCCAAGGTCCACCAGTATTAGTAAAAGTATAAGTAGGAAAATTCTGTTTCCATTCCTTGTGACATTTTACGCAATAGACAGTATCACAACAAGAGCAATACTTTAAATCGTGTTCACAATTACAATGATTATGATTCATATTTTTATTACTTAAGGGGCAAGATAAGTACGGGCACTTACCCCTCACTGAAAATTTAAATATATTTCAGTCTTATGTAGCCCCTCAAATAATAAAAAAGCTATAACTCTTTTAAGAGCTTAGCTTTTAATTCATCTTTTTCTTTATCACTTAACTTAGTAACATCTATTTCACTCTGATCTTCAATCGTTAATACCTTATGCTCTGGCTCAAAACCGCCAGTTAATTTCGCATAAGTAACTATTGCATTATTTACAGCAGTAGCATCTTCATATTCTCCAACATAGTTACCTTGAAAATAAATCGGCTTTTTAGTTTCCAATAAACCAGCTATCTTTTTCATTATCAATTTTCTATCGATACCTAATTTGAGCCCAACTAATTCATAGCTGCCTTGTATCTGTCTTATTCTATCCAATATCCTTGGATCTTGAAGCAATTTATAAGCTTCCCCTGTAGAGATATTCTTTTTCTTTTGTTCATAAGCTTTTTCATAAGCTTTAGAACCATTAAACCCGTTAGCTACATATTCTTGACAGAACGATTCCATTTTGTCTGTAAGTTTGTTTGCCATTTGTTTTTGTATAGATTTATTATAAAACTATTTTTAAAAAAAAGCAAACAATAAAATAAATATTGCTTGTGCATAACTTTTATAATACCCCCACCATACACTTTGCTACCCCGATAGAACTAACTATGAGGTAAAGACCGATATAAACATTTAAAGTATTAAGTCTATTAAACTAGATATTCCACACCACCCGTTATTGATATGGCTAGCAAGAAGAAATAATATTGTTCTTTGATCCATATCGGGGGGAGCAATTACTATTACTCCTACAGTATAGACCAAAGCTACTTTCAGTTTTTAAACTGGTTTGCTGAAACCACCAGATTCTTAAATGTTGTTTAATAAAAAAACCACAAGGCTTGTCAGCTCTTGTGTTTATTCTTGTTATGTGTTAATATAATCATAGTTTTTTCTTTAACAAGAAAACTATAGCATACCTCAAAAGGATATGCAAACAGAGAGGTCATTAAGTAAAATTAGTGGCCTTTTTGCTTTGTATTTAATATTCTCTGTAAAGTCTTTTTTTGTTCTCTGTAATGTCTGGTTCTTTAGGAGGTTTTGTTTGTAAAAGATTTAGAGTAGGTAGGTTGGTTGGGATAGAGATACTATATACAAACACGGGTCGGCTGTCTTTGTGATTTGAATATTTGACCCCCCATTGTGTTCTATATTAAGCAAGATAGAGCATACTTTTCACTTGACTTATAGTTTTGAATGGTATAAGTTAGATATATTACTGTTATGACTATGACTATTAAGACCATTGACGAGGCTATTGAGGGCTTAGAGTAGCTTATAGCCTTTAGGCTAAACATAGAGTCTTTGAGCTAGGAATTGGAGAGGGGGGAGGGGTGAGATGAGGCAGATATACTCCCAAGAACCATAACAACTTCATTTAAGAACCAATAGACTAACCTTTATTAACTCCTAGAACCATAACAAGCTCCTTTAAACCTTTAAGAACCAATAAACCCTTAAAGCAAACAAAGCATAGGAAACAGCATAAGAGTCTATGAACTTCTTATATATGACAATCTATATCTAAAGGCTTTTTATATAGCCGAAAATTAAACAACTAAGTATAAATTTATGAGCGAACAAACAAACAAGCCACTGGAGGAAATACCAAACGAAATAACCATTTGTAATTTAGAGGTTATTGTTATGCCTAATGGTGAAATATTGTTTTTAGGCAAGACTGTTGATTGGTTTCAGAATGCTAAGAAGTATTTAACTATTAAAGAATAAAAGACCTTTAATATAGCCGAATTTTAAAACTTAACTATAATTTTATGGACAAAGCAGAACTAAAAGACTTAAAGAGATATAAAAACAAACAAATTATAGCCACGATCGAAAGCGTGTCAGCTAGCGGAATGACTAGAAAGATTAGTTTTTATGTTGTTTGTAAAGGTCAAAGACTAGAATGTTTAAATGATGAAATTGGTTTAGTTGCTGGCTACAAGCTAGATAAAAATGGCTATTTAATAGTCAGGGGCTGTGGTATGGATATGGTTTTCTCGGTATTATCAACCTTTAATTATGCTATATCTAAAATCATAGACGGCAAACAAACAAAGAATTATTCTACTTACTTCTTTGACGCCGATCATTATCAACTAATATAGCCAAAAATATGAGTATTGAAATAGGGGCTAATTTAAAAGATGTTTTAATAGCTTTTGCTGGAGCTTTAACCTTTATAGGCATAGCTTTTGCTTTATTTTATAATAGACAATAACTATATGTATCAAATTAGAACTAGACTTCGTTATAATTCAAAGCACTACAAGAAAATAGTAGCTGAATTTGAAACCGAACAGGAAGTATTGGACTATTTAAAGGCTAATAACTTGAGGTATGAGGGAACGCCTTATGTTTTTACGCACATCAATTTGTCTAATAATCACATCATCACTCAAAGCGTGATCGCTGGCAGTGATAAAGTGGAGCTTATTTGCTCACCTGTAAAACTAGATAATTTATTAAAACAATAAATATATGCCTAAAATTGGAATAATCAATGTCAATTTGTGCTATGAAATACCAGACGGAGAGGACGCTCAAGACTATTTAGCCAATATTGAGCTACCAAGCCAATATGTTGAGGATAGCTATGAATTTGTTAAGGTTATCAATGAGTGTGGAAATTGTGGCAGAGAAATAGAGGAAAACGAAACTCGTTGTCAAAGATGTAAATAATAATAATAATATGAAAAAAGAACAAGAACAAAGCATTTGCCCAAATTGTAATAGTTATCAAAGCCCAGAAAGCATAAACTATTTAGGAGATGAGCAGTATAACTGTCCAAATTGTTTTGTGTCCACGCCAGACACATGGACAATCACCGCGACCTTTACAGTGTTCGCGGGAGACATGGAGCGAAATGAGGTTATTGCTAAAGCTCAAGAGGACTTAAACAATTTAGTGGACGGGTCGGACTATATTGGCGGAACTATCCTAGACGCTAAGAGGGATGAATTTTAACTAATTTATAATTCTATGAAAAGAGAAAAAAGATATAAACTAATTACACAAGGCGGTATTAAGCTAATATTAAAAGAAAGCGAACTATTAAAAGCAATAATAAGAAAAAAATAAGTCAAATCTTTACTAGCGGGCTTTTATAAGCCTGTTAGCAAGCACTTGATTATTCAAGTCCAGCTACTTGTTATTTAACAATTTAATGAAAAAGACTATGGGACGATATTATTCAGGAGACATTGAAGGCAAGTTTTGGTTTACTATTCAAGATTCTAATGATGCCGATTTTTTCGGTGTTATTGGTGAAGAACCTAACTATTTAACATATTATTTTGACAAAAGCAACTTGCCAGATATTAAAAAAGGTATTGCTAAATGCGAAAAGGCTTTAGGAAAATATGGCAAAGAAATTAAGAAGTTTTTTAAAGCTAATGAAACTTATACTAATGAAAATCTAGCCAAGTATTTAAAGGTCAAAGAAGCAAAAGCCACGACACTTTTAGAATGGCAAGCTCGTTTAGAACTAGGGCAGAAAATCTTAAAATGTGTCAATAAAACTGGCGAATGTAATTTTGAAGCTGAACTATAAATATATGGAAAACACTTGTAAAAAACACTTGTGGAGTGATGAAACATTTGACGAGGAAACTGGCAATGATGTCTGCGAACTTTGCGGAGCTGTTAGAGAAACAGAAAAACAAAGTCCTTTAAAACAAATGGCAGATCACGCTAATGCTATTGCTGACTTATTGGCTCACTATCGTTATGAA
>CAYJLM010000002.1:0-34987 GCA_964370875.1 uncultured Gammaproteobacteria bacterium | reverse complement strand
TTACTTCTGATGTAGCTATGCTACAGAAGTGTTGCGTTAGATTCTAGAGTCTAAGAAATACCAAACGGGGCAAAAAGACGAGGAACAGAATATCCAATATACTCAAAAAATGCCGCATCCGAAAACGAAAGCATCTGTGCTTCCGGTTGTGCAGTGCATATCTGTTCCCATATTGCCTTTTTCAACTTATCGAAAGCCGCCGCATCAAAGCCACTTGCAACCTTCTTTTCATCTCCTCCTTTAGCTCCTTCTATATTAAAGAGGGCAACTGCACCTCGTTGAAAATCCCGAAGAATGTCAAGAACTTTTTTTAAATGCTCTGGTAGCTGTCTTTGGTTTTCCGGATACTCAATGTGTTCGTATTTTGAACGATAGACAATGAGCTCACACCTATTATCGTGCGGCGCTTCTTCTTTCTGCTCAGCCCGTGCCGCCGAGGAAGAACCAACGTTAATCAATGCATCGCCAGCAAGTAGCGCGCCAAAAAGAGTACCGGCGGATTTGAGAAATTCACGCCGCGATATGGGATTTTCGCCAGCATCATTTTTCCCAAAGATTCTAGTGTCCATAAATCTTACATATGACTTATGTAGAAAGCATACGCCATCCGCTACACATGTAAAGCTTATACTTATCGTGCATTCTCATACCAACAAAAAACCGATGGACAGTCCATCGGTTTCTTCAAATACTAGCTGTCAGATTGTATACTATGCCCTGTTGGCCCATGCGCTTTGTGCTTCCACTTGCGCGCGACATGCAGGCGGGCAAGCTCTTTCTCCAGCTTGGCGGCAATCGTCGCGTATTCTTCCGTGTCGAATTTCTTCTCCGCCAATACCTGCTCTGCACGCTTGCGCGCTTCCTCGGCGCGCTCCTCAATAATTTCTTCAACACGCTCGGCCGTATCTGCCAAGATCGTCACGCCGTCTACGCGTACTTGCAGAATACCGCCCGACACAGCCATTGGGATAACAGACGCACCCATTTTAATCAAAAGCTCGCCTGCCTTGAGAAGCCCGACCAACGGAATGTGATGCGGCAATACCGTAATCTCACCATCCTGGGTGGGGATTGTTACCTGGTCGACATCTTCTGAAAAGACGATCTTCTCAGGTGTAATGATGTTTAATTTCATAATTGAACTGCAGGATCCCCGCCTTCACGGGGATGACATCCTTTAATCTAGGACGTCACTTCATCAATGGTTCCCTTCATGTAAAATGCGGATTCCGGCTTGTCATCGTGCTTTCCTTCAAGAATTTCACGGAACCCCCGGATTGTTTCTTTCAACGACACGTATTTTCCCGGAACGCCGGTAAATGTTTCAGCAACAAAAAACGGCTGGGAAAGGAAGCGCTGAATCTTACGTGCGCGCGATACGGTCTGCTTATCCTCCGAAGATAGCTCATCCATACCGAGAATCGCAATAATATCTTGCAAATCTTTGTACCGCTGTAACACGCGCTGTACTTCGCGCGCCGTCCGATAATGCTCCTCGCCGAGTATCTGAGGATCAAGAATAGTCGATGTAGAATCGAGCGGATCAACAGCCGGATAAATACCAAGTTCTGCCAGGGAACGCGCAAGCACAACCGTAGAGTCAAGATGACCAAATGTTGTTGCCGGTGCCGGGTCGGTAAGGTCGTCAGCTGGCACATACACGGCTTGGACTGATGTGATTGATCCCTTTGCCGTGGAGGTAATGCGTTCCTGAAGCTGGCCCATTTCCGTTGCAAGGGTCGGCTGATATCCGACAGCGGAAGGAATACGGCCCAAGAGCGCCGACACCTCGGAACCTGCTTGCGTAAAGCGGAAAATATTGTCGACAAAGAGCAACACATCTTGCCCTTCTTCGTCGCGAAAATATTCAGCCAAGGACAATGCCGTCAACGCGACACGAAGACGTGCGCCCGGCGGTTCATTCATCTGACCGAACACCATGGTTGTTTTATCGAGTACGCCCGACTCTTTCATCTCATGATACAAATCGTTACCTTCACGCGTGCGTTCGCCAACGCCGGCAAACACCGACGCACCGCCGTGCTCTGCGGCAATGTTTCGAATAAGTTCGGTGATAACAACGGTCTTTCCCACGCCCGCACCGCCGAAGAGACCCACTTTGCCGCCCTTCACGAACGGACAAATCAAGTCGATAACCTTGATGCCGGTTTCAAAAACTTCAATTTTTGTCGACTGATCCTTGAACGATGGGGCAGTACGATGGATAGGCAATCTTTTCTCTCCGAGCACTTTTTCTTTCCCGTCAATCGCATCGCCAAAGACATTGAACATGCGACCCATCGTGCTCTTGCCAACCGGCACGGAAATAGGTTTGCCGGTATCTGTTACTTCGACATTACGCTGTAATCCTTCGGTAGGACCGAGCGCAATGGTACGGACAACATTTCCGCCCACGTGTTGCTGTACTTCGAGAACAAGTTTTTGTTTTCCATTCTCAAGCTCGAGAGCAGAAAAAATACCAGGCAGCTGTTCAGTAAACTCAACATCCACAACTGGTCCAATCACTTGTTTTATTCTTCCGGTATTGGTACTCATAGCAAAAATCTTAATCTTAAAAACGTATAGTTATTCCAGCGCCGCGCGCCCTGAAGAAATCTCAGCAATTTCCTGCGTGATTCCCGCCTGACGTATTTGATTGTACGTCAATCGAAGATCGGACAAAATGTCTGTTGCGGCCTCAGAAGCATTATGCATAGCCAACATACGCGCGCTATGCTCTGACGCTTCTGATTCCAAAACAGCTTGAAACATCTTTGTCTCCAACAATCGCGGGATAACATAATCAAGTACAATTTCCGGTGTTGGTTCAAAAAGGCACTGTGATAATTCTTTCATGCGCTGTTCATTGCTTGAGAGTGCCTTGTTCTCATCTTCCTCGTCGAATGAGAAAGGCACCAATGTTTCACATACCGGCTTCTGACGTACTGACGAAATGTAATCAGTGTATACGAGCAGTACGCGATCGAGTGTTCCGTCAAGATACTGCTTTACGGCCGTATGAATCAGCGGAAGGATGTCTGAAATACTTGTTGTTATGTCCTTCTTCGGAAAGTCTGCCGTCAGCGATGCGCCGAAACGGGCGAGAATATCGCGCGCGCGCTTCCCTATAGTCAATACATCACAGCTTTTCGCGCCTTGTTTTTTTTCATTATCAATCGTATTACGCACCATCGTTGCCAGAGCCGCGTTAAATCCCCCGCACAGCCCCTTGTTGGTGCTGACAACAATAATACCGACACGCTTTACCGGGCGCACCGTGAGCAATGGATGAAGCTGCTCTCCGCGATTTTGCGTGGACAGATACTTCAACACGCTCCCTGCCTGCAACGCATACGGGCGCGTCGCAAGGGCGGCCGCGATTGCTTTGCGCATTTTGGCAGCAGACACCAGCTCCATGGCTTTTGTCATTTTCTTCGTATTGCCAATGGACCTGATTTGTCGTTTGATTTGTAGTGTTCCTTTTGCCATGTAATTAGACCGGGATCATTTTCTTATACTCCTCCAGTGCCAGCTTCAGTCGCTGTTCACTGTCTTGCGATAACTCTTTATCTTTCGCAATCGCATCGATGAGCTCTCGTTTGCTTGCATAGATATACTCAAGCAGTCCGCGTTCGACATCTTTGATCTTTTCCAACGGGACATCGTCAAGGTATCCGTTGACACCGGCATAAATCGCGACAACCTGGTATTCAAAAGGAAACGGCTCGTACTGGCCCTGTTTCATGATTTCGGTAAGGCGGGAACCGCGGCGGATCTGCTTCTGTGTCGCCTCATCCAAGTCAGAACCAAACTGCGCAAAGGCCGCCAACTCGCGATACTGCGCAAACTCGAGACGGAGCTTACCGGCAACTTTTTTCATTGCCTTTGTCTGAGCGTCAGACCCGACACGAGATACGGAAAGTCCCACGTTGACCGCCGGACGAATACCCTGATAGAACAAATCAGATTCGAGGTAAATCTGTCCGTCGGTAATGGAAATAACATTTGTTGGAATATATGCCGACACATCACCTGCTTGCGTTTCGATAATCGGCAATGCCGTCAGAGAGCCGCCGCCAAAATCTTTATTCAGCTTTGCCGCGCGCTCCAAAAGGCGTGAGTGGAGATAGAAAATATCGCCCGGATATGCTTCACGACCCGGAGGACGGCGAAGCAACAGGGACAGCTGGCGATAGGCCACTGCATGTTTTGAAAGATCGTCGTAGATAACCAATACATCCTTGCCCTGATCCATAAAGTACTCACCGATCGCGCACCCCGCAAACGGCGCAAGGTATGAAAGTGACGCGGGGTCTGACGCGCCCGCAAGAACAATCGTGGTATAGTCCATCGCGCCTTCCTGGGTGAGCCGCGCGACAAGCTTTGCGATTTTCCCCTCCTTCTGACCAACGGCAACATAGATACACACAATATCATTCCCGTGCGCGCGTTCGTGTTTCTGGTGGATAATGGTATCGATTGCAAGGGCAGTCTTTCCGGTCTGGCGATCTCCGATAATGAGCTCGCGCTGTCCGCGTCCGATCGGAATCAATGCATCGATTGACTTAATGCCGGTATGGAGCGGCTGGCGAACGGACTGGCGAGTAATGACCCCCGGTGCAATTTTTTCGATCGGATAGAACTGCTTGCTCTTAATCGGCCCCTTGCCATCAAGCGGCACGCCAAGCGGATTGACGACGCGACCGATAAGCTCTTCGCCGACAGGTACTTCCAAAATGCGTCCGGTGCTTTTTACACTATCTCCTTCTCTGATTCCGGCGTACTCACCCAGAATCATCGCCCCAATGGTATCCTCTTCAAGGTTCATTACCACGGCCGTTGCCGTGTCCCCCGACGCACATTCAATCTCAAGCATTTCCGACATTTTTGCTGCCGACAGGCCCAAAATCCGAGCAATGCCGTCCCCGATTTCGATAACACGTCCAACAGAGGAAGACTCGACTTCTCCTTTAAACGACTGGATATGGTTTGTCAGTGATTCCAAAATGTAATTTTTATCGGACATAGTACGTAATGAATCTATACGTTAGGATTTTATTGAAGTAGCTGTTCAAGCTGTCGGAGTCGCGCTTTCAGACTGCCGTCTATGCGCGTATCGCCACATGTCACGACCGCGCCGGCGATAAGAGAAGGATCTTCTATGATCGTTGCCTCGACATCTTTCTTGAGCTGTTTTGAAATGGCCGATGTAAGATTTTTCGCCTCCTTCTCGGAAACATGAGCGAGCCGACATTCGATGCGCTCGATCCCTTTTTCTCGCTCAACCAAAAGAGTGAGTTCTTTCAGGACAGCGGTGAGAAATTTCATCTGTCCGCGACTTCCCCGCTCCAGCACAAACGACTCAACAAGCACATCAACCTCGCTCTTTTTTTTGCCGCGAGATGCAGACTGGAGTGCGAGAGCAACGAGTTTTGCGCTTTCTTTTTTCATCGCGCCGAAACATTATGAATCACTTTTTCCGCAAGCTCTTCTGAAATTTTTGGCGTTACCACATCGGCAAGAACGCCGCGCGTCGCGGATACAACCAACCGAGCAACATCACTGCGGACATCTTCAAGGAGCTGTTCTTTTTCGCGCGCGAGCATTGAACGCGTCTGCTCAACAATCTGTCGAACATCTTCTTTTGTCTTCTCAAGCGCTTGTGACCGGCGCTGCTCTGCTGTTTTTTCCACCATTTCAAGCATCTGCGCCGCTTCAACGCGCGCTTTTGTCATAATCTCTTCATATCCTGCCTCGGCTCCTTTTAGTCGCTCCTCTATCGCGCGGGCGTCGGTGACGCTTTTCTCGATCATCGCTTCGCGCTTTTCGAGCATGCCAATAAGCGGACGATACACGTACCGATGCAAGATGAACAGAAGAATGCCAAAATTGATCATTTGAGCAATGAGCATTCTCCAGTCAATACCAAGTTTCTCGAATAATTCCATAGATTAAGTAATATGTTCGTTGCGCTGATGACTTTTGCGTTTGAGCGCAGTTCTAGGCGCCAATGAGGAACGGAGTAAGGCGTACACAATGTACGTTGTCGAGTACCGGAGTTGGCAACGAAGAAATGTGCCAAACGCGGAAGTCATACTAGGCAAACTTCAAGATCAACGCAATAACCAACGCATAAATAGCCACCGCCTCGGTAAACGCAATACCAATAAACATATTAACCTGGATCTTTCCGGCAGCTTCGGGGTTGCGTCCCATTGCCTCAAGGGCCTTACCGACCAAAATACCAATACCAATACCGGGACCAATTGCGCCAAGACCCATTGCGATAGCAGGTCCGAGCATTTTTGCCCATTCAACAGATGCTTTGACGAGCTCTAGTTGTTCACTCATACGTTTTCGTTATTAACTTAAAATTATAATCAAATTAGTGAGTCATTTCCTCGCTTGCCATTTTCAAGAACACGAGGGTCAAAATCGCAAAAACAAACGCCTGGATAAAGCCCACAAATACTTCCAACGCGAGGAATGGCAGTGGGATAATATATGGTACCAAAACAGTCATAACCGTCAACAGCACCTCTCCGGCGAAGATATTGCCAAAAAGTCGAAACGAGAATGAAATCAGTTTCGCAACTTCAGACACAAGCTCCAAGATACCAACAAAGAAATTCAGCGGGTTAGAAAAATTAATAAACCGTCCGGCATATTTAAAGAACCCGATGCTCGTGATGCCGACTATCTGCACGGTAATGACGCTGATAATGGCAAGCGCGATTGTAAAGTTGAGATCGGCCGATGTTGAACGAATAAAAGGAATAAGGACCTCCGCGCCCTCGTGCGTCTCGCGAATACCCACCGATCCGGCCCCCGGAAGCAGTCCTGCCCAATTGACGCTAATGATCAACAAAAAGATTGTTGCAATGAGGGGAAAAAATTTCTTTGACTGAGCGCGGTTGTGCGTAACACTATCGATCATTCCTAGTACCTGTTCAAGGATTGTCTCAAAAAAATTCTGCGCCCCGCGGGGAACAAGCGTAAGTCGCCGACGCGCACAAAGCCCAAAGATGATAAGCAGGACGCTCATCACAATGCCGACAAGCATGCTATTGGTAACCGGGAAGCCGGCAATCTCGAAGAGTGGTTCTGCGACGATAGAAATATTCATACTAAACTCTCATTTATTCTTCAGGTGTTGAGTCGGCACCTATCTCTCCATTCTGAAATGTTTTAGGGCTTTTCTCTGTGGCTGTTTTGTCACTGTCCTCTATTTCCTTGAGGAGGGCGCTCGTCCTGCGATACACGATATACGACGAACAGATGATGGCGCAGAGAATTCCGATCAAAAAAAAGAGCGGAAAGCTCCCAAATATCGCGTCAACAGCCCGGCCGACGATCGCGAAAAGAACCAAAGGAATCGCAATAAGAAAACCAATCTCTCCCACAATACTTGCCAGCCACCATCTATTATCGGTTTGTTTTTCCATTATGCTATCCCAAAAAATCTAGTGACAAGATTGAACTAGTATACATGTCAAAACCAAATGGTCAAGGGGATTTATTTGTGGAATTGCTATTACCCAATCCCTTTTTCTCGCGCGAATTTAATCATTACATTTAGAGATTGATTCGTATAAAGATCGAACGCCTCCACCGATTCCGTCACGCCCCCATTCACTTGCTCACTTCTGCTCTCTTTTCTCTCTTCTTCTTTTCCGGTGCCAAAATCATTATAGAGCTGCACCCCACCCCATAAACCCATGATACAGCCAAATACTATGAGAACAATTCGTCCGATCTTATCATTCATTATTTTTTCAAACATAAGGGGATTTTTTTACCTCCTGACTCGAGAGATATGTCTTCACAGCGTTTACAAACCTTCCATAAAGCAACGGCGCGGTTTCAAGAAAATGGCGTATCCGCTCCCACCGCACGTCAAGGTATTCATGTGCGAGAATATTGCGAAGTGATGCGTATTCTGAAAACGCTTCCGCAAACTCTTGACTCACAAAAAGTGTCCCGAAATCGTGGATCATATCTCTGTATGTCTGCGGCACATCGCGCTTCTCTGAAGAGAGTACTATCTTTGTGATATCCAACGCGCTCATGACGCAATTTTCAATCCAACGCTCGACATTCCGACGCATATCCCTGCTCTCTTGATACTCTTTGTAGGTGAGTGTTGAAAACTTTCCCGCATCAGCAAGTTCGTTCTCAAGAAAGGTGAGGTGCTCAATAAGCATCGCGCGCGCTTCCGGCGTCAATGATTGCGCGCGGTCATAGAGCTCACGGTACTCCTTCACAAAACTCCAATAATCGACCGCCTCGTAATGGGTGCGCGACAGGAGCGTAAGGTAGAGGCGCATGTCTTTGATGGCGAGAGGAATGCCTGAATTCATGATTGAAAAAACAAGAGATGGCCGCGCGCGGTTCAAGACAACAAGATCAAGATCTGTTGACACCATGCGTCCAAGCTCCGCGCGAATCTCCGATTCACCCGCATAGGTATGTTTTGTTTCAAGCTCGCCCCACTGGCGAGGCGCGAGATAGACCGCAATGTCCCAATCAGACGATGGACGCGTTAATCCCCTACTCTGTGAACCAAACAAAAAAGCAAGGGCGACATCGTCCCGTTTCTCAAAGTATTCCTTTAATTTTTCAGTTATATTCTCTACCATAGCTCTTTTAAGATTATCAGGACTGAGCATCTCGGTCAAGACAATCGTATCCGGACAGGGACAATTATGTTCGGCGTTTTGACCAAGCCATAACCCCGTGGAGTGCGGGACCGACCAGCGTGATAAGAATCATCAGTGTGCCCCGGTATCCCGTTATCTCTGGATCGCGCAACAAACATCGGTGAGAACAAAGTAGGCGATAATCCAGAGAAGAAAAAAGACGATCAGTGCAATCAGCGAGTGATATATATGTTTTTTCCAGCGTCTCCTACGGGTAAGATCCTTATCGAAAATAAAGCGTGTTCCAAATATAACCAAGCAAAGAGAGGAGACCAATTCGAGTACAACGAAAATGATATTTATAATATTCCGCGCCAGAGTTCGTGGGGCAACATATTTTTGGGGAGTATAACGGTACGTGGATTGCTGCGCATCGTAACCAAACCGCTCATCGTCAAACCAATATGTTGAAGGGCTTGCGGGTGTGTCAGTATACCGGTATTCCGGAGCTGGAGGATCGGCCAAGCCCTCTTCTGCGGTTGCATAGACCTTCAAGCGGATAGACCAATCGGCATAACGAACGATCTTCTTTGCAAGCCGCAACGAGAATGTTTGGCCGTCAATCGTATCAATAGTAAAAACGTCATCTATCTTATTGCGCGGGTCATCAAGATTATTCACTTTGACCGGCGAAACCGGCGCCGTTATGCCAGACCGGATTGCTTCTTCGGCTGGTCGATCTTTCCGGAGCGCAACAATCTCATCGGCTGACGATCGAGAAAAACATTCACCACCCTCGCTTAATTGCATGTCCTCTTCATCCGGGAATCGGGCAACAAACATGAATCCAGGGTAGTCATCAATGTTATCAATACGGTAACAGTACCCTATCTCTTTATACGGCGGCTCTATCGCGCCGAAGGCTGGCGATACAATACATAGGGACGCGAGAAGGGCAAAAACGATAGGGTGTTTCATAACGCTTTTCATGAACAATAAAATATTCTCAACGTAATGCGATAAAAAGCACCAGCCAAATAGCAGCCACAACCACCGCGACCGCAACCAGAACAATCTTTCCCTTCTTAGTATCGAGATCGACTGTTCTTCCGAAATACGATGTTGTTCTATCAACCCCTATCTTTCCTCCAACAAGGCGCACGTTCCCTCTTTTTTCTGAAGGAATATTGCCCACAATGATGGCGATGGCTTTATAGAGATCGGCTATATCGGGCGAGAGAGCAATGGTTTTGACGTTTCCCTTTTGATCGTGAAATTGAACCCAAAAATGCCGCGATAAACTTAATTCATTGGAGGACACTGACGAATCAAAACGAGAAAGCGCCATATTCAGTTGGTAGGTTTCGCAATGAAACTCAATGATCTTCTGATAATCTATCGATACTTCCTGATTATTTCTATCAATAACCACAAACCCGTCTCCCCCCGCAAACACGATTTTTTTTACGGCATAAATCGGCGACTTTTTCAAAAGATACACATAGGTGAGAAAAGTCGAAACGATCGTGATGATCAAAAAGGGTGGTCCGTACCACGAAAGGAACCAGAGAAATTCAGGCGCATCGCCAAAGAGAAAAATTGGTCCAAACAAGACAATAGGCAGCAGGAGCCAAACATAACGATATTCCTCTGGACCATTTCGCATCGAATCCAAAAATGATCTGAATACATGATTGTTTCTTTGAAAGGAAATGGTGTCCATAAGAAAACGTTTTTCTAAAAAGGAAAGTCTAGTTCCCGCTTGGCGCGTACAGTGACGGGTCAATCTGCTCTGACTGCGAATCAGACGGCGTCGAGGTGCCCGGTTTCAAATCAAAAAATATCGAACCGATAACGATAAACGCCAATGCAAGTACGATGCCTATTATAATGCCGATCATTCCGAGCTTTTCCGGCGGGATAGATTTTTTCACTTCCATAAAGCACTGCTATTTATTATTCTTTTTTATCCAGCCCGCTCAGATGCTTAATCAAAAGCAGCTTCAGCTTTGCTTCGTTTTTGGCTAAAAATATTTTGCTTTCCGGATCCACGCTTGTCAAATAGAAGCGCACATCTACATTGAGGCCGGGTTTATAATATTCATGCACGTCCCATAAAAAAATATGCTCTTTTGCCGAAGCACCGCCACCCACATGGACCACGCCGTGCAGTGTCAGTTCTTCTTCTGTTTTTTCGCTACGTTCTATCTTAATACCTTCTTTCGATACGCTAATTTCTTCTTGGACGTGCTCTCCATAAAATTCCCCATGTAGCTTTTTTGCGATGTCCTGCGCTTGCTTCAGTTCCAGGGCAGTCATACCAAACTTTTTTTGTGCGGCAAGAATTTTATAAATTTCAGAATACTCACTCTCACTACCGTCCAGCTCTGTTATTAGAGCAGGGTGCGTCAACACCCATGCGAGCTGTTGGATGGTTAGACGTTGTGTAGTACCCACAACCCTGGCAACAATCTGATCGGGATGAGTTGCCGCCGCATCGATAAGCGTCTTACTGAGCGTTATACCCCCCTCGCGTGCGTCTTGAAGAGTATTTGTAATCTCTTCCGCATTAAGCCAGGGAGCGGGGAGACAGTTGCTGAATCGCCTCTGCCACAACAGCTCTGTACCATGCTCATTGCGCTCATGAAAGAGCAGAGACGCTGACAAATCCATATCGTTCGCGGCGTTGGGATCTCGATACCATTCTGTCCGCGAAGATATCCACTTTTTCGCCTCGGCACGAACACTGTCTTCGCTAAAAGAAAAAACACCATCTTTAAAAAGATTAGACTCAAATTTTGCCTTTTTTTGCTCCGGGTCACCACCAAATCGCCCGAATAAACCACCAAAAAAACCTTCGGCTCCGCCCATATTTTTAAACCTTTTTCCAATAAAGATATCGCTCCAGAAGCGCGGACGGCGTCAAAACCTGATGAGTATCATCACCAGAATCCAAGACGCCAATGTCTTCCATAAAATTCCAATATTCGTCACGATTCTCGTCAAATGTTCGTGAAGTAATTCCTGCGCACCCTTATGTTCATGTGCATAGAGATCGATAAAAAGAAATGCCGTCAAGGGGTCTTCCGTGATGGTGGGGAGTGTACGCTTACTCGCAAGATCTCGTATATCGGTCACTGTTGTCGTGTGAAGCGCAATGCGCGACTGCAAATAGTCTGCAAGCGACATGAGCGCCGAACGAGAGTTTCCTGCAAGATCGTGGTTGCGAGCCACTCTTTCACGAAATTCAGCCCATGTCTTTGATGGGTGGTCAGCCCCGATCTCACCGAATGACTGTTTCGGCATAGTACCCCTCTTTAACGAATCCTCTAGTTCATCAAGACGAGCAAGTGCCGTTGCCTCATCTGCACGGATCGAGGACGGCTCATCATACAGTGCCAAAAGGGCGTCAAGTCCAGTTGTACTTCCACCCGACACTAGGTCTGCCGGCTCCTCAGGTGGGTTTGCCCGTCCTTTTTCTTTATTCATGAGTTGTGAAAAATATAAATCCGAAAGATCTCCGGCAAGCTTTCTCACTGCACCGCCCTCCGGAGATACAGCATATTCTTCAAACGATGGTTTTCTTGATGGTGTTTCTCCGCTCATATCATTGAGAAATTTATTTTACTGCGGTTTATTATGTTTATTCGCCAATCGATAATATGTTTTCAAAAATGCTAATGCTACGATAGGGCGGTACAGTACCTGCCGGCGTAAATTAATCTCCTATACTGCTTTTCTTCATAAAAATCTAAAGGTGAAATAATCTTCGAGCATTCTCCGTCGTAACATCGCACACATCCTCGACCGAAACTTCTTTTATCTCTGCAATGCGCTTTGCAATATATTCGACGTACGCGGGACTGTTGCGCTTGCCGCGATAAGGCGCAGGTGTAAGAAATGGCGCGTCTGTCTCAATTAACATCTTTTCAAGCGGGACCGTGCGGATGACCTCGTCGTATTGATCGGAAAACGTGATGATTCCGGTAAAGGAAATTAAAAATCCCAGATCAAGATAGCTCTGCGCGTCGCGCGCGGTACCGGTAAAACAATGCAGTACGCCATACTCTCTCCCCTCATGGTGACCGGGATGTATTGACGCGGTAGTATAGCGATGCAATAGACTCTCGATCATATCGTCATGCGCATCGCGGCAATGAATGATAAGCGGCAGATTCAGTTCATGCGACAAATTCAGATGTTGAAAAAATAAATCCTTCTGTTTCTCAATTTCATCCGCACGTTCTTTCTCGTCTTTTGATACATGATAATAATCAAGCCCACACTCCCCTATTGCAACGACTTTTTTTGATAAACGCGCAAGATCAAGATACGTCTTATAATCAAACAATTCACCGGCATCTGTTGGATGTTGGCCGACTGAGCACCAGATCTCTTTCTCTTTGGGAAACGATAATACAAAGTCAATCGCCTGGCGGCTGCTCTTCTCGTCACATCCTACGATAATCAATCCGGTTTCTTTTTCCTCGCACATTGACGCGACCGCAGCGCGGTCGTCATCGTATGCGTCAAACTGAATATGGCAATGAGTGTCAATGAGCTTCATACCACCTAGCTCTCCCGCTCCTCATCACTCTCCTCCAGCTCGGGAAGCTCTTCGTGTATTTCGCGCACTCGCGCTATTGGCCAGTCGGTAAATTCAGCCTGGTATTCCATATCTAATTCACTCGCATCATCTTGCACCCACATCTCAAACTTTTCAGAAAAATCCTTCCACTGATTTCCACCCTTACTCTGACGACGCTGCAAATCGGAAAGTTTTTGGTCGTATTCTTCCTGCGTTACCCCTTCGCCATACCCTGGTTCTTTTGATGTCATGCTTATGTTATTTATTTCTTAACACCATTCTTTGGTGAGACTTTTTGATCAAGCAGAGCGCGAACCTCCGGTGGCAGATCTTCTTCCGATATATTGAGCTGTTTCATATATTGCCGAATTGCAGCCGGGTCAACCTTATTAATATCGATTGCGGGCAACGAAGGAACCTGCCCCGGCAATCCCGGGATGCTATTCAAAAGCCCTTGTCCATTCTGCACAATCGAAGGAAGTAACGGTTTAACCACTCCCGAAACTTGTTCCAGGATTGGAACGAATGTTGACTTTCGCAGTTTGTCTGAAAATTCCCGGGAAAGCGGAAAGTTTAACACAACAAAAGCAATCGCGCTGAGTAGGAGCACTCCTTCAAGCAACCCGATGGCCGCACCGCCAAGACGATTTGTCATGTTGAGAAACGGTACGATAGAAAGCAGACGAAAAACTCCATCGACAAGATTGATAAGCAAGTGCCACAGAAAAGCCGCGATAATATATGCTCCCAAAAATCCGACGACAATGGAAAGCGGGCCTGCCAAGAGCGGCTGCCACCCGCTCAATCCTTTTTTAATATAGTCGGCAACGGGAAGGTAATAGTGGTTTGCCGCCCATAGAGCGACAAAATACCCAGCAAACGAACCGACTTGCTTGATCAACCCCCGCGTAAACCCCATGACAAAAAACGTGCAGAGGATGACGAGAATGACAATGTCGATTGTTTGAAACATAGAAAAACTACGTTCATTGTTTGATCAGGGGGAATAATGCGTCCCCTCGCCGTACCTTCGTAATCGGTACTGCGCGCCATTCTTTGAGATGCGCGAGATACAGTGACGTGTGCTGTTCCTCAATGCCAAGCTGGCGCCATACATTTCGCGCCATATCGGGCATAAAAGGATAGAGTAACACGCTTACCTGCCGCACCAATTCGAGAAGAACGCTTATAACTTCAGTATACGCCTCTTTGTTTTCCTTTGCCAGTGTCCAGGGTTTTTTTTCTTCTATGAGATGATCGCCAAAGGAAATAAGGCGCCAGGAAGCATCGAGCGCCTCATCCGGCGCAGTACGCTCAAACGCTTCTTCGTATTCCTGCCATAGTTCACGGACACGCTCTTGAATAGCGCCGCTGTCAGCGTCTTGGACACTAACGAGGGCGCCGTCTTCACATTTTTCCGCCATCGCCATGACGCGCGCAACAAAGTTACCGACACCCTTTGCCAAATCGCTTTCATAGCGCTGGGAAAACCGTTCATACGAAAAATCGCCATCACCGCCGAATGGAATTTCGCGCATCAGAAAATATCGCATGGCGTCAATTCCGTGCACCTTAGAAATCTCAATCGGAT
The DNA here is from genome assembly GCA_964370875.1 of uncultured Gammaproteobacteria bacterium. Taxonomy (GTDB): domain Bacteria; phylum Patescibacteriota; class Patescibacteriia; order JACQRZ01; family JACQRZ01; genus JACQWH01. The sequence continues at coordinate 20,169 of CAYJLM010000002.1, read as the reverse complement.
CGATGGCATTGCCGAGCGACTTGCTCATTTTCTGTCCGTCGATTGTTAAAAATCCGTGCGCAAACACACGTGCGGGCAACGGCAGACCGACCGACATCAACATGGCCGGCCACAGCGCGCAATGAAACTTTATGATTTCCTTGCCCACCAAGTGGAGATCCGCGGGCCAATATTTCACAAAAAGATCCTCGTCCCAGCCATACCCGATCCCCGTCAAATAGTTGATCAGGGCATCGAACCAGACATAGATCACCTGCTCGGGATCGCCCGGAACAGGAATTCCCCATTTCATTGTCTGGCGAGAAATGGAAATATCTTCAAAGTGATCGCGGATATAATTGATAACCTCGTTGCGACGGCTGACTGGCTGGATAAAATCAGGGTTCTTCTCGATATGGTCAAGAAGGCGTTCGCGATAGTTTTTGGCGGAGAAAAAATAATTTCGCTCCATGAGCTTTTGCGGTTCGCGCTTGTGTATTGCACACAATCCGTCGACCAGGTCGGTCGGACGAATGAATTCTTCACACCCAACACAGTAAAATCCCTCGTACTCCCCTTTATAGATATCGCCCTGTTCTGCGACGCGATTCCAAAATTTTGCGACTCCTTTTTTGTGCCTACTTTCAGTCGTGCGAATAAAATCCGAATTAGTGATACCGAGAGAGTCCCACGTCTGCTGCCACAAGGACGCCTGCATATCGAGGTATTCCTGTATCTTGTCGCCCATGTCCAGCTTTTCCGCCGCTTCGATATTCTTCAAGCTGTTTTCATCGATGCCGGTCAAGAAAAACACCTCATCCCCTTTGAGTCGATGGTACTGCGCGATAATATCGCTGATAATAGTGCAATACGCATGGCCGATGTGCGGCTTATCGTTGACGTAGTAGATTGGTGTTGTGAGGTAATATTTCATGGAGGAAAACTATTTTTCGCTAATTTCAACAGAAGTGACAGTGACTGGCGTAACAGGACTGGATGGCTCTCCCGAACGTGAGGATGCCACCGGTGCCGTTGCTATTTTGTCGACGACATCCAAGCCCTTGGTGACCTGGCCGAAAATCACATAGTTCTTCGGCAGTGCGTAGTCGGCATGCATGATAAAAAACTGGCTGCCATTAGTGTTTGGGCCTGCGTTTGCCATCGCAACGGTACCACGCGTGTATTCTCCGGTAAATGGCTCGTCGTCAAATCGATAGCCGGGACCACCCGTGCCGTCCCCTTTCGGATCACCGCCCTGAATCATGAATCCCTTGATAATACGATGAAAAATCGTATTGTCATAGAATCCCTTGCGGGCAAGCGCGACAAAGTTGTTTGCCGTAATTGGCGTTTCTTTCGCATTAAGAGCAACCTCAATATCTCCGTCAGAAGTATGAAGGACAGCTGTGTATGTTTTGCTTGCGTCAATTTCCATAGATGGTTTTTGTAATGATTCTTTTTGTTGCGTTGTATCGATTTGTTCAGCCGGCTTGTCCGCCGGTGGTGGCGTCAATGAGAGCTGCTGTGTCTGGTCTTCTGTCGGCGTGCTTGGCGTCGTTTGTTCTTGAGTTACCGCGGGTGTGCCTGAATCTTTCGCGCTCATTTTCTGATAGATACCGACCCCGATCAGTACCACAAAACAAAAGACCAAAAGTGTTATTGCCCGTGTTTTCATAGTGACGGAAATTCTTTATGAATAATTTTGGAAATTTCTTGCGCGGTCTTGCACGCCATAAGCTGTACGCGCAGCTCTTTGGCGCCGTCAAAACCGGATACATATGCCTTATAATGTTTTTTCATAATATCAAAGTTTTTGATTCCGGCAAAGAGCTGGTCAAAAACACTTGTATGTTCGAGCAGAACAGACATTTTTTCTTCTTGCGACGGAACATGGGTACCGAGAATTGCGAAGCTCTCCCTCGGGTTCTTGTCCGCAGGGGCATACGGAAGGCGACGGCCTGAGTTTAAGGAATTTTTCAGCAGAAAAATATCCGGCCCTGAGGAACAAGTACCCGAGGGGGAATGCTTCGCAATTGGTGGATGCGCAAACAACCATGGGTTCCCAAATATCGCCCGCCCCAGCATCACTCCGTCAACGCCGTACTGTTTTACTTTATCATACGCATCATCCATGTCTTTTACGTCACCGTTGCCAATGATAATCGGTCGGTTTCTACTGGTCGTATACTGCGCGTGTATTTTTTCAACAACATCGCCGAGAATATCCCAGTGCGCCGGAACCTTTGACATCTCTTTCCGCGTACGAGCATGGATCGTCAATGCAGCAGGTTCCGCATCAAGCAGCGGCAAAATCCATTCTTCGATCATAACCTTGTTATACCCAAGACGCGTTTTGACTGAAACGGGAAGTTTGCCGGCGCCGCGTTTTGTTTCCTGAACAATCTTTACGGCGAGCTGCGGATCCTTCATGAGTGTCGCTCCCGCGTGCTGGTGTTCGATATTTTTCATCGGACACCCCATATTGATGTCGATTCCGTCAAATCCCAGTTCTTTGATGAGGAGGGCGGCTTTATAGAAATTCTCAGGATTGCATCCGAAAATCTGCGCGACAATAGGTCGCTCGGCTTGTGTGTACCAAAGATCGGGCAGCAGCTTTTCGCGTCCGATAGAACAGAGACCATCCACAGACACAAATTCCGTCCACATGACGTCGGGTTTCCCATATTTCGCAATAATACGGCGAAAAGCCGCGTCGGTGACATCTGCCATCGGCGCGAGGCACCGTATTGGTTTTTTCAGCTTTTTCCAGAAATTCATAGTGGGAGTGTAGTGTATACACTGGATTTTTTCAAATCATCTGTTAGAATCCTGTCATCTTTCCGGTCGCGCTTGCGTGATTGGGAATAAGGAGGAAACCTTCAGGGACGCGATTCTCTATTGCGAAAGGACGGAACAAAACGTGGCCAGCGCCATCACGACGACACTCAAGCTCAAGCTTACCGAGACGACCGTTGCCATAGTCGACGCGACGATGGTAGCCCGAAAATTCTGGCGGGCAGTCCGTCAAATCAACATCATGGAGAGTATGGTCTTTCGCGGTGGCAGCATCCGGGACACTATCGCACTTGACCTGTTGTACAACATCGATGCGCCCAAGACCTTGCACAAACCGAGGAGCGAAATTTCCTTGCTAGAGAACGGAACCCTCGATCCGAGCGATGGGACAGCAGCGCTGCGCGGGTACTTCCGCGTGACCAGCATGACCGATCCAGGCGCAGGCATGATAGTCCTAACGACGCGCCCGCGAGAACTCGCGAAAATTCTGACCGGCGAGGAGGTTCGAAGCGATAGACGTGTGGGCATCATCACGCTCGAGATGAACGAAAGTGGCCGCTTCACGGAAATCAAGAAAACCACAAAGTGCATTGCGATGGAAGTCGCTTAGCCCTGAAGAGCATCACGAGCGCGCACTGACAACCCATGTCGGTGCGCGCAAAACCCTATACATTCTTTCTTCGTTTTCTTTGAAACGTAATCGCAAAACGATGCGCTTCATCGCGCAATGCTTGAATGAGTTGCAAGGCGTTACTCTTTCGCGGCAGTATCACAGACGTTTTTATGCCAGGCAAAAACAATTCTTCAAGACGCTTTGCCAGTCCAACCGTTGGAATATCCAAACCCAGCTCACGGAGCGCCTTGAGTGCGCTATTGAGCTGTCCCTTCCCGCCGTCGATGATCAAAAGGTCGGGCTTCACTTCTTTCCCTTCTTGTATCCTTTTTCCAAAACGCGTAACAACTTCACGAATCGATGCAAAGTCATTAATTCCATCGACGCTTTTTATAATAAATTTCCGATAGCCCCCTCTCGCAAGCTGACCATTTATCATCTGCACGAGCGATCCGACTGTTTGCGTGCCCCCCAGATGGGAAATATCAATACAGTCGATAATACGAGGCACTGATGACAGCCGTACATACTTTTGGAGCTCTGTCAGTTGCCCGCCGCCGCTTCCCAACTTTTCCAAAAGATTCTTTTTCACCAGATCAAGTAGTTTTTTCTTTTTCCCTTTTTGAGGAACGATGATTTCTACACGATGCCCGCTTGTCTTGGCAAACGTTGACTCGAGTAAGTCATGGTCCGGAATGGCGTGCGGAATAATTATTTCCCTCGGCGCACTGCGATGTGCGTAATAGCTTAGAAGAAAATCCCGCAAGATCTCCGCGACCGTTACTGCTAGAAGCGTATCTCGGTCAAAACTGAATTCCTTACGCCCCGAGATAATCCCACGATCAAAATGAAAAAGCTGCACAATGATCTGCGAGTCAAGAAGAATATAATGTATGATATCCTGATCAAATCGCTTCGGCTGTGATACCTTTTGCTCTTCACGTTTTTGTAGCGCAAGGAGCCGATCGCGATAAATTTTTGCCTTCTCGTAATGATGCTCCCGTGCAGCACCGTTCATGAGCTCTCTTGTCTCCTTAATCAATAGCACGAAATCCCCGCGCAAAAACTTGATGGCTGACTTGATTGATTTTTGATGTTCTTCTTTCGATACCAACCCTGCGCACGCGCCAACACAGTGGCCCAGGTGATAGCGAAAGCATGGTTTCTTGCTTCGTTTTACAGAACAAAGCTGGAATAATGAGTTTACGCTCCTGAGCATCTGATTGCGCGCGGCAGCTGAGGGAAAGGGACCAAAGAATGTTCCGTCGCTCGTAACTTTTCTCGCGATCATAAATCTCGAATACTCTTCACGGGTCAGTTTTATAAACGCGTATCTCCCCGGCGACTGCAAGTCAATATTATACTTTGGGTGATGCGCTTGAATTAGTTGCGCCTCCAGAATCAGAGCTTCTTCCTCGGTGTCGGTCACAATAGTCTCGATGTCTGCAATTTCCGATACCAGTGCGACTGTTTTCTCATCGCGCGCATGCCAATATGTGTTCACGCGTTTGCGTATATTTTTTGCCTTGCCAATGTAAATAACGTCCGCTTTCTCATCTTTCATAAGATAGCAGCCGGGAGATGTTGGGAGTGATTGCGCAAGCGATCTGTTTGACATGAATGAAAAAATAATTAGGATTGTATGCAAGGAGGAAGCAATGAACGCTGATGAATTCAGGGAGAAGAGGAATGCGCGGATGCTCAAGATACTGTGGTGGGGCATATTCGTTCCCATCGCAGCGATTGGGATCTACGCTGTTCTCCGAAGCGTCTGGCCGACGTTTCGGCTTCCGTTTCTCCCCTGACTCTGCCACTTGAAGCCCTCGCGTCGCGCACTGCGTCGACCGGGGGCTTTGGTATTATACCCTCAATTTGACATTTTCAACCATGTCTTGTACATATCTTACAGGAGGTGCATTTCAAAATGCGATGGAAAGATAGGGTGGCCGGAATCTTCATCGGTATTGGATGTTGCCTAGCGGTTGCCGTTGGGATCTATATCCTCCGGAATGGAGCCCTGCCGTAACCATGCCCAGCCTGTCCCTACCGCCGTTCGAAGCCCGCTACCACCTTGGTTTGCCGGGCTTCAACTTTTTTTAAGTATTTTCTTAAGGTACTGCCCCGTGTAGCTGCCGGTGACTTTCGCGACCTCCTCCGGCGTGCCTTGTGCAACGATATGGCCACCCTTCTCCCCTCCTTCAGGCCCAAGGTCGATAATATAGTCAGCTGTTTTTATCACATCAAGATTGTGCTCAATAACCAATACGGAATTTTGTTTGTCTACGAGTCGGTTCAGCACCCCGAGCAGTTTCTTGATATCTTCAAAATGGAGTCCTGTTGTCGGCTCATCAAGAATGTACAGTGTTCTGCCGGTATCACGGCGCGATAGCTCTGTGGCAAGCTTAATGCGCTGGGCTTCACCACCGGAGAGCGTGGTTGCTGACTGTCCCAGTTCGATATATCCGAGCCCCACGTCCAGCAGGGTCTGCAATTTATTCTTTACCCTCGGGACAGGCGCAAAAAACTGCACCGCCTCCTCCACGGTCATTGCCAAAATATCGGCGATGTTTTTTTCATCGTCGTAGCGTTTGCCGCTGCATACTTCGCAGGGAATATACACGTCGGGAAGAAAATGCATTTCTATTTTTATCAATCCATCGCCGTCGCAATTGCCACAGCGCCCTTCCGCAACATTGAAACTAAATCGTCCCGGGGCATACCCGCGCATACGCGCCTCTTTTGTAGCCGTAAAGAGCTCGCGGATATACGTAAAGATGCCGGTGTAAGTGGCGGGGTTTGACCGCGGTGTCCGACCGATTGGGTTCTGATCGATGATAATTACCTTATCAAGATAGCTGACTCCGTCTATTTTTTTATGCGCCCCCGGGATATCGGTCGATCCAAAAAATGTCTTTGCCAAAATCGGATAGAGCGTTTCTGTGACAAGCGTGCTTTTTCCGCTCCCCGATACACCTGTAATACACGCAAGTACCGACAATGGAAATTTTACCTCGATATTTTTCAAATTGTGCTCACTGGCTCCGGTGAGCGTGAGAAACCCGCGGGCCGGCCGACGCTTGTCCGGAACAGGAATTGTTTTCTTTCCCGACAAGTACTGGCCTGTCAATGAATTCTTTGCCGTCATCATTTTTGCGGGCGTGCCCGAAAAGATCACATTTCCCCCGTGCAAACCCGCACCCGGCCCAATATCAATAATATGATCGGACGCAAGCATGGTCTCCTCATCGTGCTCTACAACAATCACCGTATTCCCGATATCGCGCAGATTTTTCAGCGTCTCAATCAGCTTTTTGTTATCCCTCTGATGCAAGCCGATAGATGGCTCATCGAGAATATACATGACACCGCGCAGCTCGGATCCAATCTGCGTCGCAAGATGAATACGCTGTGCCTCACCGCCGGAAAGCGACCCTGCACTCCGCGATAATGTCAGATATTCCAAGCCGACGTTCACGAGAAAAAGGACGCGCGCGCGAATCTCTTTGATGATAAGATTGGCGATTTTCTTTTCTTTTTCTGACAGGTCGAGAGTAGTAAAAAAATCCAACGCATCCTGCAGAGATAAACCCGTCAGCTCCATGATATTTTTTGCACCCACGGTCACGGCCATGCTCTCTTTTTTGAGTCGATTGCCATTGCATGATGGACACGTGGTTGGCCGTAAAAATTTTCCAATCTCTGCCCTGCGCTCTTCGGATCCAGTTTTGTGGTAGTACCGTTTTAGCTGAGGAACAATACCCTCGTATCCCACTTCCGGATCGCCTTCAAGCAACATGCGTATGACCGGCCGCGGAAGATTATTGATCGGCGTGTCGAGATTGAAATGATAGTGCTTCGCGAGTGCTGAAAGCGCGCTGTCGCGCATCCACAACGCCGTTGTTGTCCACGGTGCGATACCGCCTCGCAAAATAGATCGGTTTGGATCAGGGATAATCAGATCCTCGTCAAACTCCTCGATAACACCAAGACCGTGGCATTCCGGACACGCGCCTTGCGGGGCGTTGAATGAAAAATTCCTCGGCTGAAGCTCGTCGAAACTAATCCCGCAATGAACGCACGCGAGATGCTGGCTAAAAAACTTTTCATCGTACTTCTTTGATTCGGTGCCTAGCGCGGTGCCCGCCTCACGCTTTTCTGCCAGCACAACAACGAACCCACTTCCATGCTGAAGACCTTTTTCAATCGATTCCTGAATACGGGACTTTTCTTCCTCAGATGCCTCAAATCTGTCTACAACCACTTCAATGGTATGCTGGACATATCGCTTCAATAATATATTTTCCGTCCCGAGATTATACAGCACGCCATCAACGCGTACGCGAGTAAATCCCTGCTTCTTCAGGTCGGTGAATAAATAGTCATACGTTCCTTTTTTCGCGCGAACAAGCGGGGCAAGTATCGTAATGCGCTTGCCGTGATAGTTCCCGATAATTTGCTTGGTAATCGACTGCGCGTCCTGATGCGAAATGCGCGCGCCACACTTGGGACAATGCGGAACGCCAATACGCGCATAGAGCAAGCGGAGATAGTCATAAATTTCCGTCACAGTCGCCACGGTCGAACGAGGATTTGCCGACATCTTTTTCTGCTGTATCGCAACAGCCGGACTCAGGCCTTTGATAGAGTCGACATCGGGCTTATTCATAACACCCAAAAACTGCCGCGCGTATGCCGACAAGCTCTCCACGTATCTGCGCTGCCCTTCCGCATACAACGTATCAAACGCCAAAGACGACTTCCCGCTTCCGGAAAGCCCCGTGATGACGGTCAGCGAATTGATTGGAATCTCAACATCGATATTTTTGAGATTGTGCTGCCGTGCGCCTTTGATGATAATGTGTTCTTTTTCCATAGATTGTGTAAGCATGCCCAGGGCCGATCAATCGAGACCAGCCCTGGCGCAAAAAACGAGCTATTTCTTCTCGTTGCCCTCCTCTCTGACGGCTTTTGTGCCACCCTTTCCTTTTCGTGTTGCCGGAAATCTTGCCACTGTTGTTCGGTCGTGGACTGCAGGATTTTCACCTGTTTGCCCTTACCGCTAAGACATACTCTAGCGGTCGACCGGTGGTTGTCATCCATTGCAAAATTCTCCTACTCGACGCGTGCAACGATACACATACTACCCTAAAACCCACAAAATGACAACGATTCGACATCCAGGGCAGGGATGCCCCCTTGCGGCTCCCGATGCACACCTTCGGTTAAAGTCACCGCAAAAAGGACATCCCTGCCCTGCAACGAACTATTCACGTTTCGCACGACTGAACAGGTGGAGATTCCTTTTTGGCAACCTTTGAACGAAGTGTGCCCTGTTGCAAAAAAGGAGTCTCTACCTGTTCCCGCAAAAATGGATACCCCCCATTCTGCGGACATATTACTGCGGCGAGATTCCTCACGTTGTTCGGGATGACACCTACCTTCCCTTCCGCGCATTCTTCTCGAGCTTTGCCAGCGTATCGCGAATAACGATTGCTTTCTCAAAATCAAGCCGTTCCACTGCCGCCTGGAGCTCCTCCTGCAACACGATTATCTGATCATGTGTTGGGATACCCTTCATGACTGCGGCTATTTCTCCGGGAACCAGCTCCTCCATGATCGCTTTTTCAATGCTCTTTGGAGTGATGCCGTGTTTTTTGTTGAATGCGGTCTGAATCTTGCGCCTTCGCTTCGTCTCATCCACCGCGTGCTGTATTGAATCCGTTTGTTTGTCGGCGTATAAAATAACACGACCTCGGAGATTGCGCGCGGCGCGACCGATGGTCTGAATCAAGCTTGTTGCATTGCGCAAAAATCCTTCCTTGTCGGCATCGAGAATCGCCACGAGCGCCACCTCGGGCAAATCAAGCCCTTCGCGCAACAGGTTAATTCCCACCATGACGTCAAATACCCCCCGGCGCAAATCTTTGAGTAGCTTTGTCCTCTCTATCGTATCAATTTCGCTGTGCAAGTAACGCGCCTTGATATCATGCAACGTAAGATACTCGGCAAGCTCTTCGGCGGACCGCTTGGTGAGCGTGGTCACCAGCACGCGATCCCCGTCTTTGACACATGCATTAATTTCATTTTTCAAGTCCTCAATACAATGCTTGATTGGCTTAATCGTAATCTCGGGATCGAGAAGCCCTGTCGGTCGCACTACTTGCTCAACAATCTGACTGCTGTGTTCACGCTCGTACTCGCCGGGTGTTGCGCTCACGTACAGTGCATGGGTAAGATATTTTTCAAACTCCGCAAACTTCAGCGGCCTATTATCATACGCTGATGGAAGCCGAAATCCAAAATCAATGAGATTCTTTTTGCGCGTGCGATCGCCATGATACATACCCCGCACTTGCGGTACCGACACATGACTCTCGTCAATCATCATCAGAAATTCTTTTGAAAACGGGCTCTGAGCGAAATAATCGATGAGACAAAACGGCGGCTCTCCCGGCGCGCGCCCATCGAAGTGGCGCGAGTAGTTTTCGATTGACTTACATGTTCCAATCTGCTCAATCATCTCAAGGTCATAATTCGTGCGCTGTTCAAGACGATGGGCCTCTAACATCGGGAGTTCCTTGAGTCGTTCTGCCAGCTCCTCACGGATTGTATCGAGGGCACGCAATCGCTGTTCCTCGGGTGTCACAAAGGGCCGCGCAGGAAAGAGAATAACATCTGATAACACTTCTTCAACTTCCAGAGATATTGGATGGAGACGCGAGATTTTTTCTATCTGTCTGCCAAAAAATTCAAATCGGATAATATCACCGCCAAACCCCTGAATCACATCGACAACATCACCACGCACGCGGAACCGACCGGCCACAAGCTCCACATCATTGCGCTGATAGAGCATGTCTATAAGGTTTTCCAAAAATGCCTTCCGCGATGTCTCTTGTCCCGTCTTTACGGTCGTCATGCCTGCCATGAAATTGGCGGGGTTGCCCAAAGCATAGATACAGGAGACAGAGGCAACCACAATCGTGTCTTTGCGCGTAGCGAGTGCGGACATCGCCTCGAGTCGAAGCTGATCGATCTTCTGATTGATCTGCGTCTCCTTTTCTATATAGGTATCTGATTTTGGCAAATAGCTTTCCGGCTGGTAGTAGTCGTAGTATGAAACAAAATAGCAGACCCTATTATCCGGAAAAAAACTCTTAAACTCGTTGTATAGCTGTGCGGCTAATGTTTTGTTGTGCGTCAAAACGAGTGTCGGCACCTGAATGTCCTGAATCACCTTTGCGGCAGTGTATGTTTTTCCCGATCCGGTAATGCCGAGAAGTGTTTGTTGTGGAAAACGAGCAAAGCCATCCGTGAGTTTCTGGATGGCTTGCGGCTGATCGCCTGCCGGCTGAAGGTGTGATTTGAGATGGAATCTATGCATCGCTCTTTAATCTATATCCGGTCGTTTCCTGACGAATCACTCACGCCAACCAAATCCCGTATTCTTTCAATATCATTTTGCCGGATGACGCCCAGCTTCATGGCTAGCTTCAGAAGCAATTCCCCCTCCTTGCTTCGTTTTCCATCCTCCCATAACGCGCGTATGGCTTTGGCAATTTCTATATTCATTGAGCTGTTCGCATGAGATTCTGTTTCATCCCATTTAAGCGTTGGTGTTATTCTTTCAATATCATCTCTAAATGCGTGAAAAAGTATAAGAAAACCATTCGAATTATCCTGCTCAACATATTTTTCCAGCAGTCCTTCAAGCACTTTTACTAAATCATCATGCGCAACGATCGGAAGATCATGAAGAGAGATCTCTTTTTTCTTTTCAATTGCGACGCTCACCCGATCTGCGATCATCGCTGAAAACTCTTCGAGGTTATAAGGGGCTTTGATTACTTCTGGATGTACTCCGTTCATATAGTATCACTATGGTTAAATAAATTATGGCGTCCCCATTCGGGCTTTTCTTATCTCAGGAATATTGTCAAAATATGTCCGCGTTCCAATCTTTGCGTCAACATATGTTTTCACGCTGCTCGTCCCTACTAATCTAGGATGGCGATTCTTTCTTTCGCATATGCAAAGGGAATTTAAAGCAATACAACCATATCACACCATGCCACGAGATTCAACTTGCATTTTTAAGACGAATACGAACGCGGGGCTTGAGTGCTTTTGGCAGTCCCGCCATCCCGCGCTGCACCTGAAGACGCGCGACTTGTCCTGCGAGCGTTCCTCCGCGCGGAGCGGAAATTTTCTTCTGTAATAGTACGGCTCTGCGCTCACCTCGCGTCGACTGATTGTGTATTATTTTCTTCATGATGAGCTATTTTCACCAATCTCAATTTTTGGAATAGATGCGTAAGACATTTGATTCAAGGGTACTGCGGACTTTTTTCGCTCCTTTACAGGAACAGATACAAGTGTGTTGCGCGTAATAAGCGCAAGATTTCTTCCGTTCCACCAGTGTGCCCTTTTACCTTTCATCGTATAAAAACACGAGATGTCGCTAAACCCGACATCTCGGCACAATGCACGCAATTCTCCGACAGAAAATGCACGATAATACAGCGGCGTGCCATTGATATGCGTGCCCCACCACGTCATGACATCGCGAAACCCCATATCTCTCTCCGAGGCTGCATACATCTCTTTCCATGTCAGCGGACTCAGTGTCAACCGCTGATGAAGATTTTTCCAAATGCTTTTATGCTTGAAGGCAATACGCCACAGATTCCAATTCAGCATCATGAGTAGACCATCACGAACCAGCAATGAACGCATGGCTACTAGAACACGCTGACGCAATTCCGTTGAAGGGATATGGCACAGAACTGCGACAGAAAAAATAACATCGAATGTCTCGCCGGCAATACCGGAAATGGTGTCGAGGGAAAGAATGTCTCCGGTAATGAACCTCGCTTGCGGATAACGCTCTTGCGCCTGCTCTATTAAGTACGGGTTCTGATCGACTCCGACATACATCACATTCTTATCTTTCAGTGCCGCATACAGTCGCCCATTCCCGCATCCAACATCCAAAACACGAGATCCATCTTTGACAGAGGCCTTGAAAATGCTAAAATCCTCCCAGATTGTATTGCGAGTTTTATCAAAATATCTGGCTATTCGCACATAGCCATCCTGAGTCAATTGCAGTATGTGTTTTGCTGTTTCAGGATTCATGGATCTGCTTAGGAATTACGAAACTTATGTTTGGACGTTTCTCCACAGGGGCATACGGAGGACGACGGTCTGAGTTTAAGGAATTTTTCAGCAGAAAAATATCCGGCCCCGAGGAAGAAATGTCCGAACATAACAAGTTTCGTAAATCAAAAAACTATGCAAAAAACAGGCATAAGCACCAATCCTGCTCCTGATTCAATTATACACGAATTAGCCCTTTCTGACAATATAACCCCCCTCCTTCTGCACCAACTCAAAAAAAAGGCGGCAAAGGGAAAAAGTACGGGGCTCTTCCAGCACAACGATATCCGCGACACCTATAACGCCCTGCGGAGCAAGAACGCCACTCCAAAAAATAAGGCGCTTGAAACAGCGCTTCACGTAAAACCAATCCGGTCAAAATCCGGTGTGGCAATCGTTACGCTTCTAACCATGCCTCATCCGTGTCCGGGAAAATGCGTCTACTGTCCCACTGAGGAACGCATGCCCAAAAGCTATATCGCGACCGAACCGGCAGCGGCACGGGCGCTCACATTACAGTTTGATCCGTATACCCAAACACGCCGGCGCATTGAAATCCTAGAACGCAACGGCCATCCTGCCGACAAGATTGAACTGATTATCAAGGGTGGAACATGGTCGTCTTACCCTGTCGACTACCAGCAGTGGTTTATCGCTGAGTGTTTCCGCGCAATGAACGATGTCGGAGGTCCCGCGCGCGATATGCCGCCCCCTTCTCCTGACTCACCGTTCAGTCGTTTTTTAGGTACGGAAAAAAACGAATGGCGGAGTGAAAAACTTTTTGAACAGCAGAGCATCAATGAAACAGCCGTCCATCGCTGTATCGGACTGACAATAGAAACGCGACCCGACTGGATCAGCGTTCAGGAAATCAAGCGCTTGCGCGACCTGGGGGTCACGCGGGTTGAGCTGGGGGTGCAATCACCCGATGACACGATTCTAAAACGCATCAAACGCGGACACCTCACGGGCGCTTCAATTTATGCGACCCGCCTTCTGAAGGATGCGGGACTCAAAGTGGACTATCATCTTATGCAGGGATTACCCGGCGCGACCCCGGAGAGTGATGTGCGCGATGCGCAGCGTATTTTTTCCCAAAGCGATTTCCAGCCCGATACGATTAAGCTCTATCCCTGTATTGTCACGCCCACAACAGAGCTTGAGGAATGGGTGCGCGATGGCCGCTATACGCCCTACACCACCGAACAGCTTGTTCCCCTTCTCGCCCAGATCAAAGCGCTCGTGCCACCCACTATGCGTATCGCACGCATCATTCGAGATTTTCCGTCGCAAGAAATTTCACACGGAAGTAAGGTGACAAACCTACGGCAAACCGTGCGGGAATACATGGAAGAGCATGGGCTCGTATGTCGGTGCTTGCGTTGCAGAGAGGTTGGGCACGTTCTTGAGTCTAATGCTCAGCATATAGGTGCTCCTTATTACAAGGAGAGGACATATAGCGCATCGGGGGGAATTGAGTATTTTTTGAGCTACGAAAGTGAGGATGAGTCTGTCTTGTTTGCGTTCCTGCGCCTGCGATTCCCCTCCTCCGTAGATAATCCCATCGTTGACCATTTCGAAGAACTCCGTGGTGCCGCGCTCATCCGAGAACTACACACGTACGGACAGCTCGTTACTATTAACGAAAAAGATTCCAGCGCCTCGCAACACAAGGGATTAGGGAGAAAGCTCATGGAGCGAGCTGAAATAATCGCCAAGGATGCAGGATATACCAAAATGGCGGTCATTGCCGGCATAGGGGTGCGCGAATACTATGCGAAGCTTGGGTATGGACTTGAAGACACATATATGGTAAAAATACTAGCATAAAGACAAACGTAGTTGGCGCATTTCGTTGTTACCAGCTCCGGTTCTCGACAACGTATACTGTATACGTTTTACTCCGATCCTCGCCGGCGCCTAGAATTGCACTCAACTACGTTTGTCTTAGGCACAAAATCAATACAATCGAATCACTTTATGCGTTTTAACGGCATTTTATTCTCCGGGCTTCCCGGATCGGGAAAAACAACAACATCGCGCCAACTCGCTGAAAAGCTTGGCTGGCCTGTTTTTTATGTCGGTGGACTGCTGAGGCAACGATGGGTAGAAAAATATCCAGACGCCGAGCTGACGTTCGAGGAATACCTTCGCTCAATCACGCCTGAAGAAGAACGTGAAACAGATACATATGCTCATGATGTTCTAGCAAAAGGAAACGTCATCGGCGACATGTGGCATGGCATTATTGGTGATGGATTGCCTGTCTTGCGCGTGTTTATCACCGCGCCGCTTGAAGTCCGCGCACAGCGTGGCATGCAGACAGATAAGAAAGAAATTGCCGGAAAATCGCTCGAAGAAATTATGGCGCTCCTCAACGAACGTGAAAATCGCCAGCTAGACCTTGCAAAAAAATTATACGGATCCGACTACGACTATCGCGATTCGAGCGGCTATCACATTACGCTCAATTCGGGTCTTTTGACGATTGAAGAGAAAATCAATACCGTTCTGCACTTTTTTGAAAAAGGTTGCTAGATATGCAATATATCATTGCATCGGGTCCTGTCATTATAGAAAATGAAAAAGTCCTTCTAGACAAAGACGGGCGCGATTCATTTTGGAAATTCCCCGGCGGAAAAGTGGAACTGTCCGACTTGACTGATGAGGGGCGCTCACTCGAGACGGCCGCCTGCCGGAAAGCAAATGAGGAGCTCGGTCTTGATATTGAAATCATCCGGCCGCTCAAGCCAATGATGATTATGAAGCCTGCTGTAAGCGAGGAAGATAAAAACACCCTCGTCGTTTTGATCCACTGGCTCTCAAAACGTATCGGTGAAGTTGTTCCCGGCGGCACCACCTCCGAATGGGCGTGGCATGACATTCACAATCTTCCGTCCGACTGCGCGCCAAATATCAAACCGGTTATTGAGGATTATCTTGCGACTCGAACGTAATGAATCATTTTTCCGATTCTTTTTCTTTGAGTTGCGTTTTGTATTCGTCACGAAGACGGCGCACCACCGTCGTCGTTACCTCGTCATATTTCCCCATATCCATCGTACCTTCCGCTTCTATTTCTTCTTCAAAGCGCGCAAATGACGATGTGCCCGCAACCATGTTCTGAATAAGTTCTCCATTGTAAGAAAACGAATAGCGGCGAGTAAGGAGAACCGGATGTTCAATTCCGTTGGCGGTAGCTTGCGCATGACTTTTACGATCGCTTTTTTTGAAATCCTCTTCTGATACGACACCGAGAATCTGTATCACAATAATATCTGACGACAGGTTTTCGATATGTCTCTTCTTTATCGGCCGAATAAAAACATGGTGATGGAGGGTAAGAATGTGCTCAAGCGCCTTCATCTCATGCTCACTTCTTGTTGCTCTTGTCATTTGCTTGTCAACAGCACTTATACCCTCGAAAGGAAGCGAAAGTGTTTCTATATTCCTGACAATTTCATCCTGAGCATCACCGACTAACGCACGCGCGGCATCACTCTTAAAAAAATCTCTCGCCGCCATCAGTATGTGCCCGCGGGAAAGCGCTTCAACAGCGCCAATATCAAAAAGCGCGCCGCTCGCCTGAACTAGTCGCGACGATATCTGTTGCTTCCCGCCGATGGCCTCACCTGGTTGTTGCGTTTGCGCATGTACCCTATCGCGGTAATACTCATTTCCAAACCGAATCCGCTTCATAAAATTTGCAGGTACCATACGGCGACCACTAAACCGAGAAATGCTCAACCCGCTACCGATCTGACTCTCCGCACCGTGAGTCTTTCCAATCCGAACATTAAACACAATGAGTTCTTGCGTTTCGTCGTTGATCGTTATAGTCAAAAAATCAAAGTTATCTTTTCGCTTGATTGATTCAAGATTGAGCAAGAGATGCCCCTTATATTTTTCTAGAAACTCAAGGGCTTCTTTTTCTGTCGCTTGCGTATTTTCTTGTATTTCAGTGGTGGCTTTTTTTTCAGACTCTTCTTTGACGATCTGCGGAGTAAAATGCGCAACCTCCCGTCGGGAATACTTTTGCATTGCGCGTTCCGCCAATTGAATTTTTCCCGCTAAAAGTTGCTCGCCCGCATACCGTAACACCGATAAAAATGCGTCTTTTTCTTGTTGGGAATCACCACATGTATAGAATTGAGCAAGAAGATCGCTCCATGCCCTAACAACTCGATCTCCGATTGCTCCGTATATATCGTTCGCCGCGCCTTTCATTTTTTCATCAGCATCCACAACATAATTGCGGCAAAATGCGATCCCTTCATTACGCGGTTTTCCAATCAAATAGTGCTCCCAAAAATCCTCTTCAGCGCGAGTCATGACGCTTCCGGGCTTTGCGAGAAGATCGTGGACATCTTGAATCATTTTCCTCTGTGCGGTATCCGTCAGGAGAATAAGTGCTGCGAGTCCGGCGCGTTTATTAAAATCGGAAACGCCCAGTGTTTCCTGCAGTGATACAATTTCGTGCCAAAATTCCTCGCGAATTCTCATGTCTTCTCTATTATACTGAAGTGTGGGTTCTCCTCTCACGGTTTTATCCCATGATCTGGACGACTTACAAAGAGTCATCGCATATAAAAAGGGTCGGTACGCAAAACGATAGCCAACAACGGCAGTAACAGCCGATTTCGCTTTTTTCACATCATCGCTCATTGCGTTCAGCGGATGCTGCGTATCAACGATATCTCCGAAATTAAAATCATGGAGAATCGCGGACAACCGGGGTGTTTTCGCGGCAAACACATTCTTCACGACATCACTGTTTTTTGGATGGTGATGACGAATGCGATCCTCTCGACGCGCAAAGAGCGGCACGACCCGATCGACGTATGCAACAGCGCTCAACTCGCCTTCAGCATATTCCTCCGATAGTGCCGTAATTTCTTTTGTCAGCTCGGAAATCGGATCTGGTGCGATTTCCTTTTCTTTTACAGGGCTACCGCTTTCTTCGGCTACCATATCTCCATCCGGATCCGGCTGGCGAAATGGTCCCCCTATTTCCCGATTGTGATTCATATTATTCATTCCTCATCATCAAACAAATTGTCGTTTGAAAATTTCTTTTTTATTTCGTGAACGCGATTTTCGACACCGGCCAAGTATTTCTTGCAGACCGCGGCAAGCTCAAGCCCTCGTTCAAAATAGTTCAAACTTTCATCGAGATCGAGTTTCCCGTCTTCAAATTTCTTAACGATTTCTTCAAGTTCCTGAAAGACCGCCGCAAATGACTGGTCTTTTTTTTGTTTTGTTTTCATAGTGTTGAGTATGTAAAAAATAGCTTCCTGGTCGGTTTTGATTCAATTTTTTTCCAAAAATGATGATGAGTGAGGATGAATACTGCTGTATTCTGACGAGTTTAGCGCTTTTTTGGGGAAAAATTGGGCAAAAATGAGCCGGAAGAAACTCCCACGTGATATTTTTCTACATACTCAATGTTGCCACATCAATAGTACCGTCTGAAAATTGTATCGAGAGCGTTTCGGACGCGTGTAATTCTTTTGCTCGCGTAACGATACTCCCCTTTCTCCGTGTAATCGTATACCCGCGCTTGAGCACCGTCAATGGATTCACTTGGGCAAGTGAACGCTCAAAAAATGTCGTCGTCGCGCTCTTTTGCTCAACCCTATTGTGCATCATGTCATTCAGGCGTGTTGCTCTTACGGTACACACCTCACGCGCTGTCGAGATTGTGTGGTGTATCTGCCCATCAGCACGAAGCAATGAGGACTGGAGCTCCCCAAACCGCAGTGTATGGCGATGAAACGAGGATGAAAGTGCTGAAAGATGCGATTGTATGCCATGCGCGTGCCACTCGAGCGCGTATGCGAGGGAGCGCGAAAGCGTTGAAGTGTGGGCGGCAAGCGCATCGCTGATTTCTTCCCTGTCCGGTACGATCAAGCTGGCAGCATGCGTCGGTGTTGCGGCGCGCACATCGGCGGCGTAATCAGCCAGACTCTCGTCCCGTTCATGACCAACACCGCACACAACCGGCAAACGCGATCCAAAAACCGCGCGAGCCACACCTTCCGAGTTAAACGCCTGCAAGTCCTCAAGCGAGCCGCCACCGCGGATCAACGCAATCGACTGTACCCCCTCTTGAATACCGACAGTATTAAACCATTCAAATGCTTTTATAATATCGCCCACTGCCCGCTCGCCTTGCACCTGTACATGGTAGAGATAGAGCTCGACTCCACCCCAGCGGGATTGCACAATACGCATGAAGTCCGTATATGCGGCTGACTCGCGAGATGCGATGATGCCGATTTTTTCGGGAAACTGCGGCAATGGCCGCTTTCGCGCAACATCAAACAATCCTTCTGCTTCTAATTTTTTCCTTGTCAGCTCAAACGCACGCCGAAGCGATCCCTCCCCTCTCAGCTCTATTGAATCGACCATAATCGAAAATTTCCCGCTCTTTCCATATACGCGCGGAACGCCATGCACGACAACCTGCATACCATCTTCGAGAGCCGTGCGCATATTCCATGATGCCGCAAAGCATCCTATTTTACTGTCTTCGTCTTTCAAGTCGAAAAAAACCCACTTCCCCTGATTGAGATGGTATCCGGAAATCTCACCTTCAATGCTCACCTTTCGCTGACCGATTGCAATGTTTATGTATTCAACGAATTCAGAAACAGAAAGTATCGGAGCTACTCCTCGTATTTCACTTATCTCCATACGCACTGCTATTACTAAAAACATCCTTCATTCCATTCCAGATTTCGGAAAAATCCTGTTCGCGAAGAGAATACCACCACTCAACACCCCACAGATATACTTCCGGAAATCCAACATTTTTCGCAAATTGGATATTGTCCCTAATCTTATCCAGTGGCATCAGAAGCACACTTTCATCCGGTCCCATTTTTTCCACCGGCTTGCCGGCCCAGGGCTCTGCCTGCAACTCGGTGACAATAATTGTTTTTTTCCATGGCTGGATAAGCTTTGCTCGAAGCTGATACCACCCCTCTTTCACTGGAAACGGAATGTGTGAATGAAGAAAATCGTTCCACGCTTCACGATACATACTAATGCCAAGCGTATCACCGAAAAATGCAAGCGGAATCCAAATCGTCCACTCCCCCGAATCCGTTACAACAACCTCGTGATTCGGGTCAAGAGAGCGAACAAGGTTGATTTCTTTTTTTAACAATGAAAGGTTATAGGGGTGCGTACAATCGCCAAACGGAAACAGTACTTCATTTTCCACTTGCCATCGCGACAGTGCCGCATGATCCTTGTACCGTTTTACTACAACTGAAACATAGTCAAGAACCTTTTGTTCAAATTCCTCCTTTGACAAATTTTTTACCCATTCCGGATCATGACATTCCGGCCAGCGAGGTAATTTTCGACCAGCACCCAAGAGAACATGGGCATTGCGAAGTGCCGCTTCATCAAGCTGAAAATCGAGATCGTCAAAATTAAATTCTTCATCTTGCGGCTCGGTTGTGTTCCAATAGGCGGATAGCCGAAAATAGCGAACACCCAAATCGTCGAGGATTGCGGTATACGCTTTACGCCAATCAACCCCAAACTCTTCAGCGTAGAAGGGGCTGAATGTCACACCAAATTTTGTTTCGTTGTCCTGAGGAGTACCGGAG
>CAYJLM010000001.1:0-46303 GCA_964370875.1 uncultured Gammaproteobacteria bacterium | reverse complement strand
TCATTGCCAACTAGCAGAACGGACGGGCAGGAGTCGGGTAGTTGCCACGCTCTCGCCATTGGAATACAGCGCGGGTCATCGCGACAATTCAGCGTCCAGTTGTAATAAGACGTTGCTCCAATCGTGTCTAAATCCTCGAGGTGGGACGAGTCGGCAAGGGCAATGCCCTTCACAAAGGAATTGGCCGCTTGAGTTTGAAGCGGCAACAAGGCCAGCACAACCAGCAGAATAGATAATCGTTTCATCGCCGCCCATCTCCCAATCCAAACTCAATACATTTTCCGACCAGAATACCTATCGGAATAGAGATAACAACCCACGCCAACAAGCAATAGATAATTGTCATGGCACAATCGCCGTCTGTGCGATTTCGGCAGGAGTAGCACGCCGATTTAGTAGACAAACAACGGACTCATATCCATTCCAGGACTTGCCTGCTGAGGTGTTTTCTGCCCCGATTGTACAGAGTGTTGCTGCCAGCGAGCCGACCCACGTTCCCAAACCCGTTTGCGGTGACCCAATTGGAACGCCATTCAAATATCCAATCAAGGCATCGGCTGATTTCGAGACGGTCATAGCTAAATTTAGCCAACCGGTATTCGCCGCCGCAACCAGACTCGTTATTGTCTTGGTTGTGCCTCCAGCAATATAGTTAGCGTCCAACCGATTTGATACGGTTGACTTCTGGAAAAATACTTTATTACTAGAATTAACCGCAAGTGAAACGGGAACTCTAAAGGTGGAGTCCGCCCAAGCTGAAGTTTTCACCCACGCAATTAATGACAATTCGTTAGGATTGAACGCCGCTGCGAGTGCGGCGCTGTATACATTGTTGAACGAGGTCGTCCCGTCATACGAGGCGGCAGTGTTGCCGTCCCCGATGCCGGGTACGCCCAACGTCACGCCGGTGTATTGCCCGTTGTAGCCATTGACAATCTCTCGGCTAACTGTGCCGCTGGCTTCGTTCTGCGGCCAGAGACCGACGATGGAAGAGCCAAACAGGCCGCGCAACTTTCCAAGATAGCCACCACCCGACCCTAACGATAAACCCATCCGGCCTTTCAGCCATAGCCCAGGAAGGAAGGCGGTCATTAGAACGGGTTATTCCCGTATCCCTTTAGCCCTTCAAGTTGGACTTTGGCCGTGCCGGTCTGCCGCTGGAATTTCAGGTTGCTGGTGCGGTCGTAGGGGATGACGTAGGGCGAATTTGCAACCGTCAGCAAAATTCCAGTTGAGAGTGTCGGGGCTGTGCCGTCGCGCCGATAACGGACGTTATTCGTCTCGACACTAACAATCAGCAGGGACGGCTTGGCCGCTCTAACGGTTGAGTTGACCGCTATCGCCGTTGAATTTGCGAGGCTTGAGGATTGAAATCCGGCAGGCGAGAGCAGGCCGGGTAATACGCGCGGTTGTGCCATTGATTAGCTCCCCGCCGCCGCGCTTCGGCTCGTGGGTTGGTTATTGGGTGAGCGGAATTTCTACCCGTTTGACGTACTTTCCGACGCCCGCCATAATCAGGGCGTCGTTCCTGCCGCCGATTGGCTGAAACTGCTCACCGACTTTTAGTATTCTATCACCATATTTGAACTCACGGATGACCTCGTAACGGGTCACAAACTGCCCGCTATTTGCGTTCGTGATGGACTGTGCCATAGGTCGGGTCATTGCTTGCATTTGCCCGTTCCGGTTGCGTTTTTTTGACATGGGCCTCCTTCTCCTTCCAGTATTCATCTAACCGCGCCGGGCGGGTCTCAATTAGTTCTTTGACTGCCGCCCCAGTCTCGGCTACCGCCCGGTTTCCGTTCCAGTTGATTCGGACGGGCTGAATCACGCGGCGCATCTCCAGGCCGCAGTCACAGACCACGCCCGTCCCGTACAGCATCCGGTGAAACAGGGTCTTTTCGTGACCTTTCGTGTCACGGTACAGGTATTCAGGCATTGACCGGCGCGGG
Organism: uncultured Gammaproteobacteria bacterium; assembly: GCA_964370875.1. Taxonomy (GTDB): domain Bacteria; phylum Patescibacteriota; class Patescibacteriia; order JACQRZ01; family JACQRZ01; genus JACQWH01. The sequence continues at coordinate 44,351 of CAYJLM010000001.1, read as the reverse complement.
CTTCTCGCTCGAAACCTCAATGACTTCTACCGGCACGCCCACCCGCTTGGTGTCCCGCTCCCATTCCATCGTGCCGGTCTTGACGTTGCGAACGCGGCGCTTGGTCTCAAACGAGAAAAACGGGCGGCCGACGCCGGGCAGGGCAGAGTATTCTGTGTCGTAAACCCAACCGGCAGGCGGGGTAAATTCCTCGCCCTCTTTGACGGTCTGCAAATCATCGCTGGCCTTTGAGCCGATAGAAAATTCCTTGAGTGCTACAAACTTATACATTCCGTTTCCCTTTCGATTGATGGCCCTCGACCTTGTTCCAGTCGCAGCCATTGACTAGATATGCCCCAAAACACGCCAGGGGCAAAACGAGTTTACGATTAATCCACTTGTGGCTGTGCTTCCAGCCATAACTCCCAATCTCACATAGCAGGCGATGGACGGGCCAGAGCAGGCCATAACCAACCAGCCTAGATAAAGTTGACATGCTCTACCTCGCGCATCACTTCGCCTGCCGTCAGATTGGCAAGATGTCCCCGGCATAGCACCCGGCAATCACCATTGACGTGGGCCAGTTTGCGCCGCCCCCAGATGTTGCTAAATGATTCGTCCTGTAAGCTACCCATATAATCGCCCGCATGTTCCCGCTTGTTGACACACGTCCACACACTCCCATTCGGGGTAATCACGGTTGAGAGGCCGCTATAGTAACAGGTCTCATAGCCGTGTCCCTGCCAGTCCCGGTACATTCGGAAGCGGTCAATGTCACAAATCACGTTTGGCGCTAACGACCATTCCAGCGCCGCGATGCAATCCGAGAGCCAGCCCGTATCCTCGGCTGGCTTATCCGGTTCGGCCTGCGTGTACTGAATCATTGGCCGGAATTGAACATAGTCTACACCCAATTGATTACCGAGTGCAATCATCTCCGGTATTTTACGCCAGTTTTCGCGGCCTAGCAAAAAACCTAATCCAATTGTGGCTTTGCCATCAGCCCCCACTAGATTCGTCACGCCATTGATAGCCCGCTCGAAACCGTCCACGCCCTTGTAAGCCCGGTAACTCTCGCGGTCGGGGCAGTCCAGCGACACGTACACCCACGTAAAACATTGCTTCATCATGGCCGCCCGCTCTTCGCTGATATGCCCGCCGTGCGTATAGACACCCTGCTCCAGTGGATTGGCAGAGGTAATCAGGTCAAAATCAGGATGCAGAGTCGGTTCACCGCCGCCCGTCCACGTCACCGACAGCACTCCCGCTGAAGCCAAGTCGGTCAGTATCTTGCGAGCTAATTTCGTCTCCATCACATCGCCGCCCGATTGCCAGTTGTCGGGTTTGCCGCGTTTACCCGCCAATGGCCCGCGCGTGTGAGTGTAGGCAAAGTGACACGACTCGCAGCCGAGTGAACATCGATTCGTCAAATCAATCTCGACATTGATTGGCGGCGGGACTAGCCCGGCCTTCAGCATTGATAGGCGGTGCGGGTGATGGAGCAGTTTCGAGCGTGGGTCAATAAAATTCATTGATACTTCCACTTCTTTAGAAAGTAATCCTTATTCCGTTCGTGCGTCCCCGCAAACTCTGGCAGACCAAACCGCTGGCGTTGGTCTAGGTGCTTGAACGGCAGGCCGCCGATTACATCCAACTGCCCGCCCGCCTTGCGAACCGCCTCGGAGTAATCCACGTCCTCCCAACTGCTGACAACATAGTTTTCATCCCAGCCGCCCACCCGCTCAAACATGGCCCGCGAGGTGATAACACACCACCCCATGACAAACGGAATAGCGTCATAGAAGGTGTACATTTCCCCGCCATAGATGCACTCCGGGTCAAGGCGGCTAACCATCTCGGAGAACTCACCCGTACAGGCCACGTCATTTGAGAGGATGATATACCAGTCCGCATCAGGCGCGAATGATGCCGCCGCGTTGATTGCCTTCGCATAGCATAGTCGGTCAGTGTAATGCACGTATGGCATAGCCGGGTAAGGCCGCTGGCTGTGGTTGTCAATGACGACAATCTGGCAATCCGGTTCATGGTCTTGAATGCCCGCAACCAATGGCGCGGTGTATTCGTTCCAGCCGTCGATTCCGATAATTAGCGCCACGATTTTCATAGCCGAATCAACTCCGCACACAGACAAGCATTGGCGCGATTTCCGCCATATTCCGAATTGGATAGCCACGCAACTATATTACATTGTTTATATTCTTCTATTCCGTCATCATAGTTGACTAAGGCCCATCCTTCGTAATACTTGAGTCGCCAGTCCTTATCAACAAATAAATCATAAAGTTCGTCGGGGTCAAACACCCGCTGCCCGCCGTTGGGATGGATGGTGAGTTGCGGCCTGCCTACCGGGGCGGTCACAATCAGCTTGCCGCCCCGCTTTGTTACCCGCGCCATTTCAGACACTACCCGCCCCAATGCTTCCGGGTCGGCGTTATTGCCGTAAGCGTCCAGTCCAACATGGTCAAGCACACTGATACAGGAGACACAATCAAAGCGCCCTGTCCAATCTTCGGGTAAATGAGTCGCATCGCCAATCAAGCCCGTCACCCCATACGGCACCTCATAATCGCGGGTATCGATACAGGTGAGATTGTGAACGACTTGCGACAGGGACGCCAGATACTTCGAGCCTGCCGAACCGATGTCCAGCATATCGCGCGCGCCAATGGCGTGATTGAGCAGAAACGGGATCTCGCGGCTTCGTTCAGTTAGCATTCGTGCGCCTCCATCCATTCAATCGCCCGATTGGCCGCATCTATCCACGTCGGCAGTTTGGCGGGGGCTTGCCGCTGGCGCTCCCAACCCACCTTAAGCGCCCGTGCGACATCGGTGATTTGAGTCGGGTCACAGTAGATACCGTTTTCTTTATAGAATTCTGTTTCGCACCCATGACCACCCATCACCGCCGGAATGCCGAGCGCCAACGCCTCGCCATGCACAAGGCCGGGATTCTCAAAGAATGATGGTAGGGCATGGACGCGGCAATGTGACAGGAGTTTCCATTTCATCGTTTCCGATAGGTCTGCCGCCTGATAAATCGGATGACCGAGCGACAGGATCATATCGGCATATTGACGGTGGACGACTTTCCCGAATAGTATCAGCTTATAGCCCAGCATCTTGCAGACCTTTGCCAGGGTCAATTGATTCTTGTGTGGCTCAATCCGGCCAATCGACAATACAAAATTCTCAACAGGCTGGGCCACCAGTCCTAATCTCGCTTCAGTCCCCATCGGAACAATCCAGGCTTTTACATTCGGCGCAAGCTCCCAACATTGCCGCGCCTCGCTCTCGGTAACGGTGAATAACACATCCGCCCGCTTCAGGGTTTCAGCCACGCCCGGCGTATAACCGGCTGTCAAGTCCTGCCCGGCCCGGCCATAGAACGCCTGCCGTTCGTCCCGTGACCACCAAAACGGTGTAATGATGAGAGGCTTGCCCTGCCGCTTGACCTCAATCGCAGCATTCAACCCCCAATCAGGGGAGCAAGCCGCCCACAGATGGGCGTAATCAAAACCGGACAGGTCGCCTATCCTGTCAGCGGGGCGGAGGGCGTATTGCCAGCCTTGAATCTGGAGGGCTTCAGCGTAGGCTTGCAGGGCTACCCAATCGCCGCCGCTATTCGCACCGGGCCGATGGATGAGGCAGACGCGCTTCATGCGTTTAGATACCGCCTCCGCACGGCGTTGATTCGTTCGGCGGGGTAGTCCGGCCATGAGACAACCGCCTGTACGCCGTTGAAATGTCGAATATCCTCGGTGATGAGATAGCCCGCCTGCTTGACCTCATCAAAGAACGGCGTACCCGGCTGGGGGGTGCTGATACTGTGCTGCCAAATATCAAGTAGCCCGCGCCGCCGCAAGTCCAAGACTGATTCGAGTGTATCCAAATCGCCCGCCTCGGTTGCCCCTTGCGCCCCGACCTGCAATGTGCCGTAAGTGCGTATACCGTATTTCTTGCACCACTCCAAGACCTTGATGAGCTTATCCTCAAACACAACCTTCCCGATCCGCTTACCAACCCCCTGCGAGAGCGATTCGATGCCGACTCTAATATTGCAGTATCCGGCCCGCGCCATAAGACCAATCAAGTCCTCGGTGAACGTCCAATAGCCGCACATCGCGTCATAGTGATAGCGATTCAACCCTTGCGCGATTATCTCTTCACACAGCGCCGCCAGCCATTCGGGATTCGCGTTGTGCGTCTCTTCGTGGAAGTATGCCCCGTTGAATCGGTCTGTGTATTTAGCGGCCAAATACCCCAATTCAGCACAGACCGATTCGACGTCCCTCACCCGGTGGCTCTTGTGGCTGTTACCGTGCCCACCATAGTACATCGGCACAACACAGAACTTACAGGCCAGCGGGCAGCCCCGCGAGGCGTAAACCTGTACCATCCCGCTATAGGGATTGCCAAACGGCTCTTCATACTCAATCCGCCTGATGTCGTCATCTTCGGGAAATGGCAACCAGTCTAAATCAATGTACTGGCCCGGCGGGTGTGGCAATTGAAACGCATCGGCTATCCGGTATTCGTATTCGCCTGTCATTACGCTCCAGCCGTCATTCGTAGCCTGAACGGGGTTGTACATCCCGTATGGCCCGCCCAACCACGCGCCCGCTTTGGCATAGCCTAGCGCCTGTAACCCATGCAAGACTCGCGTCATAGCCGGATAGGTGAGGGCGCAACATTCGGTAATCAATACATCGGGCCGAAGCAGGGCCAGCCGCGGGATATATTCATCTGCCGATAGGCACTCGTGACACCCGTCTACCATCGTTACGGTTGCCCAGCCTTTCGGTAGTTCCCGTTTTAGCATGGCCGAAACATAGCCTAACTCATAAGGATAAAAATCAAAGTTTCCGTTGACCTTATGGGCAACGACAGACGACCATCGGCTGGGGAAGGTGACAACCAACTCACCCGAATCGAGACGGCCTACGGTGTTAGCGATGACGATGTTCATTCGGCTAGCAATACCTCCCAATCCTTCGCGCTCTGTTCCGCGCGCCAGTTTGTTTCAGCCTCACGCCATCCGGCGTTTGCCAGCGCCACCCGCATCTCTAGCATGTGGCATATATCGTACAACTCATTATAGTCCTCGCCGGTCGTCACGGGCAGGCCACAAGCCCAGGCGGTTATCTTCTTGTTGGGGCTTTTCACCCTCCCCCAGGGGCCGGGATAGGGCGGCAGGAGCGCAATGTCGTGAGCCGTCAGTATGTCGATTTCCTTCTCAACGCTCCAGCGCACATGATAGACGGGAAACGAATCGGTTTCCAGCCATTGTACTTCGGGGCGGTCATCAAAGATGGTTAGCTCGAATTTCACGCCATTAGCCGCCAGCCGTTCGAGGTTAGCCAGCGCCGCCATGAGTGCAATCCGGTTGACTGCCACCCCGTACCAAATCAGGCGAATCGGGGAACGGTCAGCCAATACCGCGCGTTGCTTGAAGTGGTCAAAGTCCAGCCGGTCGGGGATGGTGATTAGAGTCTCACTCGAACACCAATTCAGGTAATCATCCTCAAGCGCCCGACTGCTAAAAACAAGCCTGTGACAAAGCGGGGCAATCGCCTCTACAAATTCGGGACTCCACCACCACATCGGATCGCACAAATCCCAGTAGACTCGCTTGCCCATCTCCCCTAATTTCCGCATGACGTCCTCATTGGCGGCCTGCTTCTGGAAGATATAGTTATCGAAGTTTGTCGGGAGCGGTTCGCCGTTGAGGATTACGTGCGCGTCAGTCATGTACTTGGCGGGCCAGTAACAGCGCATTCGAGCCGACCCCCACGAGTATGGGCCAGAGGCGATAAAGAGCGTTTTCATTTTCTTGCCTCATCACACCCCAGGCAGACTTGTTCTGTTACCGGGTTGACATTGCCACAGAGCGGACATTCCCAGGCCTCGCCCCGCTGGACTGCCGCGAGTTCCTTCATGCGCCGCCGTTCCGGGAAATAACCCTGCAAACCAACTTCGGCCTGGGTCAGTTTAGACTCTTCGGTCTGCCCGCTGTAGTCATCGGGCGAGAGTGGGTAATTGAGCATGTGGGGTACTCTAACGTCCGGGTCACCCCAGAGCGTATACCCGGCCTGTTTGGCGTAGAACGGGAATCGTATATCACTGCCCGCCGGGTCTTTCACGCCCCGCAGTGGACGGATATTCTCATTCAGAGTCTTGACGGCTACCCGGAAGGCCCGCGCCCCATCCTCTTTGATTTCGCCATTCTGTAACCCGTTCAGGATTCGCAGGGCGGCAATCAGTTTGTCGAGGTCGTAGGCCCAGATGTCCATGTCATCTTCAAGCACCAATGGCTCGTGATGCAATAGCGCCTGTACTGCCAGAGCCACGTCGCGGTGAATGAGGATACAACCCCAACCGGACGCGCCCAACTCATGTAGCTTGCCGCGCTCCGGGTCTTTCATGAATGGCTTGAAAGGCCATGACCCGCTGAACGGCTCAAACCAGACCGGCGCAATCGGTTCGTACCGTCGCCTTAAATAGTGACCGGACACATAGGGGAGCTTGTGCGAACGCAAGCGCCGTAATGTATCCGGCGGGAAAACATGGTCATGGTCAAGCAGGAGCATAAAGGGATGCTCCGTCTTGGTTAGCCACCGCTCAAAATGAATGTTGCGGGCTTCGTAGCCCTTTGTGGCCCGGACGGGGACTGGAAAACTATCGCCCCGGTCAAGTATCAGATGTTCGATACTGTCCCGGCATTCCCCGTTTTCCCCCTCTGGCCCGACCCACCCAATATAACACGAGCCAGTGTATTCCTTCGGTGCTGTTTGGTTGTTCATAAATGCTCCGCGCGCTCGGAGCAAGACGGCGGGGGCTGCGCGACTCCATTGGGTGAGCGCGCACCGGCAAGAGTCGCCAACCTCCCGCCGCCTGCTTCGACAAAGTTAGGTGACTGAGTTCCCAGTTGTGTTGGTGCTCACGTATCGAGACCCCAGTTTCATTCCCGTAGAATCCGAACTCAGGTAGGTCGTCTTTGTTCCGACCCGCACCGAGTTCGGCAAAATCAATGCGGTTGAATTGGCTGATAGCTTGCCAAATGTGGCCTGCCCGGAAACTGCCACCGAGCCGACGGCATTGACGCCGGTCGAGTTGGCGGTCAAAACGCCATTGGCCTGATTGCTAATCTTCACGCCGCCCGACAATACCAGCCCGGTCGAATTGCCGGTCAACTTGTGAGCGACCGACCCGGACAACTGCAATGCCCCATCCAATGCCAACCCGGTTGAGTTGGAAGTGAGATAGGATACATTGCCACTCGAATCGGCTACGCCAATCTTTTTCTTGACAAACAATCCCTTCGGTGAGTTTTGAGGTCGGTTAGCCATTGCTCACCTGCCTTAAACCACGTCCAGGAAGATGTAGCCGAGGTCGGAAGCAACCACCTTCTGATCCCACTGTTCCTTGTGCTGGAAGGTATCGCTGTGGTTCTGCCGGGCTGGGTCACGGAAGATTGCACCCTCACCGCCGCCCACCGCCCAGGTGAAGGTCTTGCCAGCCGTCGCGCCAAAGATGCCGGCGCTTGGGTCAACATACGAAACCAGGCAATCATCGTCCACGATAGCCGAAGCCGAGAAGGCCGAAGCCTCGTTGGTGTTGGTGTAGGTCGCCTTGCCAACCCAGTAGTTTGACTTGCCGAAGATGGCCGCCAGTGCGCCTTCCACCGCCATTTGAGTCGCGGCGGTCGTGTACTTCAAGCGGTCAAGAATATCGGGATGCAGAGTCAAGGCCTGATGCACGATATAGCCCAGCGTCATACTGTTGGCATCGTACCCGGTGTTGTTGGAGATGGTGCGCGAGGCGGTCATCACGTCATTGACCGGGTCACCAGCGGCGAAATCATCCCAGTCGGTCGTGCTGTTGCTGTCGGTTGTGCCCCAGACGCCGGAGGCCATGAAGTCGGTAGCGAAGGCCACTTCCTTGCGGATGAGGGACTTCTGCGACAACTGCCGCAAGCCAATCTGCTCCAAATCCATAGGGACTTGGGAGTTACCCCGGACTTCGTCGGGCAGGAGCAGCCCCTTGCCCCACTGGAAGGTGGAATAGGTGTCAGTCGAGAGGCCAAAGCCCGCATACTCAAAATCACCGCCGGGGGCACGTGCCCGCAGGTCATCCATAAAAAAGTATTTCTTGGTGACGATGAAGAATGTCCCGGAGTCGTAGGCCACCGGCACGAACGGGAATTGACGGGTAGCCACAAAGCGGGTATCAGTCTGCATGTAGCCAATCAGCATATTTGTCAGGACGGTTTCGACGCCCTGTACATCGTTGATGGTGGGGATAGTAGGCATGTCTTATGTCTCCTGTGTGCGCTTCTAGTAGAGGTGCGCTCCACCACCATAGAGTTGGATACTTACAATATCTCCGACGGTTGTTGAGGCCTCAAGTGCCCGGCCAATGCTCAAGCGGTTGGCGGTCGTATGGTCAACCACCCGCCCGGTCGAGTCATATCCGACGTTTTCCCCGCGCGCCAGGTCGTTGACGCCCGCGATGCAAGGGACAATGCCATCATCAGCCACCAGAGCCGCTTCGCCCGAAGCCGGGTCGTTCAGCACAACCCCGATGGCAATATCGGTCGTAGCGGTCACCGCAACCACCGCGTTAGCGGTTGAGGCGTGCTTGACAACGTAGTTTTGTTTCGCCGCCAACGTCAGACCGGCCAGCAGACCGGGGAGGTAGCGCGGCATGACGGTTCCATGATTACCAGCAGCCATTGTTTATGTCCTCTGTGTCATCGCGCGCTACGATGGATAAAATCCAATCCGATTAACGAGCCGCCAGATAGGCTTCGTATAGGTCTTTCTGTTCAGCCGCTACCAGCCGGACGGCAGTCGGGTAGTCAACCTTGTCCTTGACCGACCGCTCCAGCACCGCCGCATTGAATTGCGCGACCGGGTTGTCGTTGCTCTGTTGGGTCGGGTCGCCATGTTTCTTGAGCAGTTCGGTCTCATTGATTTGAGCCGAGAGCGCTTTGAATTGCTGTTTGACCCAATCCTGTTCGGCGGTTGGCATGGCAGATAGATGCGCAGCCACTTCGGCGGGCTTCCCGGCAATCGTGGCGTTGTACTGCTTGACATCGCCCATCTCGGCGGTCAGGGCGGTCAATTGTTCCTGGCGGCTGGCTTCGGCCTTGAGGGTGTCGAGTTCGGCCTGCAAGGTGGTAGCTTTGCTGGCCTCGGCTTGAAGTTTCTTGATTTCCTCGCCGTCAATGGTAAGTTCCGTTTTCTGCGGAGGCGGTTCGGGTGCGGGGGTTTCTTTCTTGCCAAACATCCGCTCCAACCAGCTAACAGGGACGGTGATATTTTGCTCAGTCATGGATTCTTTCCTTTCGATAACGTAGAGAGAAGTCTTTTCACCTAGTGCGGGCGTATGCAGGAGCGCATCACCCATAATCAAAGGGCCGTATATCTTCTGGCCCGTCGTTGAGTCGAGAATGTAGCCGCCCTCCCAGATGACTTCAGGTGAGTGATAGCGGTAAGCCCCGTCTGCCAGGGCTTTCTCGCCACTGGCTACCAATTCGGGCGTGACCCAAATCCCGTCATCCCGCAGTTCATAGGAGATGATATGCCCGCCCGCCGGGGTCGGTTCGTCATGGCTGCCTAGTTTGATTGGCGGCTTGAAGTGGGGCAGCTTGAATTTGGCGGCATAGTTGCGGTCAACTAGAATCGTCTCACCGTTCTTGGTAATTGGGCCGTAGGGCATCCACAGATACGGGTCACCGGCTTTGGTGGCCGCGAATTGTCCGAATGCGAACGGTGAAATGTAATCAGCGGAGTTAGGCATAAATAAAAAGCCCCGCCGACTCCTGGTGAGTCAAGCGGGGCGAGTGTCTGCGTTTCTGGCCTCGTAATTAGTCGTATTGTACGTGATTATGGCAAATTGTCAAATGCGGCTTCGGCGGGTTCGGGTTCAAGGATTTCCCGCCCCCCCAGCAGGCGTAGCGATAACGGCTTGAGACGCAAGACAACCTCCTCCACCGCCCCCTGATGCGCCAATTGCCGGATACGACGTAGCATCCTCTCTTCGGCCAGCGTTACCGTCATCGGGCGCGGTCGTTCGGAGGGTGGTAAATACTTGCCGTGTCCGTTGCCGTTGGTCATATAAACAATCGCGAAATGGATTACCCGCCCGCAAACGATGAATGTCCCAGTAAACCCCCAGACGCGCAAAACGCTTTCTCGTTCCAGTAATCATCGCGCCTATCGTTTCGGTTCTCAATCGGCACAACCGCTAGAGCTTCATCGAATGTTTTATATGCTTCGCCGTTCCACAAATAATTAGATTTAAGTCTGTCCATAATATCAACATCTAAAACCGAATACTTGTCAATTCCCTTCTCGTAAATAACAACGTATCTTTTTTGTTCTGCTTGTTCGTTCATTGCGTCCTCTACTTGCGGCCAATCCCAAGCTGATTTGCTAAATCTTGTAGCCGATTGGAGATATTATTGACAGCGACGGCCAACTCTTCATCAAATGCTTTTCGTAAAACTTCCCACCGTCCGGCATGGATAAGTGCCTGCCCGCGCCCATTCTCATCACCTAGCGGGTAGGACGAATAATGCTTGCCGAGTTGAACCGCCTTAGATTCAACGCCAAATACACCAACCCCGGAGCCACCATGAAAGTAAGAAACCGTTTTTCTTCCAAGAATACCAGTTCGCCGGTATTGTTGTCCGGGTAGTTCTGGCGGATAAACTATCGCGCGATCCGAAGCTCTCAAAACTCCATCGGCCATTTCCTCGCGGGTAATAATGGTAATCGAGTCGCCATACTCACCAATCACGGCGGCTATCTCGATTGCGTTAGATTTAACACTAAGGCGGGTCATAATTGTATGGACTTATTTGGAATTTGTTCGTCGGTGACGGTATCGAAAACATGACCGTTGCGGTCAAGTGCAAATTCTTTCCTGTTATATAACTCCGCCAATGTTTCGCAAGCCTTAATCACAACGGGTGTTTCGTGGTGCGGACAATACCAACCACCCACGCCAGTATTTTCTATATTGGCTTCTCCAATACAAGACCCCTGTGCGAATGAATTACAAACTATGCAGAAAAATATATTTTGTCTTATCATATCAACTGACCTTTTGAATCGAGTTCGAGTCTACAACCACATTCCCACCCGCCGCAGCCGAGCGTCTTGCTTCCGGCCTGACGTGGAATATAGTCATGCTCAAAATACCATGAGAGCGGGTGACGCTGCCCGTTTAGCCACTCACATGAGACCCGCCCATCGTGGGCCTCACAATGTTCCTTTGTCGGGTCGTACTTCCACGTCGCGTACACCTCCACCCCGCGCTTATCGCCCCCGGCCTTGATACCTGCCAGCCTTGCCACTGCCAAACTTCCGCCCCACATCCCAACCCGGCGAGTCACTTCGGCGCGGGCCTTGATGGTAGCCACCTGATGACGTTCTACAACTGTATTCGCGGCCTGTCGTTCGGCGGGTGTTACGCTGGGATTACTTGTAATCTCATCTCGCAATTGGACTGCCTGCCGCAGTTGTACCCGTTCGGTATCGGCGGCCTTCATCGCTTCGGCCAATCCGGCGGCAAACTCAAGCTGCCCGGCCTGCAATGCCGCGAGTGCTATCCTATCGTCACCTGTCAATGTGCCTTCGGTGACGTTCACGCCCATGCTCCGCTGCCCGTCCAGGTAAGCCAGCAGCAGAAACAAAAGAATGAGTGCGATGATTTCGTCCCGCTTGCGCTGTTCATCGGCTTCACTGTCGGCTATTGCCTCAAGCCTGTCCGTATACTGCCGCTCAATGCCGGATTTATAGACCGCAAAATCATCGCGGAGATTGAGCGATTGCGCCATGTTGGTGAGGGCAGAGGCCGCGTCAGGCAGGTTTGGCATCTCTTATCGATTTCAAGTGCATCCGAACGTAATCAATAAACCCTTGCGCGTCTCCCCCGCCAATACTCTGTTTTGCGCCGCCCCTTATCACCAGTTCGACTAACGGAGTCTCTGGAATCGAATCGTCAATTGTCCAAAAAACAACCTCCCGAAAGTCAATGTAAATATTTTCCCCAACGAATTGGGTTTGTAAAATCGAATCAAACGTGGATGACGTGGAAAATTTAGATGACATAGTTACCTCGCGCTAGGTAGTTATTCCTTCATCGCCGCTTCAAATTGGGTCAGGGCCGTTTTGAACTCGGCGTGTAACTGCGAATTAGCAAGCGGGTTAGCAGCCGCCTTCGCCCGGGCCTCGGCCATCGCCTGCTCTTGATTCTTTTGTTTCTCGGCGTCCAACTCTTCCGGTTCGGCTTCCGGTAGTTTCATCGTCTGCCGCAGCCAGACTTCATCAGCCGTTCGCCACGTCAGTTTATCGCTCACCCGTTGCAGGCTGTTCGTCAGAGCTTCCAGATTCACATCGCCTGCCGGGGTATGGGTGCGCTTGATGCCGTTCGGGTCATAGCCATTAAGTTTCAGGATAGGCGGTACGGCGAACTTGGTGAACGTTTCCGCGATGATGTCTGTCACCCCGTTGACCAGCATCGTATAAAAATCTGTCTGGTCGGCGGAGAGGGCCAGGCTTCCCACCCCTTCCTGTCCCAGTAGCAGGAATTGAGATAGGACACTCATTAGCATTCGCTGGTGGTGGCGGTTGATAATCTTATCGGTGTCGAAACTCTTGCCACCACCGGAGGCTAGTAGTTCAAATCCCCAGCCGGATGGTTTCACTACGCCAGCTTGTTCATCGTTGCGAACGTTGCGAACGAGTTTATTCGCTTTGGATGCGTCCGAGGTCGAATCGTTTTCGTCAGTGGTTGCGCCCAGCGGCAGTGTAATCACCGGCATACCCGCCAAGTCGCGCTCCATGCCAATCCCCTCAATCTGCGTTTCAATCTTGGCGTGGTAGTAGTCAATCCAGGCGTTCCGCAATAGGCTACGGCCTTCAGGGTTGTTGCGCTCGACTCGTGTCCGGTACAGTATCATCCGCTCAATCGGGATGAACTGCGGCGTGTATCTGGGGTAGGCCGTTTGCCACATCCCCATAATCCCGCCCTCTTCGTCAAACTCCCAATGATGTACCGTATCCTGCCCCATCATCAGATACTTGCGCCATAAGATTTCACTCTCGACTCGTTCATACCAGACGGCGAACGGCGCGAAGCCAAACACCGGCATAGTTAGGACTTCAGAGATATGGTCATTCCACGAGTGGGAGCAGTTGTTGAGCGCCCGCTCCAGAAATTCAAGCCGGGGGTCATCCTCACCCAGTTCGCTCTCCCAGCCCCATTCCACCGTCCCGCGTATCGCAAACTCAAGCGAGGCCAGTAACGCCCCAATCTCGGCACTATTGCGGCGCATCTCGTCAAAGCGTTTGTATTTCTGCGCGCCGCGAAACTCTTGCAGAAAGTCGTCCATGACGATTCCGCTGAAAGTGGGGAGGCCGGTTTGGCCGAGGGGACTGGTAGTGAGTGGCATTTTTTATTGAGACTGCGCGTCTCCGATGAATGATTTAGTGTAGATTTGTTGACCGTCACGCCGATGTTCGATGTATAACGGCTTATCCAAAAACAAGGCGATTGACACCCCATAACCGCAAGCGCACTTTTTGGCTATCCAGCGATGACGGGGAACAAAAGAAACAGCGAGAGAGAAATGGGCCGCGTTGTCGTCGGGATAAAATTCATGAACGTGTAGCGGTAATTGGATTTCCATGTCGCGCTCCTAATATCGTTTGAACTTGCTACCCGACTCGTCCTCGCTGCCTTGCGTCTGCGGTTCGGCCCACTTACTGACTTGAGTCGGTTGGGTCTCTGGTATTGTACCCCCTCCCTCGAAATTCGCAAGCACCCACGCATCGCCGCAGTCCGGTGAACGCCCCAGCCGCTTCTTGATTTCGGCCTTGCTTTCGATGTATAGCTTGTTGCCGCGCATCTTCCACTGCGGGGCGCATAGGTCTGCGAGTAGTTCCGGGTCAGGTGGCAGGGCTAGATTGAGGCCGCTGGATGGGTCAAGCGCCTCGCGGGCCGACCACCAGGCCCAGGCCCGCACGTTTGCCATAAATAATGTCCCGCTCGAATCGGTCACAGCGATATTGTCCCCGTAGTCCGCACCCTCCGAGAAGTTCACGGGAACGCATCTAAACTTAACCTTGAGATGGTCGTAAGCCGTAGCCCCCACGCCGATCACATCTACATTCGTTTGGCGCGGCTTTTCCCCGCCAAAATGTTTAGTGAATAGCGCGGCAATCGTCTGTCCGTCCGGTGTATCACGTCCGTCATATTTGATGAGCTTATCAAACCACCGCCCACGTCTGGGGCTGAATACCGTCTTGTCATCACCGCCCAACGCGATATCCGCCCCGACTCGCGTCAGTGGGTAGAGTTGCCCGTTATCCATCCGAGGGGCTTCGGGCTTCCAGCGGGCTTGAGCTTCCATCACCCACTTAATCGGGATAACCTGAAAGGGCGCATCAATCCGGGCTGCATCAAAGTTGCCCTTGAGGATGGAGCGCAATGGTTCGGGCAATGCGTCAATCGTTGCCCCGTAGCCGGTGGCCTCTAGGATTGGATTATCTTTGAGCGAGGCATGAAAGAACGTGCGTGATTTGGGGACTATCAATTCAGCATCGCCGTTGGGTAAGATATGCTCAAACGGTTCGCTTGAGTCAAGTTCGGTTTCCTTGCCGTTCAACATTGCATACCAGCGGAGTTCCCCGTCTTTGGCCGGGCGCTTATGACCGGGGTCTAGCCAGGGCGCAAAGTAGCGGTTAACCCAATCACCCTGCATATCAATCGGCGGGTTGAAGGTTAGTAATATCTGGCAATGCTGGCCCGGTGCGGTGGTGCGATTCCAGGCCGAAATAAATCTAACCATTGACTCGGTAAATTCGGGGACTTCATCGAACACGTACAGGTCATACGGGCGGCCCTGATAGCCTTTCTTGTCATCCTCGTACTGGCACGACCCAAACTCTATAATCCGCCCATCGTGGAAACGCTGGATATGCAATTGGTCATTGTAGGATGCAAGGTCGGTGTAGATTTCTTTACTGCGCTCAATCAGGGCACGAACGCGCGGGTATTCACGACGAAGAATAAGGGAGCGTTTGTGTTTCCCCCCGGCCAGCCCCAGACCTAAATCGGATTTACCGCCACCCGCAGCCCCGCCATATCCGATAACATCAGCTATGCAGTTGTAAGCTTCGGTCTGCGGCCCGGCCTGTGGCTGCCACGCCAGCCTACTCCCCAGCGCGGTCGGCGGGAGGGAGGCTGGCGGTTGGCTCGTCAGCGCTTTGGCTGCCAACCTTGTCAGCACCGAGGAGGGTGCGGAACTGAGTAACCGCTTCAGATTCGGTGAGTCCATTTGCCTTTAGCCATTCCAGATATTCCTTGCTCTGCCTGTCCGACTCATAGAGGCCAATGAGTTTAGCCTCATCTTGGGCCGCCGCCAATTCCGCCTTGAGATTACCCTTCTCTTTCGCCCGCCTGCGGAGGTCGCGCCGATGGGCAATATGTTCGGCATACATTTCGGTTGTCTGGACTTCGGCGTAAGCCTGATTTCGCTTGCGGGCCTCAAACAAATAGCGCCGGAACATACGCGGCTTGATATTCCAGCGGGCGGTAATGTCTGGCACTAATGCCCGCATATCCGCCCCGCTGATAATCAATTGGCGGACAGTCTCAACGCGCTTTTCGTATTCAATCGCATCGGCTTTGCTATGTTCCCGTTTTTGTTCGCTGTGCTGGCTCATGGTATTAGCTCAATTGGCAGGGCGGGAAAGGCGGTTGCCATCCTCTCCAAAATAACAGCACAATAATTTTCGCTGATTTCGATAGCGCGGCACTTGCGGCTTAGATTCTGGCAGGCGACGAGGGTTGTACCAGAGCCAGCAAAAGGCTCATATACGTTGTCGCCTAAATCGGATGAGTTGGCTACCGCCCGCGCCACCAATTCGACGGGCTTCATGGTTGGGTGTTCTTCGCTGGTCGATGGCCGCGCTATCTCCCACACATCGTCCTTATCGCGCCCGCCCGTGAACACATGGGACTTGCCTTCAACCCAGCCGTATAGTATTTTCTCGTTTCGAGAATGGTAGTCCTTTAGACCTAAAACGAACCTATCCTTCACCCAGACAATATAGGAACTCCAATGCCCGCCCGCTTTTAGAAATGCGCTCGTGACGGACGGAAGCTCTTTGTCGCTCATGCAGATATAAACCCCACCATCAGCCACACTGAAAATAGACTGCATCCACAACTCGCAGAACTTCGCCCAATCTTCTGGGGTCTTTGAGTCGTTCTCTATTACGCGAACCCGCCATCGCGGGTTCGCGTTCGCGCCATAATTAACGTTATAGGGCGGGTCTGTAAAAACCATGCTCGCCCTCTCCCCGCCCATCACCCGCTCCACATCCTCGCGTACCGTGCTATCCCCGCACAATAACCGATGCTCACCGATGCTCCACAAGTCGCCGCGCTTCACTTTCCACTTCTTATTGAGTTCGGCGGCTTTGTCTATCTGCGGCTCGGCGTCGGCCTGCCCCCCCATCTCCATCCCCGCCTTCGCCATTAGCTCTTTTACTTCATCATCTCGCAGCCCTAGCGCGTCCAAATCAATACCCGCCGCCGCGTCTTGCAGCAGCACGTCAACATCATAATCAAGATTGAGTTGGGCGATTCGATTGGCGCGAGTCGCAATCCGGCGGGCGATGGGCTGCTCTGCGTTTTGGATGTCATCTCTAACGTGTACGATTGGGCGTGTGCCGTCACTGTGAATAATTATCGGCTCGGCATTCGGAAACACTTCCTCAATCGTCTCGAGCCTGGCCGAACCGTCCAGCGACTCGCCGTCTGCCGCAACCGTCACCGGCGCAACATAGCCATCCTCGCGCATGGAGTTGGCGAGTAGTCCCATCCCGCGCTGGGTGTGCTTGTTGTTGTTGCGCTTCGAGGTGCGGAATTGGGTCATCCCCACACCGCCCACACCAGCATCGTGGCCCCTACCACCGCCATTGCCACGATGACCGCAACCACTACCCGGCTCACACGCCTGTCCACCTGCGGCAGTGGGTTATGTTGCGGCGATTCATCGCTCTCATCCGACAACTCGAACGGGCCAGGGCGGAAGGGGTCACCCTGGGCGGAAAGTTGTCGCTGCTGCATGTGGCGTAACACGTTAAGCTGATTGAGATAGTCAGAATTGTACCAAGATGATTCAGGTGGATTAGTCATAATCCCTTTCGCCTCCCCGCCCCACAACGGGACGAGGAGGCTACGGAAGAGGAGAGGATACACCCCCATTTTATACCGTTTTTCGATTAGGGCAAGCCAATTATGTAACCTAATTGAAACAGGATAGTAGGGTAAACCAGCAATTATTTAAGGCTGGCATTGGGTACGGAAATCCGCAAAGTGCTAATCTGTATCCATGAACGCAACCCTGACCGCCAAAGTAACCCGCAGTACCCTGATGAAGGCTTACAATCTGGCCCGGCTTGCCCGTGTGTTTGAGCCAAAACGACTCAACCGGGCGTTGGGAATTGTCCAGCGCAACGACACGCGGTTGCTGGAAGATGGGCGGCTGGACGTGAATGTAAACGACTGGCACATGGCAACGGTTGCCACTTGTGATTGTGAAGATAATCGGCGCGGGTATGTCTGCAAGCACCGTATCGCCCGGATGCTGATAATCAAGGCCCAGCGTCTGTCTGAATAATTTAAGAGAGGCGTGGGGTAAGCGTCAAGCAACACCCTACAGGATCGGATACTATTTATCCATGAACAAAACCTTCCGAATTGCCAAAGACCCGAAGTCAACTCAATACCCCGTAGTAATTTACTCGGATAAGCCGATGCGAATGTACAAGGCAATCAGCGCCGCCAGCCTGAAACGAATCGAATCCATCTGTGGGAAGCCGGAAGATCACAACCGCTTCAGCGTTTATAAGGCCAATGCCAAATGACAACCGAAACCCAACCCGCAACCGAAGGCAAAGAATTAGTTTACCGAATGTACGCCAGCGGGTGCTTCTCTCACGGCAAGTTGATGTACTGGCCCGAATGGTTGACTTACGAAATGGTGACATCGTTAGTTGAAGCAGGCTACATGACTCGCAAGACCTACGGCCCGGCGACCTATGCTCACACGGAATATGAGGTAACTCTATAATGATAACCAACAAACCCGGCGACCCCTGCAAAGCGTTTATCAAGCGAATCAAACCACAGGGTGTAAACATGGTTTGTCGGAAACCAACAACGCACGAACTTATAGCTATTCATGTGAGCGGCAAGGAGATTTTACATGGACGGGGCTGTGAGTATCACATGAATAAAAGCCTTGAGTTCTACACAGACACCGACGAATGGCAAGTAGTGGTGCGCGAGATCGCCGCCGAGGTAACACTCTAATGCCGCTCAAAACTGAACGCCGCCGAAACCTGATTAAGCTATGGTTGGCAATCAATCGCAACCATAAAATCCAATGGCGACGCGATTTCAAGATGATAACAGACGGGATTGAGGCGGCCCTGGCGGGCGAGTCGGTCTCTGACGAACCCCTCACCCTGATAAATTACTGGATAACCGCGCTTCCAGAGTGGCGACCCGTTGACCCGCAGGCAGTAAACGAACTGGCGGCGCTGGACTGGAGTCGGTGTACGGCCAATGTGGTTACACTACAACCAGACACGACTCTGGAACTCTCTCAACAACTGGACGACTAGCGCCAGCGCAATACCAACCACCCCCACTATTCCCGTGTCAACTCTGGAACAACTCAATCCAACCTATGCCATAAATCGCTTGACAACCTAACCGATTAGGTATATTATACATACATAGCCGCAGACGTTGCGGAAACAGACGGAGATAGACGAAAATGATTACCAAAATTTGCGGATGCGGGAACAAATTTGAGACTGATAATAAATTCGCAGTTCGTTGCCCGGATTGCACCGCCAAACTCATGAACCCCAGCGGCAAAATTGACAGCCGCCCTGCCTCACAGAAACAAATTGACTACATTCGCAAACTCGGCGGGAGCGTCTCAACCGGATTGACCATGACCGCTGCCAGCAAACTCATTGATGATCTCAAAAATCGCGACTATGGCTGGTACATGAATAATGACAGCCGGTAATAACAACCAATCTAATCATAATCAACAGGAGACTACGACAATGGCAGAAAAAACTTTACAACATGGTAGATGCGGTGCAGGTGAATCTGTTTTTGATGTCGAGCAGAGAATGCGGGCCAAAGGCCTAATTAGCAAAACCGCTCACGTAGATGGGCTCACTCGCTATCAGTACGGCGACGAGAATAAAAATCATAAAATTGTTGGTTACGTTACTGTACGAGCCAACGAGATGTTCTCAATTCTGGAACAGTAATCTAGCTGGCGCGGAGGTAACTAACGCGCCACAGGACACCTATCATGCAATACACATTCACCGTCTGGACTACGACCCAACCCCTGCCCGCCGCCAAACAGCACGGGAAGCCATCGTGGGATTTCGAGAAACAGAAAACCACCTACAAGCTCTCGCAAACTTACGAGGCCGACACGCAATCAGCCGCGTTTGACCTGATGAAACTGAACTACCCAGACGCCCAGGTAACGGACACCAAGCAGGCCGTAAGCCTAGCCGCCTCCGCACTCGGCAAACTGGGCGGTAGCAGCACTAGCGAGGCCAAACAATCCGCCAGCCGCGAGAATGGCAAGCTGGGCGGCAGACCGAAGGCCAGCAGCTAGACTCGCTGGCAGAAAGCTGACACCATGACAACGCAACCTAAAACCTACCAAGTCCGCTATATCCTGAACGTCGGTGGCTGGAGCGAATGGGAAGCCATCGAAGAGAAGAAGATGCGCGCCCGCCTTGAGAACCACTTCATTGACGTGGAATTATGTATCGCGGCCATGTTGAACGGCGAAAGTGTACGAACCCCGTTCGCTGAATACCGACAAGCTAAAACCGACTAGGCGACAAAGAAAGGAACTGCCACCATGACATACCACTACATCCAATCCGAACCCGGCCTGTGGACAGTTGGCACGGGAACACCTCCCACTAAAGGCCAGCCTAGCACCGACTGGGAGCCCGAATCAGACTGGCCCTCACCGCAGGAAGCCGCAGACCGTGTAATCGTGCTGAACGGCGGGACTGTGACGAGCAAGGCGAACGCCAACGACAAGCTAGTGGAGGCGCTCAAGTTGTACCATAATCTAATCGGGCAATGGCGCGAGAGTGGCAGACCCGATTTGGGCCGACTATCAGCCGCTTACGATTTGGCAGCCGAAGCCCTGGCCGCGCCGGAATAGGAGCAGACGATGAACGCAAAAATCTATTACTTCATTCACCCCGAAGGCGGCACGGTCACCACGATGGACGCAGAGCGCACCGAGTATTACACTTCGGGTGGTTACGTGGAGGTCAGCCGCGAAGCCTACAAACTCCACTCCGATTTCTACAATCTCTATGGCGAGTGCGGGATGCTGGCGGTCAACGCCCAATCCATCATTGAGGCAGAGAAGGCGAAAGAAACTCTCGTACCCGTACATACACAGCTTGACTGGAACGACATGAGCGAGGCCGAGCGCGAGTCGTACACGGCCACCGAATGAAGGGATGAAGATGATAAAACCTTATTGGACGGATGATGTAAATGGGATCGTTATCGGCCCTCAACTCAAGCCCTATCACTTTTACACCCTGCCAGAACAAAGCCAAGATGGGACAATCGCCCTGATTGCAAAGAACTGGTTTGAATACGACTCGGAGGCGATTGACTGGTTCAAAGAAAACTACCCGGCAGAGTTCAAGGCCGGGGCAGAGATGCGAGTTTATGACGACTAACCGCCCCCGTCAGCGAATGACGGGAAAGGATTGAGACGATGAAAACTATATCCGATTTACGACACGCCGCCGATAAGACCTCACCCGATTATCTTTTGAGCTTGCTTGAATATGTCAGGCAAACAATGGAAGTGGCCGAGGAATACATACCACTAGAAGGACAGGAGGCTAGCGGATGGGTGGATATTTGGTCAGAAATTTCCGTAGCCCTGCACAGCAACGGGCGCTTGGAGTGGGAATGTAACGAACCCACCGTAAACAATGAGATTGTATAAGCCACCCGCCGGGTGAAAGGATGATTGACGATGAAACTAAACTTTTTTGAAATCCCGCATATTGCATCGTTGTTTATTAGTCGCCAAACATTCAGACTTCGCTTGTACCATCGCGGTTATATGGTTGTTTGTCTGACACTTTGGGATACTGACGACACTTCAATGTTGTGGTGGTCAAAGCCGAACGGCGTACGCCACAACAAAGGGACAGCGCTCAAAGTAACAAGAGTTATATAACAAAAAAGGCCGCTCTCATAAGCGGCCTTTCGTTTTATTGTACCAACCATCTCCCCAAAATCGGAAAATCAGTAATCCACTCCGGCGGCTGTATCGCATAGGCCCGGTCATAGCACGTTGGCTCTGGCAGCCCTGACAACTCCGTACACGATTGATACCAGCCTGACGCATACGAGGATGCGCCCACGAAATCCGTGTACGGCGTGCCAGCCTGGAGGCCCAAAGCGATACCCGCCAGTAACGGCAGGCCCACCACCCAGGGGATGAGGCCCACGAGGGCGAACACCTGCCAGTAGTTGACTCGGTACAGGAAACGAAACAGGCGTCGGAGGCAGAGGTGGTAGAGGGTCACGAATGCACCTCGGTTATATCGTCATCGTCAAATTCGGGCACGTCAATCGTTCCATCCCACATTCCGCGCGCAATCTCTACGCCCGCCGGGTCTACCTTCATCACGCGCTGACAGAGATAATTAAAAGACCGTGTGGCTCGTTTGCGCCACACTTGATTCTCCTTGCGGTCTGCTATCGCATCGGCCCGTATCTTGTCAATATCTTTGCGGAGGTCGGCAGCCACGCTTTGCCAGTATTCGGTGGTGGCCTTTTTGTCCTTGAGGACGGTTTCCTTGAGAGCCACATACCCGCCTATCAGAGTCGTGATTATCGTCGGTAGCCATTTGGAGAGGAAGTCATCCATTGCCGGATCACCAGCGCCAGATAACCACAGAGACCACGAAGGCGAATACACCGAGAGCAAGCACGAGATTCCGCCCAACATTGGCAGGAATAGGCGTAGGAATGTATCCGAGCAGGTTTGCCAGATAGATGACAGCGGCGGCCAGACAGACCCCAAAACCGAAAGCGGCCAGGGTGCGCTTGCCATTCTTGCGCCGCAGGGCATAGGTGAGAAAGGAGAGGGCGCTAACGCCAAAAACCAGTACATTGACGATAGAAGTCTGACAGAGATAATTGCAGTCGCCCATAATCTCATCTTGCCCCTCCAACGCGGGCGCTATTACTAATGCGTCTCATCGGCTAACCCCGCCTGTGGTTATTTAGTGTTCGGGTTTGGCAGCAATTGGAACGCGCCCTGATTCACAACCACCGAAGTGATAAACATTTGAACCAGGTCATGCCCGCCATCGGCAGTACAGGCCACAACCACAGACACGCCGGGGATGGTGAAATTTCCGCAAGAGGCCGCAAACAAAACCAACGGGGCTACAGCCAGAGCGCCTAGCATGATAAGCCGCTGAATGTTGTCATCTTGCTTGCCGTACCAGTCCTTGAGCTTCGGCACATACTGGAATAATAGCGCCAAAAGTAAAGCGGCAAAAATTGCAAGGTCAGTTTGATTCATGAGTAATCTCCTGTCTAAAATAACGGGTGCGGGCTAGTTTGCATCCCCGCAGGCTGCCGCTTCTCGAACGCAGGCAACTCGTCCCAGACCTTTGTACCCGTTTTGTAGATGTTTCCGACTTTCGGTCTCTTCTTCCTCGCACAGGCTAGAACAAAAAACATTGTGATGGACTGTATTGCAAGCCATCGAATTTGAATAGGTATAGGGTTGTCTGCACCAATCACAGCGCGCATCATAACCCTCCGGAAGTGCAAGCCTATTAACTGTCGCCTGTTGAGGCATGATTCTCCTTAAGGTTGGCAGTGGGAGCATCCGACTCTCTGGACAATTCGGATGCTACTACCACTGCCGGTGTTACCTACTGCGGATCGTTTTAGCGAAAGGTCATCAGTCCGTACTCGCACCGTATGTCACCCTAATCCGCGTCCAGTCTGTTAGGGGCGAAGCCACAAGTCGCACGGGTAGTTGTGGCAGGCATGGCCTACTGAATTACAGCCTTTCTAATTTGCATGAGGCCTATCCGGTTTTGAAGCCGTACACATAGGCCGTTTTGTTAAGGTTGTCTGTCTCTCCAGACTGTCACGGTGTCGTTATTGGCGCATTTCCTTGCCCCGTTGTGGCACTACGATTATCGCCTTCACTCGTCAGGCTCACGCTCTATGCATGTCACCGTTTAGCTTTATAGGTTTGTAAGGTATATCCCGTCTCACCCCGCCGCTACGCTCAAGCAGTCGGCGGGGGATGGAGGGTTGCAACGCCAGTGTTGCAGTCACATAATACGCCCGAAACAGGCGGAGGTCAAACGGCGGTTAATCGCAACAGTGGCAATGCCCGCAATGGTGGCCCTTGCCGAAGATAGCGAACTGACACCGCAAACAGATTCCAGGCGGCAATTGCGGTTTACCAAACAAAGCCAGTAGTTTCTTGAGCATAACAATCTCCTCTAATTGAGTGCCACCAAAACGTGATAGCGACGTAAAGCCCGTTCGGCCCGCGAACTGTGCCATTCAATCTCGGCCAAGTCTTGAGGCGTCAAATCCTGCCGCAGCCGCTCTGCCTTGCGTTGAATGCTGTTCACTACGGCCATTGACGATTTGTGTGTCTCTAATGCTTGTTGTGATTCCATGACATTTCTCCTTGCCCCTGCGGGCGCTAGTGTTTCGCTTTCTGGACTGCGGCGGCGAGGCGCTCGCCAATGGACTCTGCCTCGCTCTCAAGATAGTTGAATGGATCTTTATCCGGGCAAGTATCATAAGTTTCGCCAGCCCGCGCCAAAGCACAAGCAGACTTGTACCATGTACATACCTGCAATAAATCATCAGCCAACTCAAGTGATATAGCCACCGCTTCGGGCGGCTGGGCGGCGATGCTGTAGGCGTAGATAATTTGCTCAATCTTGTCGGCATACGCCTGCCAGTTGGCCGGGTCGTGGTCTGGCGGATACTGCAACGAAATCACATCAGTAGTCGCGTGTTTCACCCAATCAGGAATGTCACTCATATCAACCACCGCTCTGCTCGTTTTCCAGCACCGACTCAATCCCGGCCTCTACTTCGTCAATCGCCTGAATACACTCCTCAAGCGAGTCGGCTACAATCGGCTTGCCCTTCCACTTGTCGTGCTTGGCAGTCCAGCCAATAAACGAGATTCGCAGAATGCGCCACAGCTTGTATTGCATCCTGCCCCCCCGTTTCGCGGCCTGTAGTCTGCGGTTAGAGATTTGCATCATTTTGTTTCCTTCCATGACACCATCTTGCGCCGAAAATTGTTCCATGTTTGACACAATCTCGGCAATCCAAGCAACAATTTATAGCGTATCCTTTGTTCATGGAAGCAAAACAGACGAAACCCACCCCCCGCAAGAAAATGATAAACATCTGGGTGACACCCGATACTCTACGCTGGCTCGAAAGTAAGAAAGTTCCGGGCAAAGTCAGTATGGGTGACATCGTTGACAAGCTGGTGAAGCCGAAAACCCGCCGCGCCAGAATCGAAAGGAACGCAGCCAAATGACAACCGCCGAACTCAACACCGCAATCAAACTCCGCTATCAGTCCATCCGCCGGGCCTGCCCTAGTCTGCCGCAAGTCTGGGCGCTGCATATCGCCTGTCTACAGGTGAGCGACCCCACCGCCGACCTGATGAACGCCATGCGCGAGGCTGGCAACGAACGAGCGGCGCGACTGGTGAAGGAAGCCAACGAAGCCACCGCAGACGAGATTGACAAGGCCATTATTGAGATGACCGAGGGCGTATTTACAACCGCCGTGTTGCGCCTGCAAACGTTGTCCCTGCGGTTGCGGGGATTGATAGACTAGCCGAAAGGATTATGACGATGAATAACAACCCAAAAGCAGTAGCAATTATCAAGTCAGACCATTTCAGCGAAGAGCAGATTGACCTCATCACACGCACAATTGCGAAAGGCGCAACCCGCGACGAATTGCTTTTATTCGTTCGCCAGTGTGAACGCACCGGCCTCGATCCGTTCGCCCGCCAGATTTACGCAATCAAGCGCTGGGATGCCAAAGAGCAACGCGAAGTCATGGCGGTGCAAACGTCCATTGACGGCTTCCGGCTCATCTCTGAACGCAGCGGAAAATACAACGGGCAGGACGGCCCGTATTGGTGCGGCCCCGAAGGTCAATGGGTGGACGTCTGGCTTCAACCCCAACCACCCAGCGCCGCCAAAGTTGGGGTGTA
Organism: uncultured Gammaproteobacteria bacterium; assembly: GCA_964370875.1. Lineage (GTDB taxonomy): Bacteria > Patescibacteriota > Patescibacteriia > JACQRZ01 > JACQRZ01 > JACQWH01. The sequence continues at coordinate 18,934 of CAYJLM010000001.1, read as the reverse complement.
TCGCCATGGATTCGATAAGCCGATTTATGCCGTTGCCCTTTGGACGGAATACGCGCAAGTCAAGAAGGACGGCGGCTACACCCCGCTCTGGAAGAAAATGCCCGCCCTGATGTTGGCAAAGTGCGCCGAAAGTTTGGCGCTCCGCAAGGCATTCCCGCAAGAATTGAGCGGCTTATATACCGCCGAAGAGATGGCCCAGGCCGAACCCGCCAAAATCGAGCCACGCGGGGAGATTGTGGAGGCCGAAGTCACAGAACCGCCTACAGCCGCCCCCACGCCCCAAACAGCGCCGGTGGCAGAAACTGTGGCCGCAAAACCAAAATCGCCCGCATCTACTGGCAGTAAACCCCCATCTCTGGCGAAGTCCATCAAAACACCGCAGTGGAAAGACGTGTCTTTCGCCATTGCCCAAGAGTTTCAAGACTACGCCATGCCGGACGGTTCGGCCAATGTTTTTCACATCCTGCACGCTCTGGAGCAGGAGGGCATAACCGAGATTACCCCGGCCAATGTTCAGGAAATGCCAGCCGTCATCCGCAAGCACATCGCGGATAAGCAAAACTAGCCAGCCCGAAGCCGCGCTGGCCCCTGCCAAACGTTAGGTTAGCGGCTTCGTAACCGGGCGGGTGTCACAGCCCGCCCTCTACTGATGGGAGATAGATGTGGACGCAAACGAGGAATTAGCAAACAAACTCATTCAAGTTGAACTTGTTGACGGTAACGAGAATGACGATCCGAGCGGATGGGCGGTGTCTTTCAATGACGAGCAGGGTACTTGCTTGTTTGCCGACATTGGAGACGCAACAGAACTTGAGAGACAAATATCAGAAACTTGCGCCGCCAAAGCCCGAAAGGTTATCGTAACCGCCCTCACCGCCGCAGAGCAGAGGGGGGCGGAAGCGATGCGGGCGTATGCCGCCAACAAGATTCGTAGCTTACGGAAAATGAAAGTCCCCGAGGCTTTTCGAGATGTTGAGAGCAGCTTACACAATCAAAACGACGAACAAGGCTGGGCCGATTTATCAAAGTCGTCTCTCCAGTTGGCAAAGAGTTTAGCTGCCGCCATTAATGCGATTGACATTCAAGCCGCCCTAGCACACCCAGCCCCGCCGCCCACCGCGACGGATGGAGGCGAGAAGTGAACGACGACGAACGCACCGCACTGATTGAAAACAACCGCCGCGCTATCCGCAGATTTTGGCGGGAACGCTACAACCGCGACCACCTGATTACGGCCTGCGAGAGCCTTGACGAATACATAGCCTGCAAAGGCGAGAAATTCAAACCAAGATATCCGACCTACTTTTGGGATGGATTCGGCTGGATACGAGAACTAGACTGGGGTGACTGGTAACCCCCGCTTGCCTCAGGCGGAGGGCTTGAAACTGGCGCAGGGTATTGACGCATAGCGGCGTTTCGTTGTAAACTGTAGTCGCCCGCGAGATACGGGCTGGCTCGGAAGGCCAAATAGAAAAGGATGGGCGCTTTTGTTCCCCGCCGCTGTCGTTGTTTGTAGGCCGTCATCCTCGGCCAACTTCCGACGACAACGGTAGCGACGTGGAACAGAGGCGCTTTTTATTTCGAGGACACAATGGCAATCAATGAAGATAGAACCGAAGAGACGAACGACGCTCTAATCATGGCGGGCTTTCCGATAATCCAGTTTGAGCCGCCAGCCCAACAAATAATCAAGACAGACAGGGGGTTTAGAACAGTAACAACTCTAGGGTGGATAAAATTAGCTCTTCAATTCAGAAACATATTAGCCGATCTAAAGGGCGCTAAGCTGGCGGTGTATATTGCGATTTGCCTCCACGTCAACGAATCCGGTAAAGCCTGGCCCAGCATTACAACCCTATGCGCCGAAACAGGATACGAGCGGGCATCAGTTATCAAAGCAGTCAAAGAAATAAAAGAGATGGGAATCATGGGGGTATTCAAGGATAGGGGTAAAAGCAATAAATACACCCCGGCTCACGCGGCCTATGGCGAGAATACCCCAAAGCCAACCAGTAGCGAAAACAATACCAGTACCAGTAGCGAAAAGCGAACTACACCAGTAGCGAAAAGTGAACCTGAAGTAGAACCAATAAGCAGAACCAAAGAAGAAGAAACCACTATTTCGCGCAAACGCGAGAGAACGCCGTTGGAACTAGAACTCTCTGAATTACAATCCCTTTTTAGTGAACTGACTGGAATACCAGAACCTAGCCCCAAAGACAGATCGGCCCCGGTACGATGGTTTCAACCTATCCGAAAAATTCAGACAGTTTGCAACGGACAGAGCGCCGAGTGTATAAAAAGGGCTGTTTCTAAAATGCGAAATGACGGCCTGACGATTTCGGCCCCCCAGAGTATTGAGAAAAATTCAATCGCCGCTTATGGTGAAATTAACAAAGGATACTCACAACCCAATGCAACCTATCAGCAAAATCATAGCGGGTACAAAGTTGTCCGAGGTAACGAGATTGGAGGCGACGCCCGCGATGATGCCGAACGCCTCTCCCACTAACCACCTGTCACCCTTTGCGCCGTTCAATCCGGCCATCCACCCGAAAGCCGCCGAAGCACTGGAGGCCGTGAAAGCCTGGACAAGGGCCGCGATTGGGGGGAATGGGTACGGGCTAGTTCTGTGGGCTAATATCAACGGCCACAAGAGCGCCGACGGGAAGCCCGCTGGGAATGGCTACGGGAACGGCAAGACGCTCCTCGCCAAATGCGCTGCAAATGCGCTGTATGCCACGCTGAAAGACGACAACGGGCTACCCGATAGGACGGGTATGTTTCAAACCTCCGAGGCCTTTCTGGCGGGCGTGAAGGGCAGTTACGAGGCCGGGGATACGCTCTATCTGTTTCGGCAGTATAAGCGCGCGCGCTGGCTCATTGTTGACGACTTTGGCACCGAATACGCTAAGGAATTGAGTTGGCTACAGGAACAGTTTTACAAGCTGCTGAACTACGCCTACGACGCAAAGCAACCGCTCCTGATGACAAGCAATATGACGCCCGCCGATATGTTGGACAGGCTGGGCGGAAAGAACTGGAGTCGATTGCGCGGGATGACCGGCGAACAGGGGTTTATCAATATGTCGGCAGTCCCAGACCAACGGCGGGGACGATAACCCTCCAAGCAGTAAGGTGAAGGGAACAGGCGACAGGACGTTATGAAAGCAGGTAGACGATGAAACTAAAAACAGAAAAGACTTACTGGAACGGCGAACCGTGTCATGCTTATATTGTAAAAGTTGTCGTGGGCAAATCATTACGTCCTACCTGGTGGTGTGCGGGACTGGAGGGCCAGCAGCGCGAGGCTGTTCGAGTTGAATATGGAGAGCAGGTATTTTATCTCGACAATGAAACTCCGGGCTGGAGCGGATGGGATAAAGTGACAAAGGGCCACGGTAGTCCGAGCATAGGCCATAAAAGCCTACCGGTTGCGTTTATTGTTTGCAATGGAAAGGACGAAACGGAGTTGGATGAATCAATTACAGGTCACAAGCTCCACTGTCAAAAGTGCAACCATCATCTGACCTCTCTTTATCACTGCCCGAATTGCAACACGAGGTACGAGCCATGAGTATCAATACCGATAACCCTCAAGGCATGATGGAGAAAATGGACGCAGTTGGAAATATGATTGAGCAAATGTTTCTGGCTCACCAGATAAAAGATGAGACTAAATTTAGGGAGGCACACCGCAAAGCAAGTCAATGGGTGTTTGAAATAAACATGGAGATTCAAGAGGTCAATGGGCTGTTAGACAAGACCGAATAGCCCAACCGCCCATGGCCGAATAACCCCCCGCAGTGAGGGAAGGCGACAGGCACAGGAGCGAGAATGATGAAAGCCTATATTTTATCTGACGATGATTTTGAGAAGTTGACCGCCGCGATTGACCGTGACCCAAAACACGGATACGACGGCGGGAGCAGTGTTATCCTAAACAAGGAGGAGCAATTGGCCTTCGATGCCGCTCAACGATTTTTCAACTACCAAATACGAAAATGGATTGATAAGGTGAAACAGTAGCCTAGCCCCAGGGCAGGCGGAGGAATGAAAGATGACGGATTATCCACTATCCCCTAATAAGATTTTCAAACGAGAACCCCTGCAAGACGTTCCGCATTTACAGATGACGACTACCGTCCACTGCCCAATTTGCAATTTTGAATATAACCATCTCCAGAACCTTGAGGTTATATCCGGGAACGACAACTACGAAGCCTGGCAGGGGCGGGGCGACTGCTGGCAATTGAATTTTGAATGTGAGAATGGTCATATTTGGTCAATCTGTTTTGGAGAGCATAAGGGAATTATTTCCGCTTGGTCGCGAGACCCGCGTACCGAATCGGTGCAACAATGACAACCGCCGCCCCGTTCCCGAATGCCGATAATGAACTTTCTCGCTGGGGTATCGAGCGCAAGTCCACCCCAGAGCAGGCCCGGCAAGCCTTTGCCAATCTCACCAAACAAGACTTCATTCCCTTTCAGGGCAGTTGGGGGAAGCCTGAACAGGAGGCCGCAATTGAATTGTTATCCGGCCTGTGTATGATGGATAGAAGCACAAGCGCTCCCGCAACCGTAGAAAGCCTAAAGAAGTCGAGCCGCTTCCTTCTGAACAACGTTACGCTATTGGAAGCCCAGCACGCCGCCGCAAAGCTGGACGGCAAAACAACCGACTGGTATCACAAGCACGGCAAGCCGAGAGGCGCCGCCCAATGTCTGATAGACGAGGTAAGCCGGATGAAGAGCGAACAGGCGAAAGACGACGGCAACAAGTACCTGCAAGAGCCGACAATCAAGGATGAAGGTAGTAAATACACGAAGTGGCTGGACTTATAGCGAAGTGAGATGATGATATTAGACCCGGCATGTGGTAGCAAGATGTTCTGGATGGACAAAGACAACAAAGATGTTGTATTTGGCGATATTCGGAAAGCCAGTCACACGCTTTGCGATGGGCGCTCTCTGGTTATCAGGCCCGACGCGCAAATGGATTTTAGAGCCTTACCGTTTGTGGCTGGGCAGTTTGAGATGGTAGTATTTGACCCGCCCCACCTTATAAACCTGGGTATAAAGAGTTGGATGGCCAAGAAATACGGAAGATTACAAGGTGACTGGCGCGGCGAATTGCGAATGGGGTTTTCGGAATGCTTTCGGGTGCTAGAGAATCGCGGTACGTTGATATTCAAGTGGAATGAAACGCAAGTCAAGGTGAGTGAGATTTTAGCCCTAACGACTCAAAAACCGTTATTTGGACACAAGAAGATGGGAAAGGCCGCCGATACGCACTGGCTGTGCTTTGTGAAGGCAGGCGTGGGAAGCGCGAAAGGATAGGGAGATGAAAACGAATCGTTACAACCCCAAAGCGCGATTGATTGGCGTGTGTTTAGCCGTTGCGGATGGGCTAACCTCGTTTCGGGAAATCCAGGACTATTGCGGTTTCCCGTCGCCGGACTCGGCCAAGCGTTACATTCACCAGGCTTGCCAGCGAAAGCTTCTTGCGATGCAGCCTAAACGCGCTAGGACTATCCGCAGAGGCGAACGATTAGCGGTTATCGTGCGTAACAATAAGCGGGTCGGCATTGGCGAGATATGGCAACCAGTCGAGCCGCCTGCCGACACGCCTGTTATTTTCGGAAACGAGGTGAAGGATGAATAACGAACCAATCCACTATGACCATAACAAGCCAGCCTGGGGCGAGACGACGCCCCCAGCGTATCAGTCCTACCCCGAATTGCAAGCCGAGCGCGACCAACTTGCCGCCCGCGTCCGTGAGCTAGAGGCGCAACTGGCAAACAGCGCCGAGGAGTTGGACAGCGGAAATGCTGCCCGCGCTGAAATGGAGTCAATAAAATACGCCGCCCATATGCCCGACGATTACCCGTACAACCTCGCCACCTACATCAACACCGTTTTGTATGCCTGCTACATCGGCGCAAAGATTTCGCCCGAAGTTCAGGCACAGATTGAATCGGGTGCGCTGATATTTCCTGATGCGCCAATCCACAAACAGGCACTAGCCGCCGGGCGCGAGGCGGGCGAACTGCGGGCGGAGTTGAGTAGCCTGTCCGAGACGATGCGGGCCTACCTGGACAGCGACGGCATTGCTTGTGACTGGCCGTATGACAACGACAATGCGCTTAAGGCGATTATCGAACACTGTAAGACGGGCTGGCAGGAATGGGAGCAGGCAAAGGATGAACTTGGTAAGCTGGCCCAACCGCAGGCAGGCGAGGCAAAGCCAGCGGGGGAGGGCGGTAACGCTTGACATTGGTATGACACGGTAGTACAATCTTGCCATGAAAAAGAAAACCACCAAACGCCCCGCACCGACATCGTTCAGGGAAAACCCGGATGACAGGAATATCATAGACAACATTCTTACGCTACACCCGGAAATGCAAAAGAAGCGCTCCGCCGCCATTCGATTCGCTTTGAATATGTGGTGGCGTGACAATGCGTTCGTGAAATAACCACCATGCCCATCCACGCCAGCTACGACGCAAAAGGAAACTTGAAACTCACCGCCCCTGCCAAGAAGTCAGAAGATAAGAAGGAAAGATTTATGATGTACTGGCTTCGTCACCATCGGAACGGCGCGGCAAAACAGATTATGCCCGTTACCGAGCATCAGTTTGCGAAGGCATGGAAGCGAAAGTTCCAATTTGATTGGGCGTTCCTGCGATACAAGATTGCGGTAGAGGTTGACGGCGGGCAGTTCGCTTACCGGGGCGGCAGACATTCGGGCGACAAGGATAGGGAGAAGATGAATATTGCCGCCGCACTAGGGTGGCGCGTGTTTCATTTCTCGCCGCAGATGCTTGATAGTGATCCGGTTGCCTGCGTCAGGATTGTGGAAGATACCCTGTTTGAAATACATCAGACTGACCCGAAACGATATGGCGGGCCTACCGTTTAGCGAAATGCTAGGGCTGTGTTCGCTGGTGGCAGTGACGCATAGCGGTAAGTGAGGTGAGAGATGATTGAATATCCAAAGATTGAAACTGTTTACAATCGCAACAAGGAAACGTTTACGGTTATCCCCGAAGAGTTTCGTCTGCCGGAATTTGAGAATATCAAGCGTTGGCTTGTGACCGAAAAGATTGACGGCACGAATATCCGGGTGGGCTGTACGCCAATTGTAGACTGGAAGATACAGTTTGGCGGGCGCACCGATAACGCTCAAATGCCAACATTCTTGATGTCGCATTTACAAGAGACGTTCACGGCTGATAAGATGAGATTGGCGTTTCCCGAAATGGATAACTCGCTTGCTAGTATCGTTTTGTTCGGTGAGGGCTATGGCGAGAAGATTCAGAAGGGCGGCGGCAACTACCGCAAGGGCGTATCGTTTCGCCTGTTCGATGTCAAGGTGGGCGAGTGGTGGCTAAATCAAAGCGATATTCTGGACGTGGCAATTAAGTTGGGTGTTACCACCGTCCCGGTATTGGGCGAGATCGCGCATATTCCAACCCGCGAGGATGAATTGGCATTGCTTATCAGCGAAAGCATTTGCGCTAAAGAAGATGGCGGTGCGGGCTTGCAGGCTGAAGGGGTTGTGGCCCGAACTAATCCGCTCTTACTTACCCGCAATGGACATCGGTTGATGTGGAAGTTGAAGTTTTCCGATTTCCGGGCAGGGAAGCGATGACACCCCGTCTCATCCTCGCCCTCGTTCTCTGCGGCCTGCTCCTCCTCTCCGCGTCCGGGCTGCTGTGCGTACCGGGGGTGGTGGCAGATGGGCGGGAGATGCGGGCGATTGTGCTGACGGCGGAGGTGGTGAAGTGACAGACGAGCAAACATCTAAAAATGAACGGGCTGAAAAGTTGGTTGGCTTACGTCATGCCCCGCCCAATGTGATTGTTTTGGATTGGCCGTGTGAACTTGGCTATCACTGCCCGGTTTGTAAATACGAAAACATTGTTGACGGGAATTTCGATGAGCGCCTACACTGGAGCGAATATAACGGTTTTTGTTGGTGCGAAGTGTGCAACAAAGATTATCCATCTGCGTTGTGCCAACCCGATATTGATAAGGCCATCAAGACATATCTTGATTGTATTGAGGATGCCGCCCCATCCGCCGAGCGCCAGCGGGTAGGGGAGGCGTTGATTGAGTGGGCGGCAGAAGAATCGAATGTCGTCATTGATACGAGTTCTAACTCGTGGGTTAATTATTATCAATGCCAGTTATGCAAGTCAAGCAGCGAATCGTTTGAGGTTCCGCACTCTGCCGATTGCCTACACTTGCAAGCCAAAGCACTCAAGGCGGTGAAGCCGTGACAATTTATATTGACAACATGGACTGGCCTTATGGCCGCATGATTATGAATCATATGACGAGTGACTTACTGGACGCCAGAGCCGCCCGCAAAGAACTAGATGAGATGGCAGATGAAATCGGCGTGCAAAGGAAGTGGATACAAAAGGCGGGAACGCCAGAGGAACATTATGATGTTTCTTTGAGCGCGAAGAAGAAAGCGATTGCCGCCGGTGCGATTGAGTGTGAGACTGATATGACGGTTGAGATTATCAGAAGCAAGCGCGCGGTACTCAAGGCGGTGACGAAATGACACCCCGCGCCCTCCTGCTTGCCCCGCTGCTTATCGCGTCCGTATTGGCTGTGACGGTTATCGGCACTCCCGTACACGCGCAATCGCAATGCCCAATCGGTGGCTCAATCTCTCTCCCACCCGGTTACCGCGTAAATATTCGCACGCTTCCAGACGGCAATGCCGCCTATGCCCGCGATGCCGCCAATGATACTGAGACATTCACGGTGCTGGCAACGGCAAAAGATAGCCAGGGCCGGACGTGGTGGAACATCGGGCCGGGTATGTGGGCCATAGGAAGTTACTGGATTATCGTCTGCCCGTCCGGTACGCCCTCGCCTACCCCGTCCCCGTCGCCAACCCGCACGCTAGTGCCGAGCGCGACGGTGATGGCTAGTCAGACACCCACCCCAATCGTATCGAATGAGTATGACTATGAAATATGTTTCAACGGCGGGGCGGTCTGCTACCCGCTGGAGGATAGGACTGATTTCTTTATTCGGAGGAAGCCGTAATCATGTGGTCTTACTATGGCAGTAAAAGCAAGGTGATTGACTTGTATCCCGCGCCGAAGCACAAGAAGATTATTGAGCCGTTCGCGGGGACGGCCAGATACGCGCTTAAATATTGGGAGCATGATGTTCTGCTGGTAGACAAGTACGATGTGATCATCAAGGTATGGCACTATCTACAGCAGGCCGCGCCGAAAGATATTTTAGGGCTTCCTAAACTAAAAACAGGTGAGCGGATTCCAGAATCGTTGTCTGATGTTGAAAGAATGTTTATGGGGTTTCTGGTAACTGGCGGCGTTGAAAGCCCACGCCAAAAGGTTGCATCATTTGACGGTGTTGACGTTGAAAAAGATTTAAAGCGCATAGCGTCTCAAATCTTCAAGATAAAGAATTGGCGGATTGAATTAGGAGATTATCGCAATATAGAGAATAAAGAGGCTACTTGGTTCATCGACCCACCTTATCAGTTTGGCGGGGAACATTATAAACAAAGTAATAAGCTCTTGGACTTCCCGAATTTGTCTGAATGGTGTCAATCCCGCGACGGGCAAGTAATCGTCTGCGAAAACACTAAAGCCGACTGGTTGCCATTTTATCCAATTGGAACATTGCATGGTTCAAAGAATAAAACCACCGAAGCCGTTTGGATGAACGACTTACATCAGCCCGGCCTATTCCAACCATGACCTACCTATACACCCTCATCACCTCGTTCGGCTGCGGCTGTTGCCTCGGCGCATGGCTCGGTGTGTCGGCAATCGGGACGGTGGTGGGGAGTGTGGAGAGAGACGATGAAAACTAGCGACAAACTCACCCCGGAAACCTATAACCGCAAGATAGAATCGATTGGCGGGACGATTGAAGAGAAGCGATTCGAGTTGGCGGAATTGGCGTGGCAGGCCAAACAGGAAGACTTGCCGAACTGGGCTAGTCAAATGGCGATGAATCGCTACGTCAAACGGAGTGAGAGGACGGTACGGGAATACGCGCAAGTTGCCGAGCTACGAGCCGCCCTGCCCCGCCATTACGATTTACCCTATACTTTTTACGTCCGTTCCCTGCGATTTGCGGATAGGCTGCCTACCGAAGTTATCATTGACGCATTAGAGCAGGCCGAGATTGACAACACGACTACCGCCGAAGATTACTCCAAATTCCTATCCGATAAGGCTAACCCCTACACGCCGCCGCCGTTCAACCTGGCCGACTGGCTGGCAGATGAGTACGAGCGTTCCCTTGAAGCCCTGAATAGCGCCGAGCAGGATGACGACATAGACTGCGTAAAGCGGATAGCCGAGATGTTGGACGCAGAGCGGGCCAGGCTGGGGAAGAAGCGAACGCCCCGCTACACAAACGGGTAGAACTTAATCACCATCGCCTCTTGTACAATGTCATTGTCGCTGGTGGCCTCGCCGGTAAACTTGATGGTGGTGGCATTCGAGAGGGTTTCGGTCAGGTCGGCAAAGGTCGCCAGTAAAGCCGTTGTTACCAGTATGTCGCTCCCAGCTACTGTCACAATCACTTTTTGAGTAGCCGCCCCCGTCCGAATCACCGTCGCCCGCACTACCAGTTTAGCCGCATTCAGGGCCAATGCCCCGGTCGTGTAAGCCTGCGACCCAAAATAAAACTTAACGGTCTTGTTGTTGCCATTGGCGGCAGTCGTAAAGGCCGCTTCAATTTCCAGCCTGTCCCCGTTGACAGCCAATGCACTGGCCGCCAGGGTGAAGGTCATCAGGTTATCCTCACCGCTGCCGACATTGCCGACATCGGTTGTGATGACACCGCCCTCAATCGTTCCGCCCGCCCGCGCATCCTGGGCCGTGCTATTGACCGCAAATGTAAACCCATTACCTGCCATTAGACTATCCTCAATTCTGCGTCACCCGCCAATGTGAGCGCCGCCCCCGCCGCCAAAGTGTAATAACCCGAGACTACCATGCTATACCCATCCGGGATGGTTATATCACCGCTGGCCTGATTGCGATTGATTGCCCCACCGAAGGCCATTCGGAATAGCCCGTCATCCTGTAGCGTTGCGCGCTTGACGGCCGTTGCGGACAGTTTTGGTGTACTCCAGAGGTTTATCTCCGTGCCGTGATTGGCATCAGTGTGATCCTCGGTGGCCGTGAAGTCCAGCCGCCCGGTGCTGCCTGAAAATCCGGTTGCGCCATATCCGGCGGCAGAGAAGCGCATCAGGTTTTTTCCGGTTAGGGCTTGCGTCGGTGCATCCTTTGTTCCGCCCGCTGCCCGGCCCAGAAAGAACGGGTTATTCGTCAGGGTGTCGCTGTACCCGTCAAAATTGAGCGAGGGGCCGCCCGCGTTGCTCTTGCTGACAATCCCGCGCTGGCTGGCATCGTAGTAAAAGAACGCGCCGTCGCTGGTGATGTTGCCATCTGTCCCGGCGTAAGCGATTGCCATCGCCGCGCCCACGTAGGCCGTCAGGAACGTTTGCCCGGCGTAGTTGTCAATCGCCTCGGTTGCTACCCGCTTCATTTCGGGCACGCCGTTATTGTTGTAACCTTCCACGTCCCCGATGAAAATCGGTGTGCCCGCCGGAGTCAGGCCGGAGATGGCATTGCGCTTGACGCGCATCTGGGTGCGATTGCCGTCGTTGACCCACATCATATCGGGCGCACCGGTGACGTTTAGATTCCCGGATACATCGCCCGTGTACCAGAGTTCGTCGCTCCGCTGTTGGGCAAATTGGGCCTCGTAATCGCGGCGGGCCAGTTCAAATTCGCGGTCGGTGATATCGTTCATGGGATGGTAAAGAAATCCACTGCCACACCTACCACGCCAGAAGGCAGGATCGGGTAGCGTTCGCACTCATACGAATAAAAGGCCATGCCATTCTCCGAATCAAATTCCACCGAGACGGCCCGGATAATCAGCGGGTAGGACGTGCCGCCGTCCACGCTCAAGCTATTCTGCGGGGCACAATCCACCCGGATCAGGCCAACGGTCGGATATTGGCGGGCCGTTTCGGTGTTGTTGAGTTTGTCGCGCAAATATCGCGCCCACGAGTTCGCCTCGGTCTGGGTCATATGCAAGCCCGCCGGAATTTCGTGCTTGCGCCCGCCGTGCATGATGGGGTCATCCGGCGCGCGGCTGCCGATGGGCGTGGCATAATCCACCCCGTACAACGTCACCTTTGAGACCGGCAGGACAAACTTGGCTGGGCGACTCCCCTGCAAATAAGGGCGGAGGATAGTTGTCGGGGTTTCATACAGCACCGCCGAGGCCGTTGGGGTGATGGTGGAATTAATCAGCGCATCCTGTTCGGCCCAGACCTGCCCATGCCAATCCACCGAAACCGTCCCGCCCACAATCCACGAATAAATCTGCTTGAGTTGCTCCCAGATTGTACCGGGTGACAAGTCCATGAACTTTTTAGCCCGGCCCGTTGCGGTCGTTTCGGGTAAATAGATGTTCGCAACGTCCATCAGAGTTGTACGCCAGCGGCAACAATGAATCATGATGTTATCAAGCGTACAGGGATTCATTTCGAGCCAGGTGGCCGGGCTGGCGCTGGCCGTGTCATCCATCGACAGCGGGAATGAGTCGAGGCTATTCAAAAGCGCGTCAATCGTTTCGATGGTGTAGGTATAGAGATAGTGATCGGCGCTGTACTCCACACTGGAGGCGGTTACGTAGCCGTCAATCCAGACGTTCCAGCGGTAGGCAATGTTGCCGCCCACGTCCACCACCGTTGACCCGTAAGCCGTCTGCCCGAATAGAATCACATGATTGGCGGCGCTGCCGTAGGTTGACCCCAGATTGGTATTCGGGCTTTGCAGTTCACAGCGCCAGCCGCCGCCCCATTCGCCGCCGAGGGTTGTTACTTCAAAATCCCGCTTCGGCGGGTGGGTTGAATCGAACTTGAAAATCAACCAATGGCGAGTATGAGTCTGGCCGTCCGTGTCGGTCACCGTCAAATGAGTATAGGCCCCGCTACTGTAGGCCGTGCTGGTGGCCCAGGTCGGGTCGGCGCTGCTGGAGGTTGTGCCGTCCGGGAAAACCCAGGCGTAGGAGGCAATCGTCTCACCCGGCGTCCAACTGCGAGAGCCAGAGCCGAAAAAGTTGAATGTGACCGAACCGTCCACGTAGAAAATACTATCACCCGTGACAATCGCCTGCGGCCCTAGCGCCTCGGTCTGGTTAGCAAAGGTCTCGTCAAAATTCACCAGCCAATCGGGGGAGCTATAGCGATGGCGGCGCGGCCAGGGTAGAAATTCAGCATAGACGATGAAGGTCGCCACGTCCGACAGGGTATTTTTACCCAGCCCGTCAATATACAGGACATTGTTGGCCCCCGAGGCCTTGCGCGCATACGTCCAATAGCTGGCTGTCCCGGCGGCATTCGTCAGCTTGACCGTCATCCCTTCCATCAGGGCGGTGTAAGCCCCGGAAGAGGTAGCGGTCACGGTCAACGTTCCCACGCCCGTTCCATCCGCCGGATAGGTTGGGTCGGTGACAGTTCCGCCCCAGATGGTCGCCGGAATATGTACCGCCAGCCCCATTCCAATCACCGCCTGCGGCTGGGTGTAGTGCATGGTCTGAACGGTGAACGAGGTCGCACTGGCCTGTGCCCCAAAGGCCGGGAGGCTATCGGTTGAGATATGGCTGACCCGGAATGTCACCCGGTAGAAACGCACCGCCCCGTTCTGGCTCTGTGAGATTTCCGAGTCAACATATTTAATTCGGACGTTGCTGTAGGTCGTATAGGTGTTCGAGTCGGGCGCGGGGCATTTGATACTATGGCTGGCCCCGTCATCGGCGGCCATCCAGGCTTGAAGCTGGTCGGCGGCAGTCGTCAAAATATTGAACGTCGCCATTGCCGCGCGGAAGGCCGACACGTTCATAAACCCGTTGGCATTCTCGAATGGGCTGTAGCGTTCCTCGTAGGCGAAGTTCGCAGGATTTTTTACGTCCGAGCCGTCAATCTGAAATGAGGTCATCCGCCGCCGCCTTGCAGAGTATCCACGCGCACCATGTAGGCCAGTATCCGGGTGTCATGGATGCGGTCTCGCTCCCCGTGCTGGCTGCCCAAAAAATGCAGACGATAGCGAATATCAAACGCCAGTTCACTGGTCGTCACACTAAATATTTCCGGCGACAGAATGTAAGTTCCGTCCGTCCGGCGCGGCATGTAGGGCAATGGCGAGGTATTGTTGTCGCAGTAAGCCATCCATTGTGCGTATTGGGCCGAGGTCAACACTGGAAAATACAGAACCGCCCGCCGAAACCGGACGTTCAAATATAGTCCAAGATGCGAGACGATTGGGTAATCAATCGCATTCCAGGCGAGAGTAATCGGGTCGGTGGCCGCAACCGAAGAAAGCTGGAAGGTGGTCGAGGCCATTACTTCTTCTTGCCTCCCGGCTTCGGATTGGATTTCTTATACCAGTCATCCACGATGGTTTTCTTGACGATATTCTTAACGGGCCTGTCACCCAGATAAACGGTTACATTGATTGGGCCACCCTGCCCCATGTTGCCGAGTGCGCCCCGCTGGCCCGCCCCGCCGCCGCCATTTGCCAGGCCGCCCGATTGAGGCCGCAGGCCCGCCCCGAATGACCCACCGCCGCCGCCACGTTGCAGGGCCGCCAATGCCCGCGCGTCCCCGGCCCGGATGGTATCATCCTCCAGCGCCATCTGGTCGCGGAGTTCGTCGTTCAGTTTCTTTTGCTTGTTGATGAGGTCGGTCAGGCTTTCGCCGGTGCGAGTATTACCCTGCTGCAACTTCTTTCCGGCGATAACCACATCCTCAATTACGTCCTTACCTTTTACCAGCGCTTCCACCATTTTGATTAACTCTCCGCGTTCTTTTTGCAGGGCTTCAGTTTCGCCCTCCACTGCATCCACAAACACCGGGCCAAAGAAACCCTGTCCTTGTTTGACCTGCCCGGTCTCGCTGATGCGCTTCAATTGGGCGTCTATTTCCTGTACCCGCTTCTGAATTGACAAAGCCGACAGAGTATTGGCTAGATTGGTTGCGCCAATCGCAGCTTCGTTGAACCAATCCGCTAATGAACGACTGGTAAACAGAGGAACGGATAATAAAACCTGTTTCAGGTTGTCTACCGCGACAGTCATTTTGTCAATATTGCGAGCCGCATCGGCCCGGCCAATCTTGACAGCCTCCTCTCGGAATTTGACGAGAGCGGTATAGGCCAGCGCAAACCCGCCCACCACCGCCATCACCACCCGGCCCAAAATGTTCAGGGTCTTGTGTAGACGCTGGGTCGCCTGTTCGGCTTCCTTCTTGGCTCTGGTGGCGTCCTTGATGTCCTTTGTCAATTGCCGCTTCGCGCCGGAAACCGACTTGGTTTCATCCCGGAGCTTATCCAGCGCCTTTTGAGTCTTGGCAACCTCTTCATTCCATTTCTTCATCGCGGGCGAAATATCTTCAGCGGCCTGCTCCAGGCTGTTGATACCCTGTACCGCATCGTCCACTTCCGCGACTGCTTCAATCTTTACATCAGCCATTAGCCGCTCCAGAGTCCATTGTCTTTCAAGGTTCGCAAAACAATCCGTTCGTCGTTGGTCAGAGAGTGAATTTCCTCGCCCCGCATATTGCGGTAACGGCTGAGGGTGTTATAGATATTCTGGCAAACCCGCATCCGAAACATCGTGCCCGCATCCTGCTTGTTGATGCCGCCTTCATCCGGGAGATGATTGTCACCGCAGTACCAGCCAAGTTTTAGTTCCGCTGGCGGCTCAACTTCCTTCAGCCCCAGCCGCCCGCTATCCACCACTTGCACGACGCGGGCGATTATCCTTTTGGGATGGATAGGATTCCCGCCATGTGGTTGCTGGAACGGGCAATCACCCACAATACAATCTTTGTAATCTGCGGGTCGGTTGATTCTAGCTTTAGTTCATCCATATCGGGAATCAACTTGCATTGCCAGTCTGCTATCAGCACTTTGGACGCATCCCACAACCTAATTAACCGCTCTTCCGGCTCGGTAAACTCGCGGGCCGAAAAATACTCAAGCTGTTCCCCAACCGTGATTTTGTCGGGGATGGTAAATGAGACACCCAATTCCGGGTTATCGTATTTCATTGTCGCGCTCCAATCGAAAGATTATGAACCGACTACCGACGTTCGAGTCACAGCCCCGGTGAAGGTGTGATCCGCGCTCCACGTCTGGAGCGTGTCACGGCTGCCGGACAGGCGGAAGTTGTTGACCCAGACTTCGCCCTTGTAGAAACGGGTCGCATAGGACTTGAAGGCAATCGTCTTACTGATGCCCGTATTATCGGACACTAGCGGCCCATAGATGGCATCGGTGGTGGTGTTCCACTGCCCATTCAGGCCGATGGTTGTACCGCCCATGCCGGGCAGGTAAGTCGTCTCTTCCTGCCCCATGCCGCTATCGTCTAGCATGGCGATAGCGCGGGCTAATTCCTGCTGATTGACATAGGTCGAAATGTCGGTCAGGGAAGCTGAGGCATTGTCGATGTGAACGCCCATGTCGCGGTGTGATTTGGTTGCCATGAATAAGTCCTCTTGTTTGTATCTCTTGCGCGCTCAAGATGTCTATTCCAATATAGTGACGGGCTGCTCTTCAATCCAGGTAACGGTTAGAATTTGTCCCAACCACTTTGGCCCATCCGGCGGCATTTGCAGGATGGCCCCCAGCGCGATCACCTTCGCATCGGTAATTGTGCCGGTTGTATCCTGCATGTGCGGGTACAAATCCAGCCGGGCGATGATATTCTTAACGTCGCTCTTCAAATTGGCGTAGGTATTCGTGTCCTTATCGTACTTATGCCTAATTTCAACATTGGCCGCCCAGTGCCCATCCGTCCGGCCCGCGCCGTGTGTCAGAGTCGAGGGTGCTTGCCAGATAACCGCGCCGGTGGTTATGCCCTGCTTGTTGAAGATAGACCAATCGGCCTGCGAGACATTGGCGGCGCTATAGCCGGTTGCGGCCCGCACTTCAGCCGCCAACAAGACTTCCCCGGCGTTGTAATCAGGTGTACCCATTAGTTGCTCTCATCCTCGCTAATCGAAATGTCGTCAAACTGATGACGGCTGATAAACGGCTGCTCCAGGCTGGTGTCATCCGGGTCTGCTCTATCGGCCCTTGCCGATTGACCCGTAAAGGCCAGCCCTTGACTCACCGGATTGGCAACACTGACACCCATCCGCTTGAAGCCGAGCGCGTATAGCCCGACAAATTTAGTGGCGTCCTTTTCCAGCCCGGTCAGGTTCATAAACGCGCCATAGCGGCTGCCTTCCTCGGCGCTAAACCCCTCGCCGCGCTGGGTGAGTTCGCAGTACGCCACCGCCCGCGTGGTGACGAAATCATCACACGAGAGCGAGGCGGTTGAATTGACTTTGACCGAGGCCGGATTGAGGCCTGCATGCCACAGCGCCGCATTCAACACAGCCGAGACGCGGTCGATGAATTTCTCGACTTGCGTTACCGTCAGACTGACCGGCGAGAATGTCCCGGTGCTATTGACGAGATGCGGCACAAACGCCTTGACTTCGGCGGTGCTGCTCCATGAGTCGCCTCGAATTGCCATTAGCTAATACCCCATTTCTGCCGCAAATAGGTTTCAACTGACGTCCGGTCGGCGGCGGATAAGTCAGACGAGCAAATGATAATCTCACCCAGCGGCCCACTGAAAAACTCCGCCCCGCCGCCCACATTCGAGCCAATATACCCAGCCAATGTGCCGCTCTGATTTGTGCCGGTGCTGGCTACCCCGCCGTTGCTTACCCCGTCCACAAAGCCCTCCACACTAGAGGCTGTGCGAACACTTGTAAACACATGCGGTACTCCGGCGGTAATCGGGGCGGTGTCCGTGAAGGGCGTCCCGGCAGTATTGAAGCCAATCGTTCGCAGGGTATTGGTGGCCGTGCTGCTCAAGACCTGGGCAATGCGAGTCGCACCGTCAAAGTTAATCATGTGCCGCAAGCCCGCGCCGGTTACCGTCCCCACCGCAAAGGCCGTCCAGGTGGCCGGAAAGACATCCTCCGGCAATACATACGCATCATTGCTACCATCGAATAACAACCCGTCCCAACCATTGATTTGATTGAGCTTATAGAGCGCCCGGTGAGTGTCATCTGTTACCCGCGACGCGTGCCGTTCGTTTCCGCTCAAATCAAGAAATCCGCCAACCGGATCACTTTCAGCCGTAACGGGCGTATCCGACTCATCCTGAAAGAGCGTAGACGTATCCGAGAAGTCATACCAGGCCCACAATGCCAGCCGAGCCGGAGTAAACCCGGACGCACCCAGCGATAGGCTCAAATTCAACTTTGGACGTAAGCCGGGCAATAACATCACGGCCTCCACTCCGCAAACACCGCCCCCGCAGGCGTTAGCCCGTTGGGGGTTATCAGGTCTGCCCCCTGTAAGGCCCAGCCTTGTTCGTAGGCCGATGCAGGTTGACGATTGGTATAAACCCACGCGCCCGAGAAGTTCTTGCCAATATAGGTGAGTAGCCGCTTCATCTGCGGCCCGTCTTGCGACAACACGCCAAACTCGGTGACGTACATCTCACCTTTGTACAGTCGTCTCATACTACCCAGTTGGCTGATGCACCATTGGGCGCTGTGCTGAGTATAACAGTGGAGGCCGATTGTCCCGTTATAAGCCGGGTAAGCCCGCAGGAACGCGCGTAGCCATGCGTACCCCGAACCGTATCCCCCAACAACGCTCCAATCGTCGGCAGAGACGTTCCCTACAATCAGCTTTGTTTCAGGGCATTGGCTCTGTATTGCCTTGACGTTTGTCGCTGCATCGGCAGGTGACATCGGTGCGCCGTTTGGCTCAATCGCATTCGGTTCATTGCCAACTAGCAGAACGGACGGGCAGGAGTCGGGTAGTTGCCACGCTCTCG